>NZ_JBITIB010000018.1:0-169527 GCF_044458565.1 Streptomyces sp. NPDC050433 | reverse complement strand
AGCGACACACCGTCGAGAGCGGTCACGGCGTTCTCGGCCGCCCCGTAGACCTTGGTGACGTCAGCCAGGCACAGAGCCTCCGCGCTCCTCGCCGGTCCGGTCCTGCTCTTACGACGCATCATGATCGTTCTTCCTTCCCGTCGGGCACGCTCTGTGCCTCGGGAAAGACGCTACGGACGCCGCGCTTCGATCACATTGGGCGTACGACCCCAAGTCACAGGTGTCGCTGACTACACCTGCCACTGGGGTCACCCCCCGACGCCCTGTTGACACACGTACCACCGACCCATACGTTCAATTCACTAAAGCAAATATACGGGGTGGGTTTGTGGCGTTCTGGATGGCTGCCGCGTCCTTGTGGTGCGTTCTGCAACTGATGTTGTTCTCATGGCCTGCGCGTACGGTCGGCTGGCCGACCGTACTGCTGGCCTTCGGGGTGGGGGCGTACGGCTGCGGCGTCTTCTCGGTGCTGATCGAAACGGTGGTCACCCGCCAACTGGCCGCCGCCGACGAGACGTCGATGCGTACGGTCCTGGACACCGTCATGTGGACGACGGCTCCGACGGTCGAGGAACTGCTCAAGACAGTCCCGCTCGCGCTCGCCGCCTGGGCGCTGCGCGGCCGGGTCCAGTGGGGCCTGACGGACTTCGTGGTGCTGGGCGGCGCGGTGGGCGCGGGGTTCGGACTGCTGGAATCGGTACTGCAATTCGCATTCGCACCGGATGTCCAGGTACGCCCCATCGAGTCGGCGGGCGGCTGGTCGGTCGCGACGCGCCTGTTCACGGTGCCCTTCGTCTCCGGTTTTCCCGAGTTCCTGGGGCACTGGTTCCCGGCCGCGGTCGGCACGCTGGAGCTGGGCTCCGCGACAGCGACCGTGCCGGTGGACAACCACGTCGTGTGGACGGCCCTCGGCGGACTGTCCGTCGGGCTGATCGTGTGCGGACACCGCTGGTGGGTCCGGGCGGCGGGGCTGCTGCCGCTGCTCGCGGCCATCGGTCTGCACACGGCGGTCAACTACATCGCGGCACTCCCCAACACCCACGGAGAGCCGCGCGCGTGGTACGACCGGATCGTCGCGAGCGGGCTCTGGCTGCTGCTGGGCTGCCTGGTGGCGGCCGTGGTGTGGGACATACGTACACGGCGGGCGGGACGGTCCCGTGAGCCGGGGGTGTGGCTGAGGGCGGAGCGGGAGGGCGGCAGCGTCCCGCTGCTGAACTACGCGCTGCTGCGGGCCCCGTGGACCACGCTGATCGCGCTCCGGTACGCACGCGGGCGCCGGGCCCTGTTCCACGTCGCCACCCACCCCCGCGCCCGCCCGGAGCACGTCACCGCGCTGCGGGACGAACTCACCACCCGTACAGCCGAGTTGGACGCCACCTCGGATCCCGAGGCATGGCGCGGCACAACCCTGCGCGAGGCCTGGCGACGGGTCCGCGCCCGCGGCGGCGGACGCCTCCCGTGGTGGGAGAAGACCCTCCTCGTCCTCGGACTCCTGCTCCTGATCCCGTCCGCCCTCCTCGCCGCGACGTTCGCCTTCGAGGGGACGGAGAACCTTGAGGAGTACTTCACCGAGGGCCAGGGGTGGCAACTCCTCATCGGCTGCGGTCTGGCGGCCCTGCTGCTGGCCGCGTTCCGCCTCGTACTGACGTGGCGCTCCCTCCCCCGCCTGCGCGCCCTGCCCCCGGCCGAGCCGTACGCCGCCGCGCTGCTGCGGGTGGGGCTGGTCGCGGGGAGTCTGTGCGCGGGCGGGCTGCTGCTGTCGCGGGCGGGCTCCATCGCCGAGTACGGCAAGGTCGTGCCCGACAGCCTGATCGTCTCGTTCGTCCTGGACAAGTTCCTGGACGTGGATCCCGCGCTCATCCTCACCCTGCTGATGTTCGCCCTGCCGTTCGCCGCGCTGCCGCTCGGCGTGGCCACCGGCGGACTCGGCTTCCTGCTTCCGGAGTTGCTGGCGATGGCGGCGGGCCGGGTGCTGGCCCCCGTGGCCGCGCGGGCCGCGGTCCAGGTCGGCGCGCGGCTGGCGGGCCGGGGAGCGCTGGCGTGGGCGCGGAACGCGCTGCGGTCCGGCCGGGGCCGGTTCACCCGGCGCCCGGACGAGATCAGGCGCGGTCCGACGGACCCGGTGGACATGGCGACGGGCAGGATGTTCCTGCCGCTGACGGACGTCGAACTGCCGGGTGTGCTGCCGCTGGTGTTCTCGCGGCGGGTGGACTCCGGTTACCGGGGCGGCCGTTGGTTCGGCCCGGCCTGGGCGTCGACGGCGGACCAGCGGCTGGAGTTCGACGAGCACGGCGCGGTGTTCTTCACGGAGGACGGCCTGCTGCTGGCGTATCCGCACCCGGTGCCGGGCGGGGCCGCGGTGCTGCCGGAGGAGACCGCCGGGCGCGCGCGGTGGCCGCTGGCGCGGACGGCCGACGGCTCGTACACGGTCACCGACCCGGAGGCCGGGCAGGTGCGCACGTTCACCGCGCACGGCGACAGCGGCACGGCACTGCTGCGCACGGTCACCGACCGGCACGGCAACCGGATCGCGTTCACGTACGACGCCGAGGGCGCGCCGGTCGAGATCGCGCACAGCGGTGGTTACGTACTGCGCCTGACGACGGCGGGCGAGCGGATCAGCGGCCTGTGGCTGGGTGAGATGCGCGTGATGGCGTACGGCTACGACGCCGACGGCCGGCTCACCGAGACCTACAACTCGTCGGGCCTGCCGCTGCGTTTCGCGTACGACGAGGCGGGCCGGGTGACGTCGTGGACGGATACCAACAACCGTTCGTACGCCTACGAGTACGGCGGCCCCGACGACGACCGGGTGGTGGCTGAGGGCGGCGAGGGCGGCCACTACAGCTTCCGGTTCGCGTACGACGGGCCCGAACCGGCCTTCCCCGGCCTCGCGGTCACCACCCTCACCGCTCCCGACGGCGCCACCACCCGCTATCTGATCGACGAACGCCGGCTGGTGGTCGGTGAGATCGACGCGAACGGCGCGGTGACGCGTACGGCGTACGACGCGGCCGGCCGCGTGACCGCCGAGACGGACGCGCTGGGCCGCACCACGCGGTTCACGTACGACGGGCACGGTCACCTCACCGGTGTCGTCCGCGCGGACGGCAGCACGATCGCGGCGGACCTCGACGCCGAGGGCAGGCCGGTACGGATCACCGACCCGGCCGGCCAGGTGTGGCACCAGACGTTCGATGCGGCCGGCAACCCGACGTCGCTGACGGACCCGACGGGCGCCACGAACCGCTTCCTGTACGACGGCAGGGGCGCCCCGCTGGCGATCACGGACCCGCTGGGCGCGACCACGCGCCTACGGTGCGACGCGGCGGGCCTGCCGGTCGAGACGACGGACCCGCTGGGCGCGACGACGCGGCTGGCGCGCGACGCCTTCGGCCGGGTCGTGTCCGTCACCGACCCGCTGGGCGCGGTCTCCCACTTCGAGTGGTCCGTCGAGGGCCTGCTGCTGCGCCGCACGGCCCCGGACGGCGCGACGGAGTCGTGGACGTACGACGGCGAGGGCAACCGCGTCACGCACACCGACGCCAAAGGCGGTGTCACGCACCACGAGTACACCCACTTCGACCTGCTGACGTCCCGCACCGACCCGGACGGCACCCGACACACCTTCACGCACGACGCGGCGACGCGCCTGACGGGGGTGACCAACCCGCAGGGCCTGACGTGGAGTTACGCGTACGACGCGGCGGGCCGCCTGGTGTCGGAGACGGACTTCGACGGCCGTACGGTGACGTACTCGCTGGACGCGGCGGGGCAACTGCTCACGCAGGTGGACCCGTTGGGCATCCGAACCGACCACAGCTACGACCTGCTGGGCCGCCTCGTCGCGCAGGACGCGGGCGGTGAGGTCAGCACGTTCGACTGGACGGCGGGCGACGACCTGGCGCGTGCGACGGGCCCCGACGCCGAACTGCTGCGTACGTACGACCCGGCGGGGCGCCTGCTGACGGAATCGGTGGACGGACACGTGCTGCGCCTGTCGTACGACGCGGCGGGCCGGCTGTCCGGCCGCGAGACCCCGGCGGGCGCGGTCACGACGTACGCGTACGACGCCGCAAGCAACCGCACCGAACTCACCGCGTCGGGCCGGTCGTTGACGGTTTCGCGGGATGCGGCCGGCCGCGAGACCGGGTTCCGCTGGGGCGACGCGCTCTCCCTGACGCAGACGTGGGACCCGGCGGGCCGCCCGCGCTCCCGCTCGTACACCGGCGCGGCCGTCCCTGCGCGCGAGTACACCTGGCGCCCGGACGGCCACCTCCTCGCCGCGGGCGACGCGCGCTACACCCTCGACCCGGCGGGCCGGGTCACCGAGGTCCGGGCGGCGGCGGACTGGTCGGAGTCGTACGCCTACGACACGGCCGGCAACCCGACCCACGCCGCCTGGCCGGCCGACCTCGCGTACCCCGAGTCGAGGGGCCCCCGCACCTACACGGGCACGCGCGTGGGGTCGGCGGGCACGGTCCGCTACGAGTACGACGCGGCGGGCCGCACCACCCTGCGCCAGAAGCCCCGCCTCTCCCGGAAGCCGGCCAACTGGCGCTACACGTGGAACGCGCGGAACCAGCTCGCGGCCGTGACGACACCGGACGGCACGACGTGGCGCTACACGTACGACGCGCTGGGCCGCCGGGTGTCCAAACGCCGTTTGGCGCCCGACACTTCCGTCGCCGAGGAAACGCACTTCACCTACCACGGCCCCACCTTGATCGAGGAAACGTCGACATCCACGGACTGGCCGGGCACCCAGACGCTCACCTGGGACCACGACGAGTCGACCCTGACCCCCCTGGCCCAGACAACCCGCTACCGCCCGGCGGCGGACGCCCCGCAGTCCGAGATCGACACCCGCTTCCACGCGATCATCACGGACCTGATCGGCACCCCGACCCACCTGATCGACGAATCGGGCACCACGTCCTGGCAGTCCCGCCGCACGCTCTGGGGGACCACCACCTGGCCCCCCGACGCCACGGCGTACACCCCCCTGCGCTTCCCGGGCCAGTACCACGACCTGGAAACGGGCCACCACTACAACCTCCACCGCCACTACGACCCGGAATCGGCCCACTACCTGACCCCGGACCCGCTGGGCCTGGCCCCGTCCCCGAACCCGACGGCGTACGTCCACAATCCACTGACGTGGTGCGACCCACTGGGGCTGGCACCGCGATGTGGTGTGGTACCGCCTCCCCTGGGGACTCAGATTCCGGCCAGGCAGGGCGCATCAGTTGGTGCAGCCGCTTCCCACAGTTACAAGAAGACGTTCTTTGACGCCTATCCAGCCTTGAAGGGGAAAGTCGTTGTACACCATGCAATAGAACAGCAAATGCTGAAGCGGCATCCGGGCCTCTTCAGTGCCGACGAAATCCATTCACTGGAGAACTTGCGCGGAATACCCAAGGGACTGATAAACAACGCCGTTCACCTCAGTGAAATCAGAAAGCACTGGAACAGCTTTTACCGAGCCCACCCATCACCCACCAGGCAGCAGGTTCTAGATCAAGCGACAATCATCGATGATATGCTCGGCAACTGGTTCGCTCCACGCATAAGGTAAGAGCGATAACTCACCTCTGGAGGACACTGTGTGGCGGGAAATCATTGCCCCTTGGATGGAAACGCTAGATATCGGAGAGCCCGCATCGGAAGATGAGGTGCAAACGGCGGAAGGCCGCATCGGAAACTTTCCGCAGAGCCTTCGAGAACTCCTGATGGAGTTCAACGGAGCGAGCGACGAATATGGGACAGACTTCATTTGGACCGCCCAAAGAATCGCGGATGAAAACGTAAATTTCAGAGCCGACAGGGATTTCGCGACCCTTTACGCTCCATTTGATTCGCTCCTCTTCTTCGGCGACAACGGGGGAGGAGACCAGTTCGCCTTTACGCGCTCTGACACTGTTGTTGCCTGGGATCACGAAACGGACGACAGAAATCCCGTCACCAGTTCCTTGCGTGAGTACGTGGTCAACTGCCTGGAATCTCAAGGCGGCGATTGGCACAAAGAATAGCCATTCATCCACTTAATCCTCGGGACGAACTGGAATTCCACGACGCCTTCGACGAGAAATACTCAACACAAGGGTGTAATCCGGTTCGACGTCGTCTCGGGGCTGGCACGGTCAAGACAGGGTTCAACGAAGGACAATATGGCTCGGCACACACCTCCGCGTCCTGTCGACGTGGAGACGCTGATCCCCCAGCTCTCCGATTTTCGGGGGACGAGCACTCGACTGCACCCCCGACCGGGAACCCCTGGCCGCGGCGACAGATCGATCGGTGGACCCATTGCTCTGGCCGGCCGACGAAGCATGGCCCGTGTGCCGTGAGCCGCACAAGCGCCGCTTCGGGGAGCGGCTCAGCGATATCCGGCTGGAGCGCAAGATCTTGGCTGCCGCATGGAGCCGTGAGCCCGATGACGGTGTACCGCCAGGGCCTACACCAGAGGAACAGGCCGTCCTCGCGGGGCGCCTGTCCTCACCCTCCTTGTGGAGAGCCGGGCCACCTTCTCCGATGAGTTTTGGTCACGGGAGTGGTCCAACTTCCGAAACGACTGTGAAGGGTGATCCGAGTGGACTTGTACAGCGTCATGTGCGTGAGGGACCGGATCAAGGCACTGGAGTGGTTCGAGGTGCTCTTCGGGCGCCCAGCGGACGAGATCATTGGCGAGGAGTACCTGTGGCAGGTCGGTGAGAACGCGTGGGTCGTCGTTGACGCACGGGACGTGCGCGCCGAGCGAGTAGGCGGAGCCATGATCACGCTCGGCGTGAACGGCCTCGACGACATCCTGGCCCGACTCGCCGCACACGGGATCGATCACGAGCCGGTCGAGACCTACAGCAACGGCGTACGCCACGTCGTCGTGCTGGACCCCGACGGGAACAGCCTGTCGCTCGCCGAGGGGCCCACCCAGTGAGCCTTTCCGACCTGTGCCGTGTGCTGCACTGCACCTGACCTGCTCAAATTGAGGTTGGAAACGCTCGCCTTCTCCGCACACACCACAGCCTGCTCAGCCACCAGGCGTGCTCGCACCCAACGCGATCAGGTCGACCATCGGCCGCCGGGACGGTGGCTGAGGCGAAGCCTCCGACCTCTCCCGGCGGCAGGTCCTGCACAGGTCCTCGTCCGCCAGCGGGCGGAACAGCAGGGGCTGGATGTGGCGTTCGCCCTCGCACTCGCGCATGCGGGCGACCCGGGGTTCGGGGGCCGGCGGAGGTGGCGGGGGTACGTGTACGGGCTGCGGGTCGCGCAGGATGTAGCGGATCAGGCCGCCGGGGCTGTGGATGTACGTGTCCGCGGCGGGCAGGTTCCGGCGGATCTCCGTGCGTACGCCCTCCGGCGTGTGGCCGCACGCGAGCCATTGGGCGGCGAGGGCGGCCAGTTGCGGGACCATGCCGCGTGGGACGCGCAGGCGGGGGTCGAGGAGTTGAAGGTCGGTGACAGCCTTGCGCGCCTCTTCCGGCGCCGGCTCGGGCGGTCCCACCCGATGGTTGGAGGTGTTCCCCTTCGGGGGTTTTTCTGGATGACGACCGGCGGCCCGACCCGTCGGCCGACCGGCGGCCGGAGAAGTGACCGCCGGAGCCACGACCGGGACTCCCCCGCCCCGCAGTACCACCGCGTCGGCCGCCGACAGCGGGACGCTCGATACGAGTTGGACGGTGGACCACAGACCACGAACGCCCTGCTGGCGCCACTCGTGGACGTACCCCTCCTCCTTCAACTGCCCCTTGGCACGCAGGAAGGCACCCTTCTTGATCCCGGCGCGTGTCGCGGTCCGCGAGAGCGATTCCTCGGCGTCAAGCGGGAGCGAGAGCTGCCAGGTCAACAGCCGTACGGCGTCGGAGGACAGACGCGGATGGCGAATGATGTCGTTCGATACCTGCGAGAAGAAACGGGCAGGCGGGATAACATGCCGAAGCATCGTGGGTGCCCCTTCCAGCGGATGGCACTCGTGGTGTAGGCCCTCGTCGCTGGCTGCGAACCGGCGATGGGGGCCGCTTTGTGCTCACGGTACAGCAACCCGCGTACACACACGGTCACTTCGTGCGATCACACCTCGGGCACGCACACGGCGGGAAACGGGCCGTCAACTCGAACGGAACAGCCCCACGTGGTGGGTCGTGGATCAGTCGCTGACCCCACGTACGCCCGCCGTCCCGCGACACGCGCAGGGTGAGGTACGTACGGTCCGCGCGGTTCACCAACTGCCCCCGTGGCGCGCCGCCTTCTCCCGCAGCCACTCCACGACCTGCGCAATCTCATGCGGCGATGCGGCGCGCAGGTCGGCCGCGCCCACGGTGGCGACGAAGTACACGAACCTCACCCGCCGCCACTCCCCGTCCACACCGATCACCTTGCCGGGGCCGTACACGTCCGTCCCCGTGTGGGCGACGTACGCGCCCTCGTCGTACCGGATTGCCATCGCGGCGCCTCCCGCTCTCGCTCTGTGTCTCGAAACGCTCACAGCGTGGCGCTGTCGCGGCTACGCTCGGTAGGGGTTTGCCCGTGACAACGGAGTCAGCACATACGGGAGTCGCTCATGGCCATCGAGGACAACCCCGAGTCGCGCACGAAGTACGGCGAGGAACTGAGAGAGCGGCGCGAGGCAGCCGGCCTCACGCAAGAGGCGCTGAGTCAACGGGCGGTCATGTCGCGCACGCACATCGCGCACATCGAAGCGGGCCGACGACGGCCGGACATCGCCGACGCTCGGCGGCTGGACCAAGTGCTCAAGACGGGCGGGCTGTTCGAAAGATTCCTGCCGACGCTGGACGGCAAGAAGGTCGCCGAGCACTTCGAGGAAGCGCTGGAGTTCGAGCAACAGGCGTCGGTGATCCGGGAGTACGCGCCGAAGCTCGTCCCCGGCATTCTTCAGACAGAGGAGTACGCGCGCGAGGTTCTGGGCTCGGGTTCCCCGCCGAAGAGCGCCGAGGAGCGTGACAAGCTCCTTGTCACACGGCTGTCACGCGCTCGCATACTGGACACCTTCGACTCGCCCGTGGTGTGGACGATGCTGGACGAGGCCGTGTTGCGCCGGCCGATCGGTGGTCCGGCCACGATGTGCGAACAGCTCCGTCACATCGTGATGCTGGGTGAGAGCCGGCGTATCCGGGTGCATGTGCTGCCGTTCGAGGTTGGCGCGCACGCACTGCTGGAGGGCTTCGTCTCGCTGATGTGGTTCGACGACCTGCCGCCCATCGCTTATGTGGAGGGCTTGAAGAGCGGACGGGTCTGGGAGTTGCCATCCGTGGTGCGCCAGTGCCAGGAGGTCTACGATCACGCCCTGGGCGACGCGTTGTCGCACCGTAAGTCGTTGGCCCTGATCAGGTCCGTCGCGGAGGATTACGAGCATGACGCGCAGCAGCAGTAAGCACAGCATCTCGGACGCTTCGGTACTTCCCGTCTGGCGCAAGTCCAGCCACAGCGGCGGCAGTAGTGGCGAGTGCCTGGAGGTCAGCGACGCATTCGCCGCCTGTGTCCCCGTCCGTGACAGCAAGGTTCCCCACGGTCCCGCCCTCCTCTTCGCCGCCCGCGTCTGGGCTCCCTTCATCACCGCAGTCAAGTCCGACGGGTTCAACCGCTGAGGCTCGTGGAGCCCGTCCTCATGGGCGTTCGCGGAGCCGGTCAGCCATGCCCACCTGGCAGGTGCAGGCCTCACGGCAGCGGACCTGCAGGGCGCTTGTCTCAGCGGCGCCGACGTGCGTGGCTGTCGTAGGGTCCTGGCAGGGTGCGGTTCATGAGTGATGATCCGCAAGGCGAGAGCGCCTACGTCCTGGAGAAGACCTACACCGGCCAGATGGACTGGAGCCTGTTCTTCGTCTACTCGCAGCGTGAGCACATCAGGGCACTGCTACGGGACATATTCCTGGACAATCCCGATCCGGACGTGATCGACGGCCAGTTCGAAAGTCATCTGGGTGGTGAGAGCGCCGATCTGTGGCTGATCGAGCACGGCCGTCGCACGGGCCACGTCGACCTGCGCCCCTTCATCCATTGGACGGAGGGGGGCGGCGTTGTTATCGACTGGACCGCGTTCGACGTCGCCGTCCCGACTGCTCTGGCCGGGGCACCCCTCCGGCATGGTGAAGAACTCCAGTTGCGAGATGTGCGGGCGGACTTCCAGCACACCAACAGTGAGCTGTTCAACCTCTACCCGGACAATCCCGTCAGCTACGGGATGCAGGTGTGGGTGGAAGGAGAGATGTCCGGCCAGCCCTACGAAATGTTCACCGACCCCGACCCGGAACCTGCGTGACAGGCCGTTCCTGTCATGCGTTCCGCAGTGGTGACTCCTCCCCTTGGATGAATCCGGAGGGCTTCTCCTGTCGGTGACTCAGGCCACGTCGGGAAGGACCAGCCCGGCCCTGAGTGCAACGTTCCAGGCGCCTACCCGGTCCGCGTGGTCGCGGTGGTCACAGGCGGTGCACTGGAACTTTTCGCCGTCGCGGTTCTCGCCGTCCACGTGCCCGCATTCGGGGCAGGTGCGGGAGGTGTTGCGGGGGTCCACCGGGATCAAGACGCGAGCGGCGCTTTCAGCCTTCTGCGCGAGGATTCCCAGGAACACCCCCCAACCCGCGTCAAGAATGCTCCGGTTGAGCCCTGCCTTCGAGGCGGCGCCGTTCGGCAGGAACGCGCCGGGTGCCTCAGGGTCGGGCTTCGGCTTGGGTGCGCGGACCATGTTCGCGATGCTCAGCCGCTCGTGCGCGATCTGGTCGTAGGTGTGGACCAGAGTAAGCGCGGTCTTGTGTGCGTGGTCGGTGCGCTGACGGCGCACCTTGCGGTGCAGCCCTGCGACCTTCTCCACCGCTCGGCGGTGCTTGGCGGTGCGGTTCTCCCGCTTCCGGCGTGGGAAGGCCTTGAGTGAGCGCTGAGCGTCGGCGAGGGCTTCGGCGTTGCGCTTTCCGTGCCTCGGATTCGGGTGGTGTTCGCCCTCGGAGGTGGTGAGGAAGTGGGCTATGCCCATGTCGATGCCGGTCACCGCACCCGTGGCGGGAAGCGGTTCGGCGGGGACGTTGTCGCAGGCGAGGACGACGTACCACTGTCGCCCCTCGCGCTTGATCGAGACGGTCTTGACGCGGCCCTTCACGGGCCGGTGCTGGTGCACGCGGACGTGTCCGACGCCTTGCAAGCGGACACGGGTGACGGGGTCGTGCGGGGTGGAGTCCCAGCGGCAGCCGTCGCCGTCCTTGGGGAACTCGACGGTGTCGAACCAGTTGACGCCCCGGAACCTGGGATAGCCGGGCTTCTCACCGGCCTTGACGCGCCTGAAGAAGGCTTGGAATGCCTTGTCCAGGCGGCGCAAGGTCGCCTGCTGGCTGGAGAACGACCACCGGCCGTGCCGCTCGGGGTCGAACGCCCGGATCTCTTTGAGCTGTGCGGACTGCTGCCCGTACTTGATCGAGGTCTTCGAGCTGTGCCGGTAAGCACCGCGGCGTTCTTGCAGGGCGCCGTTGTAGAGGCCGCAGTGATCCCCCAGCATCTCCCCGAGCGCCTGGCGCTGCCGGACGGTGGGGCGAAGGAGGAATTTGTACGCACGTATCACGCCTGCTCCTCCTTCTGCTTCTTCGTCCAGGGGCGTTCCCACTGGGTGTTGATGTATTTCTCCACCGTGTCCGCCGAGACGGCGCCGACCGAGGCGACGAAGAACGACGAGGACCACAGCGTGGGCATCTGGCTCTTGAGGTGCGGGAACTCCGATCGGAGCACGCGGGAGGTGAAGCCCTTGAACTGGTTCGCCACGTAGGAGGCGGAAGCCTTCGGCTCGTGCTTGACGAACAGGTGCACGTGATCGGGCATCACCTCAAGGGCGATGATCTCCCAGCCCTTCTCGGCCGCCTTCTGCTCGATCAGCTCACGCAGCCGGACCGCGACGCGCCCACCGAGCACGCGACGGCGGTACTTGGGGCACCACACCACGTGGAGCCCCAAGTCATACACGCCGCCGGAGTACCGGCGAACCTTCCTGGTCACGGTCACGACGATCACTATACACATGACACACATCTAGTCGGCTAGGGTCAACAGTGCATATCCGTAGGCGCAGTTGAGGTCAGAGCAGTCCTGAGAAACGATCCCCCCCATGCCTAAAGGCACGGGTCCCCTCGCTAGCTATCCGATGGAGCCGCCGCAGGCGCGGGGCAGTGATCCTGGACAACGGCGCCGCGCATCGCCGCACGTTCCTGGCGGCAGGCCCCGCACACCTGCGAGAAGAAACGGGCAGGCGGGATAACATGCCGAAGCATTCCGGGTGCTCCTAACTAAGCACTCGCGGTGTAGGCCCTCGTCGCTGGCTGCGAACCGGCGATGGGGGCCGCTTTGTGCTCACGGAACAGCAACACACGTACACGCACAGTCACTTCGTGCGATCACACCTCGGTCACGCGCAGGGCGGGAAACGGGCCGTCAGCTCGAACGGAACAGCCCCGCGCGGCCAAGCAGCAGCAGGACCTGACCCGGGTCCGTGCCGAACGCGACGATCTGCGTAGCCAGGCGCAGCTCTTGGCCCGGATCGTCCAGGTCCTGGAGTTCGACGCCTTTGCGTGCGAAACATGCCCCCCGCCCGGTATCCACCGGGCGGGGGCATGGCACGGCCGGACCACATCACGGTCGGCGTTAATTGACGGTTACCGCGTTGCGGTGGCCAGTGCCGCGCGGATGGCGTCCCTGCCGGCCGGCTGGCCCTTCTCGTTCGAGTACGGCCCGTACGGTGTTCCCCACACCGGCGTGGCCGTCGCCTGCCGCCAGCTGTCGGCCAGCGTTCCCGCGTCCACCACGCTGTAGCCGATGGAGTCGATGAATTCCGTCACCGCCGCCTTCGCCGGTGCGGAGTCGCCGGCGATCGGCAGGTAGGAGCGGTCGGCCGCCCCTACCGGGCGGGCGAGTGACAGCAGGTGCTTGAAGAAGATGTTGTTGAACGCCTTTACGAGCAGGGCGTCCGGGACGTACCGCAGAAGCAGCTCGCTTGAGGTGAGGGACTTGCTGTCGAGCTCGGGGATGTGCCCGTCACGCTCGGGGCCGTAGTTGCAGGTGTCGATGACCGTCTTCCCGGCCAGTGGCGCGGCGGGCACGTGAGGGAAGGCGCTGACCGGCACCGTGACCACGACAATGTCACCGGCCGCCGCGGCCTCTTCGCTCGTCGCCGCGGACGCCTGCGGCCCCAGTTCCTCGGCCGTGTCCACGAGCGTTTCGGGACCGCGCGAGTTGCTGAGCACCACCTGGTGCCCGGCCCCGACAGCGAGTCGCGCGAGAGTCCTGCCGATACTTCCGCTTCCGATGATTCCCACAGTTGTCATAATCTCAACGTCCTTCTGAAGAGCCGAACTTGCCGGTTGCCGGGCTCGTTACGATCCGGGTTCCCGCCGTCAGCCGGCGGGGAAATAGTGGCCGTTGTCCAGATCGGCGAGCAGGCCGGGCCGGGCGGGTTCCCAGCCGAGGGTCCGGCGGGTGATGAGGTTGGACGCCGGGTAGCTCTGCGTGACGATATTCGTGAGGAACCCGAAGTACCCCGGCGTCATCAGGGCATCGCTGGGAACGCTCACGGCGGGCAGGCCCAGGCGGCCGGCGATGGCCTCGGCGATGTCGCGGAACGTGATGCCCCCGTCCTCGACCGCGTGCCAGTACTTGCCGGCCGGCCCCTTCTCCAGCGCCAGGCGGAACAAGGTGGCGGCATCGCGGATGTGCACGGCGTTCCACAGGTTCGCGCCGTCGGAGTGGTAGCCGGCGAACCCCTTTTCCTTCGCGAGCGCGATCAGCGTGGGGAGGAAGCCGGCACGATCGGTCGTGCTGTGGGCGATGTTGGCGATCCGCACGACCGAAGACCGGACCCCCTGCTCGGCGAGGTCGACAACGGCCCTTTCCACGACGTTGCGGACCCGCAGGGTGCCCTTGTGCTCCTCGCCGGCGGGGAGGGCCGGGTCCTCCTCGGTGGCCGGCCGCTCCAGGTTCCCGGGCGAGCCTATGCTTCCCGCCGTGACCAGCGGCTTTCCGGTTCCCGCGAGTGCCTCGCCGTACGCGAGCATGATCGGGAGCTCCGCAGCGGCCACGGCGTCGAGCCCGCCGGAGGGCAGCAGATCCTGCCTGTGCGCGACGTGGACGACGCCGTCGGAGTCCGCGGCTGCCTCCTTGAGCCCGTCGAGATCCTGGAGGTCGCCGCGACGCACCTTCGCGCCGAACGCGGACAGGGCCGCCGCGGAAGCGTCCGACCGGGCCAGGCCGGTGACCTCGTGCCCGGCGGCTATGAGTTCGGGGATGATGTACGAACCGGAATGGCCGGTCCCCCCAGCGACGAATACGCGCATCTGAACATTCCTTGTGAGGGTAGGTGCAGGGTCTTCCCGTGCCGTAAGTGAACTGGCGTAATGCGGCACGAGAGGTAGTGGTAGGGGTGCGCTCAGCCGAGGGTGATGCCGAGGGAGAAATTGGCGTGCTTGACGGAGTGGTTCATGAGGCCCAACTCCAGCAGGCCGACGTTCTCCAGTGCTCGCGCCATGAACAGTTCCCCGGTGTCCCAGGGGCGCAGCCCCAGGCTCTCGACGAACGCCGACACGCGTGCCTTCGCCTGCGCGTCGTCGCCGGCGATGAACACGTCCAGAGGGCGGTCCTCGGCCGGGACGGCCGCCAGAACGTGGGAGAACACAGTGTTGAACGCCTTGACGACATGCGCGTCGTCGGGAGCCGCCTTGGCGATCTCCTGTGCGCCGGAACTGTCGTCGGGGACGACGAAGCCCTGCAGGTCGGGGGCTACGGGGTTGGTGAGGTCGACGAGGATCTTGCCGCGCAGTGCGTCCCCGTACTCCCTCACCACCGCCGCCGCGCCGACGTACGGCGCTGCGAGGATCACGATGTCCCCGGTCGGGGCGGCCCCGGCCGTCCCGACCGTGGCGCCGCCGAGCGTGGCGGCCAATTCCTTGGCCCTGGCCTGGTCGCGGCCGATGATCTCGACGGCGTTACCGCCGGCGAGCGCCCGGCCGGCCAAAGCACGGGCCATGTTTCCCAGTCCGATAATGCTGATGCTGCTCATCGGTGCTCCTGCTTTCCGGGCTTTGACCCTGTCGTCAAATTTCAGCGTCGAATTCTTGTGCCGAATTCACTTCGACGCCCTTAAGTGCCTGTTTTTCATGCTGCCATCGGTTCTGATTGGCGTCCAAGACCTATTGAAGCCGTAGTGATACCCTGGAGGTATCACCGGGCTGGGGGTTCCATGGATCTGGATCTGCGCAAACTGCGTTACTTCGTCGCCGTGGCCGACCGGCTGCATTTCGGCCGCGCCGCCGATGAGCTTCACATCGCACAGCCGGTGCTCAGCCGGCAGATCCGCGCGCTCGAGCAGGATCTCGGCGCCTCGCTGTTCACCAGGGATCGCCACGGCGTAGAGCTGACAGACGCCGGCCGGCAACTGCTGGCCGACGCCGGTCCGCTGCTCGCCTCAACACACGCGGTCCGCCGCCGGGTGTCCGCGGCCGCCAGCGGCAAGCGGCGGCTGATGGTCGGTTTCCGGGCCGGCGTTGCAGTCATCCCGGCGGCCCGTGCGTTCGAGGACCGGCACCCGGACGTGGCCGTGGACGTGCAGCGGATCGAAGGGGACGACCAGGCAGCGATGCTGCTCGACGGCCGCATCGACGTCGGCTATGTGCGGCTGCCCATCGACGAGGCCGGCCTGCGCGTCACCCCGCTGTACACCGAGCCGCGGGTAGCGGTGCTGCCCGCCGGACACCGGTTGGCCGGCAAGGAGGAGGTCACCGAGGCCGACCTGGCCGGCGAACCGCTGGTCTGGCACGGTGACCCGAGCACGCAGCCCACCAAGCGCCCGCTCCCCAATGCCGGGTACCCGGTGCGCGGGGTGGACGAGACGCTCGAGCATGTCGCGGCCGGTCGGGGCATCTCCTTCCTGGCCCGTTCGGCGTCCGTGTTCTACTCGCATCCGGACGTCGTCTATGTGCCCATCCCGGATCTGGCGCCCGACCAGGTGTGCCTCGCGGTGGCGGCATCGCACACCTCGCCGGTAGTGGATGGCTTCGTCGCTGCGGCTCAGTCGACGGCCGAGATCACGGCAGAATGTGGGAACTATGAGATGTGGCAGCGTGGAGGCGATGTCGTCTCAAGGCACGCTTGAGTAGTTCGACTGACCCGCGTTCACCATGCGCTGGGGATTGAAGTGGCCTGATGGAGTGGTGCTGTTGCGGCTGACCTCTGAGCCGGTTCCGTTCTTCGGCCAGCAGTTGTCTGAGGGCCCGAAGCACCTGAGACCGACTGGAAGTACGTGCTGCGGACGCGGCGCAAGTCGCTGATCGCCCTGTCGTCGGAGCGGAGCCGTTCACCGACGGTCTGCCGTTCGTAGCGTCGGGAGTCAGTCCCTGGGATCCAGAACCCGACGGCGGGTCAGCGCCCTGGGCCGGGATGACGGCCTAGAACTCCTGAAGCCTTC
This sequence comes from Streptomyces sp. NPDC050433, assembly GCF_044458565.1. Lineage (NCBI taxonomy): Bacteria > Bacillati > Actinomycetota > Actinomycetes > Kitasatosporales > Streptomycetaceae > Streptomyces > Streptomyces sp. NPDC050433. Next base: position 153,083 of record NZ_JBITIB010000018.1, on the reverse strand, counting down.
GCGGGTCGCCGGTCTCCCCGGCGGCTTCTGCTGCGGCCTTCAGCGGGCGGGTGGCCAGTTCCGTAAAAGCCAGCAGGTCCGGGCCGGGTGCCGGGCGGCCCGTGTCGCGTACCAGCGGGTGCAGTCGCGTGACCGGCAGCGCGTCCAGCCCGGCCGCGGAGTGCCGAGTCAACTCGACAGTTCCTCGCGTCGCCGGTCATCGCCGACTGTGGCGGGGATGGCGTTGTCGATGAGGACGGCGGCGATGGCGGCGGCGGTGGGGAAGGCGTCGGCGTTCAGGACCCGGGTGCGGGCCGCGGCGCCGTCGATGAGCAACGCGAGCTGCTCGCCGAGCTGTTCAGGGTCGGTGGCGCCGGCTTCGCGGGCGGTGTCGGCGAGCCGCGCTGCGACGGCCTTCTTGTAGTCGCGTGCGTACTGGGTTGCGGGGTGCTGGGGGTCGTGGAGTTCGACGGCAGCGCCGATGTAGGGGCACAGGGGGGTGGTGGGGGGGATGTCGAAGGCGGCGAGGAGCCGTTCGCGGGGCGTGAGGTCGGTGCGGTCGAACACGCCGGACAGAACGGAGGGGTCGAACCGGCGCAGGTATTCGGCGACGAGTTCGTCCTTGCCGGTGAAGTGCTGGTAGGCCGTGCGCTTGGACACCTGGGCCGCCGCGCAGAGCTGGTCCATGCCGGTGCGGTTGATGCCCTGCTCGCGGAACAGTTGCTGGGACGCGCTGATGATGCGCTCGCGGGCGCCCCGGCCGCGGCGGCGGCCCGTGGGGCCCTTCTCCAACTCCGTCATGGCTCCAGCGTACCCCAGCTGGGTAACGACCGGTGTACATAGTTTGCGTCCCGGCCGCCCCACCCCGTACCGTAAGCACACAGGACGGTGTACATAACGCCGTCTCCCCAGGTACACACGGCACCACCGACCCAAGGGAATGACTATGGGAAAGCTTGACGGCAAGGTCGCGGTCATCACCGGCGGCACCACCGGCATGGCGCTGGCAGGCGCGAAGCTGTTCGTCGACGAGGGAGCGCACGTCTTCATCACCGGCCGCCGCCAGGACGCCCTGGACGAGGCCGTGAAGCAGATCGGCCGCAACGTCACCGGCGTCCAGGGCGACGCCGCCGACCTGGACGACCTGGACCGCCTGTACGACACCGTCAAGCGGGAGAAGGGAAGCCTCGACGTGCTGTGGGCCAGCGCAGGCGGGGGCGAGCCCGCCCCGCTCGGCGAGATCACCGAGGCCCACTTCGACGCCGCGTTCTACCTCAACGCCCGCGGCACCCTGTTCACCGTCCAGAAGGCCCTTCCGCTCTTCAACGACGGCGGCTCCATCCTCATGACCGGCTCCAACGCCTCCCTCGGCGCCTTCCCCGGCTGGAGCGTCTACGCCGGCAGTAAGGCCGTCCAGCAGGCATGGGCCCGCGTCTGGCTCAACGAACTCAAGGACCGCCGCATCCGCGTCAACGTCCTGACCCCCGGCCAGGTCGCCACCGCCAAGCAGGAAGAACTCTTCGACGAGGCCACCAAGCGCCAGTTCGAGTCCCTCATCCCCCGCGGCCAGATGGGCCGCCCCGACGAAATCGCCACCGCCGCCCTCTTCCTCGCCTCCGACGACTCCAGCTACGTCAACGGCATGGAACTCGTCGCCGACGGCGGCACCACCGCCATCTGAACCGAACAACCACAACCAGGGCAGGACATCTCATGAGCAACATCAGCATCATCGGCACCGGGAACATGGCCCGCACCATCGGAGCGCGGGCGGTAGCGGGCGGCAACACCGTCGAGGTCATGGGCCGCGATCAGTCCAAGTCGGCCGACCTGGCCAAGGCTCTCGGTGGCGGCGCCACGACGGGAGAATGGGGCACCGCCCCGGCCGGGGACATCGTCATCGTGGCCCTGTTGTACGACGGCGTCGTGCCGGCCGTCGCCCAGTACGGAGACGCTCTCGCGGGCAAGGTCATCGTCGACATCAGCAATCCCTTCAACTCCACGTTCGACGGACTGGCCCACCGCGAGGAGACCTCGATCGCGCAGGAAGTCGCCAAGGTGGCCCCGGCCGGCGCCAGCGTGGTGAAGGCGTTCAACACCGTCTTCCGCCATGTCCTGGAGAAGGGTCGGCCCGACGTCTTCATCGCTGGCGACAATGCGCAGGCCAAGGCAAGTGTGGAGGCGTTCATCGAGAGCCTCGGGCTACGCCCGCTGGACGTCGGCGGCCTGAAAATGGCGCACTGGCTGGAAGGAGCGGGCGTGGTCACGGTGGGCCTCGCCAACCACGGGGTGGGGAACTTGGACTTCGCCCTCAGCATCACCGAACTTCCCGTCCGAGCAAACGGTTGACGGATCACTCGCCGGCGCGGCCGGCTCGTCCGCCCTGCGCGCCCTTCTGGACGACGCCGACTGGTCCGCCTTCGCACCGGATCGCGATCTGCCGCCCCTGCGCACCCGTCTCACCGAGCTGGAGCGGGCCGAGGGCGTCACCGACGCACACCGCCTGGCCACACGGCGCATACGGGACTCGGACGCGTCGACGCTGCTGCATCCGTACGGCCACGACGGGGAGATCGTGGGCCACGCCCTGAGTCCGGACGGCCGGTATCTCGCCACCGGCAGCCGGGTGACCGACGACTACGACGCGGGAGGTGTCCTCCAGATCTGGGAGGTCGCGACCGGACGGTGCGTCAACACCGTCCCGTGGATCGACGGCGGCATCGGCTGGCCCGACTACGACGGCACGATCCAGTGGTCCGCCGATTCCACCCGCCTCGCCATGGCCTACCGCACCAACTCGGTGGGGGTGTGGAGCCCCACCGCGGAGCAGGGGGAGCCGATCGCCTCGATCAGCGTGTCGGACGGCAATTCCCGCCCGTCGACCTTCGCCCTCTCCCTCGATGGCCTGAGCGTCTATTTCCACTGCGGCACGAACGGCGACGGCGGACTTCAGGGGTGCCTTGTCCCGCTGGACCGCGGCGAGTTGAGCTGGTTGCCCAACTACGTGAAGACCGACCATCCGTACACCACGGCCAGGCAAATCCCCGAGGCGGTGCGCGGGGAGTTCGAACCGGCCGAATCGGAGGACGGCTTCAGCGTCGGGCAGTGGATCGACGGCCCGGCCTGGTCACCCGACGGCACACGTCTGCACGGCACCAATGCCCTCGCCGTGGACGCCGAGACCCGCCGGGTGCTCTGGTACGCGCCCGCCGAGTTCGCCCGGTTCAGCCCGAGCGGTGACCGCGTCGCCACCGTCACCCACCGCGGTCTCTTCCTCCGCGACGCGGCCAGCGCACACCCCACGCCCACCGGGAACGCCCCATCGAGCTGCTGATCCAGCGGGCCGCCGAGTGCGGCCACCTCTCAGCCGTACTCGATCTGCTCCAACTGCTCCCGGAGAATGGCGATTTCAACGGCCGCCCGAGCGCGGCGTTCGACGGCCTGTGGCTCGCCCTCACCGGGTTCAGCCGCCCGCCGTGGTGACCGACAACGCCTGAGCGGGCCCCGTCGCCGACCGCACGTCGGCGACGGGGGCCGCGTGCGACGTAGGCTCGCGGCGCCCCGCCCTTCCTCCGCCACGTCCTGGGAGCCCACTCGTGACCAGCACCGACGACCGCGTGGGCCCGCCCCACCGCGGCGGCGAACGCGAAACCCTGCGCGCCTTCCTCGACTACCACCGCGCCACGCTCGCCCTGAAGTGCGCCGGCCTGACCGACGACCAGCTGCGGCAGCAATCGATGGCGCCTTCGACGCTGTCCCTGCTCGGGCTCGTACGACACCTGGCCGAGGTCGAACGCGCCTGGTTCCGCCGGGTCTTCCAGGACAACGCGGCGCCGATGCTGTGGTCACCACCGGGCGAGATCGATTTCCAGGCGGCGTACGACGCAAGCGCCTCGTCCCGGTCCGAGGCCTTCACCGCCTGGGAGGCCGAGGTCGAGACGTCACGTCGCATCGAGCGCGCGGCGGAGTCGCTGGACCTGACGGGTCATCAGCCACGCTGGGGCGAGGACGTCTCGCTGCGGATGGTGATGGTGCACGTCCTGCTGGAGTACGGCCGCCACAACGGGCACGCCGACCTGCTGCGCGAAGGGGTCGACGGGACGGTGGGGGCGTAGGGGGGAGGGAGTTGGGGTCCGCTCAGCCCTCATCACCCGGCTGCCCGTATTCCGCCCGGAAACCGCCGAGCCGGTCGGCTACCACGGTGAGCCATTCCCCCCGGTGTGTACGACACCGGGGGTCGATCTCCCTGCCCAACTCCCCTGCCGTGAGGGCGTAGTCGGACTCGTCGAAGCCAAGGGAGTGAAGTTCCCGCAGTTCGCCTACGACACGGGCGACGAGCACACGCTCCACCGCCGTCTCGTGGTCACGGAGGGCGGCGTCGTAATCCGCGAACTCGTCCGGAATGTCCTGCGAGAACCAGCCGCCGAGCAGCTGAGCAAGCTCGGGAAAACGCGCGTGTCGAGTTCCTGGACACACCACGGGCCGCTGTCGAGCCCCGTGAGAGCATCAAGGTTCAACGGTCCGTCTCCTTTCTTTACGCTTCGCAGCGCAGATGAAAGAGTGCAGGCCGTTGCCATGTCCAGGGTTTGCGCAATCCACCAAGATCTGCGAATGACAGGTACTGTTTGATGTACACAACAGAGCTGACAGAAGCCTGCATCGAGGATACGAGCAACACCTTGGTTGCGCCTTCGATGTTGCAAGACCATGACTTGATCAGGGACTTCTTCGGGTCCACAATCACGCTGGAGGACCTTGCTTCTGGTTCGCCCAACCTCGCACAGAAGACCGTATACCTGTGTGGCGACATATCCGGGATCAGCGTTCGTCAACTGCATGCGGCTGCCCGGGTATTCGTTGTCCGGGAGCTGTCACACGGTTACCACGAGGAAGTCGGCAAAGCTTGGACCCTCGTCGGCATCGGCCGAGTTCCCATCCGCGTACACGGCGTCGGCGTGTACTACCGCCGATTTTTCGGACTCGGTGCCGATCACTTCGGACGGATCCGTGCGGAGCACGCGTTCCAGTCCCTGACGGAGTCCAGTAAACCTGGAACGGCCCATCGCAGCGGAATCTATCTGACGCCCGTCACACGAAACGGTGACGAACTACATTTCCGCCTGCTCCGGTGCTCCACGAATCTCTCGGGGCCGACCGAGAACTTTCGCCCGACCGACGCTCACATCGTCGAGGCTCTGAACCGCGAGGCCGCCGGCGTCTTCCGGAACCAGGCGCCGCTGAATCACATCCTCGCTCAGATCTACCACAACACCCGTGCCACGGCCGAGCGCAAGCAGTCCAAGGCCAAGATCTCGGCCCATGCCGACAAGACCAAAGACATGCCCGCAAATGGCATCATGGCCTTCTGCACCTTCTATGACCGGCTCGACAAGCTGCAGCGCCTGGCCGAAGACGCCTTCGACTATGGCGTGAAGGGTGCCAGCGGGCTGACCAAACTCCAATTTCGCCTCAAGGAACCGAACGGAGAACGTGACGGGGCCGCCCTCCCCCCGCAGTTCACCGTGACTCTCTACCCCGGCTCCGTGTTCTTCATGCCGCTGTCCACCAACCGCCTGTATACGCACGAAATCCGGCCCTCAACGTTGGACGCCGAGTTGCTCCCGACCCGCCTGGGATACGTGGTGCGCTGTTCGAGCGCCGAAGCCGTTCACAAGAACGGCCACACGTTCCTCAAAGTGGCCGGAGATTTGGTGAAGCTGGGACCACCCACACCGACCGGCATGAACGAGCTGCGCAGGCTGTACGCCGATGAGAACAGAACCTCGTCCTTCATTGAATACGGCGACGAATTTCTCTTCAGCATGAACACGGGAGACTATGTTGCCCCCCGAGTCTAGGATCTCGGATGAGATCCTCTCGTGCGCTTTGCCAACCGAGGAGAATCTCTTTGCGGAGCTGTCCGCGTCGGCTCGTTTGGAAGACGTAGGAAAAGGCCGGCGAGGCGCCGCGCTTACCAAGATCGACGAGGCGGGTGGTGTGCCTCTCGTACGTACTACCACTCGATACAGCAGCCCGACGCAGCGTTTCCGGGCGGTGCACGAACGGCTGGCGCAACAGATTCAAGAACGTGCGGCGCTTTCGGTCGGCTTCAACAACGCTCTCATCGAGAGCTACACGAACGCTTACACAACCATGGGCAGCCATACCGACCAAGCCCTCGATCTGGCCAACGAGTCGTTTATCGCCGTCTTCTCCTGCTACCAACATCCCGAAGCGAGCCCGCCGAGGAAGCTGATCTTCGAATCAAAGGGGTCCGGTGGTGAGAAGTTCGAGATCCCCCTCGCCCACAACAGTATCGTCGCGTTTTCTGTCGACTCGAATCGGCAGCTCAGGCACAAAATCGTATTGAACACGCCCGTCCAGACGGCGGACAATCAATGGCTGGGTGTCACCTTTCGAACGTCAAAGACCTTCGTTCGGTTTCGCGACGGACATGCATACCTCCCGCAGGGTGCGCGCCTTTTGTCGGCCAACGATGAGCAGAGGCGCGAGTTTTGCCAACTACGGCGCCGCGAGAACAATGAAATTGACTTCATCTACCCCCTGCTGACGTACACCATCAGCGAGAGCGATCTGATGCCACCCGTCTGACACAGCTTCCACGAGACACACGGCACCGTGGGCGAGAGCCCCGTGATCGCGGAGACTTTCACCGACTTTCTCGCGGCACTTATCGCCGACGGAGGTACGGGACAGTCCTCCATACTGACTCTGGCCAGATTTCCCCGACCTCGCCGACACGTACGACGACTGAAGTTCCGCGGACATGTCGTGGAGCCGGCGTACGCATAGCGGCCCTCTCCGGAGCAGGAGGCCTCTCCGCCCTCTCCTGGCGGCAGGTCATGCACAGGTCCTCGTCCGCCAGTGGGCGGAACAGCAGGGGCGGATGTGGCGTTCGCCCTTGCACTCGCGCTTGCGGGCGACCCGCGGTTCGGGGGCGGGTGGAGGTGCTTGTACGGCCTGCGGGTCGCGCAGGATGTAGTGGATCAGGCCGCCGGGGCTGTGGATGTGCGTGTCCGCGGCGGGCAGGCCTCGGGCGATCTCTACGCGTACCTCTTCGGGCGTGTGGCCGCACGAGAGCCGTTGGACCGCCAGTGCGGCCAGTTGCGGGAGCATGCCGCGTGAGACGCGCAGGCGGGGGTCGAGGAGCTGCAGGTCGGCGACGGCTTCGCGCGCCTCGTCCGGCACATGCTCGGGCGTCGGAGCCAACTCGGCCTCCGGACGAGGATGGTTGGAGGTGTTCCCCTTCGGGGGTTTTTCTGGAGGACGACCGGCGGCCCGACCTGTCGGCCCAAACGTCCGCCCATAGGATGGCGGAATGAGCGTGGAGGATGTACAGACGGTTCCGGATGTGGTGGAGGACGTGTACGAGGGCCGGGCCACCGGCGTCGAGGTCGAGGATCCGGGGCAAGGGGAGAACCTGATCCAGCGGCCGTGGAATCCCGAGCAGATCCGGGTGTCGACGAGGTCCTTCTCCCTGCGCAACATCCTTGACCTGATCGACGAGAAGTCACTGGAGCTCGCGCCCGACTTTCAGCGCGGCCTGGTCTGGCGGCCGGACCAGAAGTCGTTGCTCGTCGAGTCCCTCTTGTTGCAGATTCCGCTCCCGGCGTTCTACTTCGCCGAGGACAGCGACAGCGCCTTCCGAGTCGTGGACGGCCTCCAGCGGCTGTCCACGCTGCATGCCTTCGTCCGCGGAGCAAGCAATGGGTTCACGCTGACCGGCCTTGATCATCTGCACGACCTGCAAGGAGCCCGTTTCGCCGACCTCCCTGTTCCGTTTCAGCGCCGGATCAACAACACGCAGCTGATCGTGAACGTGATCGATCCGTCCACGCCCCGCGAGGTGACGTACGAGATCTTCAAGCGGATCAACACTGGAGGTACGCCGCTCAACGCGCAGGAGATCAGGCACTGCATGAGTCGGCCGCGCAGCCGCGACATCCTCAAGCGCATGACCCATACGGAGGCCTTCGACATGGCCACTGGCGGCCGCTTGAAGGGACACATCAGGATGAACGACCGCGAGATGGCGTTGCGCTTCTCGGCATTCTGGCTGCGGGGCCTGGACGACTATGACGCACATCCGGTGATGGAGGCCTTCCTGATGGAGACCACCGAGTTGCTGGACGATCCCAAGCAGGTGTCCGACGAGCGCGTCGCGGAGTTGGAGGCCGCCTTCGAACAGGCGATGATCAATGCGCGCCTTGTCTTCGAGGAGCATGCCTTCCGTAAGTGGCCGCGGGGAGCCGAGTGGCGCAGTCCGATCAACCGCGCACTCTTCGAGACCTGGTCCATCGCGTTGGCTGGACACGATGCTGACGATTTGTCCCGTCGGCGTACAGAGATCGTGCGCAGCGCCCGGGACCGGATGACCGAGGACATCGCTTACCTGGAATCGATCACCTCGTCCACCGCGGACCGGCGCAGGGTCGACTATCGGTTCACCGCTGCGGCCGAGGACGCGGGGGCAGGACGTTGATCGATTCCCTGGAGATCAAGAACTTCAAATGCTTCCGGTCGGCGTCGTTCGCCATGCGCCCGCTCACCGTCCTGACCGGCGTCAACGGCGGAGGCAAGAGCACGCTGATTCAGTCCCTGCTGCTGGCCAGGGCCGCCGCCGCATCCCCCGGACAGGCGGTTCCGCTGAACACACCCAGCGGGCTCGCCCTGGGAGAGGCCCGCGACGTACTGCGCTGGGACGCCTCGGAGCTCACACTCGAGGTTGGACTGCGTGGCCGGGATGGTGCGGATGCGTGGGCGTGCGAGTTCAGCCTGCCACAGGACGAGCACGCGTTGTATCTGCACGCAGAGCGCACCGAGTTACCTGCCTCCCTGGGCGTGGATCGGCAGGGGCCCGGCTTCACTTATCTGTGCGCCGAGCGTCTTGGCCCCCGTGACACGCTGTCCGTCTCCGCGGATGAACCCGACCGTATCGGTGTAGGCATTCAGGGCGAGTTCACCGCCCAGGTTCTGGCGCTGCGTGAGACACGGGCGGTCAAGACCCGAAGCGAGGTACGACCCAAGCTCCGTCACCCGGACGTCGACAGTCCACAGCCCCGCCTCCAGGCCGAGGCGTGGGCATCGGACATCATTCGTCCGATCCGCATCACGGCGCAACTGGCCGTGGGAATCATGGCGAGCACGGTCCGCTTCATGGAGCTGACACAAGGGGCCGAACAAGTACGCCCGGCGAACACAGGGTTCGGTGTCTCGTATGCTCTGCCGATCGTTGTCGCGGGGTTGCTGACCGAGCCCGGTGACCTCCTGCTCGTCGAGAATCCCGAGGCCCATCTGCACCCCGCGGGTCAGTCCAAGCTCGGCCGGTTCCTGGCCCGCGTGGCCGCCAGCGGCGTACAGGTCATCGTGGAGACCCACAGTGACCACGTCCTCAACGGAGCACGACTGGCGGTCGCTCAGGATCGCTCACTCACGGCGGCGGACATGATCGTGCACTACTTCGACCACGACCGGACGGTGCCGATCCAGACCGACCCACGGGGAGAACTCAGCCACTGGCCTGCCGGCTTCTTCGATCAGATCGAGAGCGACCTGGGGAGGCTGGCCCGTGCCAGGCGCGCCCGATGACGACTACCGCATGGTCCTGGGCGAGGAGGCACTCGACTGGCGCGGGCTGACGGATGCGGACCTGCGCCGAGCGCTCGATACGCTCGCGGACTTGTTGGAGCCGCTGGCCGACGGCCGGAAGGTCGCGTTGATGACCTCCGCCTACGACACCGAGTGCCTGCCGTCGATCAGTCTGGTCGACGCCCTGTACTCGCCCGACGGCGGGCTGCCGCACAGTGAGCGGCGCCGTCTGCAAGTGCTGCTGGACAAGTGCCGGAGCGTAGAACCGGAGGACGACGACGTTCCCCAGCCGGTGAGACAAGACAACGGGACATGGAGCGAGCCGTCCTGGGGCATGGCCCATGCGCTGGCCCGGGCCGCTGAGGGCAGAGCGATGTCCTGTCTCGTCGGTTCAATCGCCAATCCCCGGGGGACGACAAGCCTCGACTGGCCGTCGGGATGGCTCACGACGGGGACGCGGGCCGCGACCGCGTGGCCCTGCACCTGCTGCGCGTGTCCGAGGACGAGGCCGGTTTCTGGCGTGGAGTCCTCACCCGCGAACCCGTTCCAGAAGATCATTTCTTTACGCTGTCCGATCGTTCTTTTCCCCGGCTGCTCCTCTCGGACTCCCTTCGCTTCCACCATTTCGACGGCTCTTACGCGGACGTCCTGCCCTGGTTGGTGAAGTTGCTCGGTCTACTGAGCGATCATTTCACCGAGACACTGCTCGTCTGCGGTGGAGACCAGAAGAAGGTTCAGGCTCGGTTCAGTGCCCTGGGCGTCGACATCTCTCCTGAGAGCCCCAACACGAAGAAGAACGCGAAGGCATGGGAACAGCGCCTGGTCTCCTACGAAGGCGAGTCATATCGCTGCGAGTGGCACGGAAAGCGACTGTGGGACCGGGACCGCGTGCACTTCTCACTCCCGATCAAGAGACATGACGACCGGATTCTGATCGGGATCTTCACCGAGCATCTGCCTGTCTGATCCCGGTTCCACCGGCTTGATGCCGGCGGAACGGGGAACAGTTCCGGCCGTGGGAAAGCCCGGTCGTCGTCCGCGTGGAGGAGGTCGCCCGGCCGGAAGGAGATGCCGTGGAAGCTGACGGGTTCATCGATGCTGCCGGTGGCCTACTTGCTGCCTCAAGCGGAATAGCTTCTCCTCCCGTCTCGTGCGCCTCATGCGACGCCTCCGTACTGCCTGGCTGGCGCAAGTCCAGGTACAGCGGCGGCAACAGCGGCAACTGCCTGGTCAGCGACGCATGCCCCCGCCTGCGTCCCCGTCCGTGACAGCAAGGTCCCCCACGGTCCCGCCCTCCTCTTCGCCGCCCTCGCCTGGACTCCCTATCATCACCGCCGTCAAGTCCGACGCGTTCCCCCACTGACACTCCGGATCGCGGCTCCTGCCCTGGATTCCGGTTCCAGCACGAACGGTTGCGCAAGCCACGTCAGCCGTTCTGAGGCGGCTCCGACTGCGGTGGCGGGGCCGGTAGTTCGGACAGGACGATCGCGGCTGGAAGGCACAGCCCGCCGCTGTTCGAGTAATCGGGAGAGGGCGGCGTACAGATCCTCCTCCGTCATGTACGCCTCGCGCGCCAGCACCAGGCGGGCCCGGACCTCAACCTCCTGCCAGGCGTATCGTCGGCGCAGATTGGCCAACTGCCGTGCCTCGGCCCGCAGAAAGGCCGACCCCGAGGAGAAGCCCGCAGCTCCGGACACCGCGGCGAGTACGGCGGCGGGAAAACCCAACATCAGGTGCGTGGCATTCCAGAACTTGCCCCGCCGCTGCGCCCGTCGCGCACCGATGCCCGCTTCGACTGCGATCCGCTCGACCTCTCCCGTCAGATGCCGCATCTGAGTCATGGCGCCGGTCGGCTCCCGGCCCCGCTCCTGGCTCGGCTCCCGGCGGACAGGGTTCTCCCGCTCCATCGCCTTACCCTCGTCGATCCGGCGAAGTCACGACGCCCGCTATCCTCGCCGGCTGCTGGAGTACGGCCGCCACAACGGCCACGCGGACCTGCTGCGGGAGGGGGTCGACGGGACGGTGGGGGCGTAGTCGGCCGACTCGGACGCGTCACGAGGCGCGTCAAAAGGCGCTTCACGACACGCGTCACGGGACGCGCGGCAGCGTCAGCCAGTCCTGCCAGGAGATGTCGCGGCCCAGAAAACGGGGCTGCCGGAACGGCCAGTCGGCGGCGATCCCCCGCGGCACCAGCGCGTCGAGCGCGCGCTCCACCTCGCCGCCGACGAGGTCGTCCACCACCCACCAGGCGATCTCGCCGTCGGCACCGGTGCGCTCGGGCGGGTCGATGTAGACGCAGCCGAGGATCGCCGTCTCCTCCTCGTCCAGCAGCGCGTAGTTGAAGGACTCGTGCGCGGCTATCTCCTTCTCGTGCCGCAGCAGGTCGACGCGGTCCTCCTCGTAGGTCATCGTCTCCTTGGGCCAGGCCCAGGCCGGCCCGAAGATCTCCCACAGGCGCTCTCGGGAGCCCATCACGGCGGGATAGTCCAGCGCGGTGTCCGCCTCCCGGATCGGCCGCAGGTGCAGCGGGGTACCGGGCATGGCGATGGGTACGGGCACGTGGACGGGGTGGACGAAGTCGTCAGGCAGCCAGCTCATGAGGATCGAGGCTACAACCGGTGCCGAAGACGCCCGGCGGCTGCGGTCCGTGCCCGCGGAGGGTTTCGACGCGCTCTGCACTGGGGCGCGGACGACACCCTGGTCCTGGTCGGCGACGTCCGGGTCCGGTTCGTCGCCGACCAGGACCGCCGAGCCGGTGGGCGACTTCACCTTCCTCCGCTTACCGGAGGGGCCACGGCCGGTGGAAGGCGGGGTGGCCGAGGAGTCCGTCGGCGACACCGAGTTCGGCAAGCAGATCTTCGCCCTCGACGAACGCACCTGGGCGGTGCCGACACCGATGGCTGCCGCCATGACCAGGGTGCGGGCGAAGCCGGTGATGCGCGAGACGATGGTGCCGGCGGCCATGAGGGCGCTGGACTTGGCCAGGGGCGCGGGTGCGGGTGGGGACGTGGGCGCCGACAGCTGCTGGTGGGGAACGCCGGGGGAAGTTGCTCAGGGCGAGCGGCTGCTCGTCATGCCGGTCGGCTCCCGCCAGGACCCGTCCTGCGCCCTGTACTGTCGGTCGGCGTGATCGAAGAGGTCCTCACACTCCTGGCCCCTGGCTTGCCGCGCCCTTCGTTCTGGAACATCGACTGGAGCGCGATCGAGGCCGAACTGGGCCACCGCCTGCCCACCGACTACAAGCGCCTGTGCGACCACCTGCCGCCGGGCCGCTTCCGTGACTTCCTCTGGTTGCAACACCCGCTCGGCGCCCTCGGCGGCAGCCTGCTCGGCAGGGAGGCCGAGTTGATCGCCACGGTGCGCGAGGTGGCCGACATCACCGTGTGGGAGCACGGACATGAGCACCTGGACGATGCCGCGCTTCCCGGCATGCTTTATCCCTGCCTCATCACCGATAACGGCGACACGGGTTACTGGCTTGCCGCCAGGGACGACCCTGATAGCTGGACCATCATGCTCAACAAGGGGCGGGATCCCGAATTCAGCGATCACGGCACGACCCTCTCGGAATTCCTGTACGACTTCCTCACCGAGGGCTACCCGTTCGGCGTCACCCTGCCCGATGACCTTGACCTTCCCCTGTTCACATCCGACTTTTGATCTACGCCGGCCGCTCGTCCTGCCCGCCGTGAGTTCCCTTGGTGACCAGCAGCGCGTCAATACTCGCTGTAGCCCAGGTCCAGTTTGAACACCCCGCGAGTTCCGTGGGGCAGCAGCGCGTACGCCTGTCCCGTCAGACGTACCGCGCGAACTCGTCCAGTGCCCGCAGCACCTCCGACTCGTCCCCCGGCGGCAGTTGCAGTACCGCCTCCTCCAGTCCCAGGTCCGCGAAGTACGTCAGCTTGCCGGCGGAGGGGCGGACCGCGTACGGGACGATGTGGAGGGCTTCAGGGGAACGGCCCGCCGATGCCCAGGCCTTGCGGAGGGCCGGGATGGAATCCGTGAGGCCGCTGCCGCCGATCGGCAGCCAGCCGTCCGTCTGTTCGGCGATGCGGGCGAAGAGTTTGGGGCCCGCCGCGCCGCCGACCAGGGTGCGCGGGGTGCCGTTCGGCGGCTTCGGGTGGGCCTCGCTCGGGCGTACCGAGGCGAACTCGCCCTCGTACGGAGTCGGTTCGGGCGCCCACAGCGCGCGCATCAGGGCCAGCCGGTCCCAGCCGAGAGCGCGCCGGGACGTCCACTCGACGCCGTGGTCGGCCGCCTCCTCCTTGTTCCAGCCGAAGCCGAGTCCGAGCGTGAACCGGCCGCCCGACAGATGGTCGAGCGTCGCGATCTGCTTGGCGAGGTCGATCGGGTCGTGCTGGGCGATGAGCGTGATGCCGGTGGCGAGGCCGAGGCGGTCGGTGACCGCCGCCGCCTGGGCGAGGGCCACGAAGGGGTCGAGCGTACGGCCGTACTCACGCGGCAGGTCGCCGCCCGCCGGGTACGGGGTGGCCCGCTCGACCGGGATGTGGGTGTGCTCGGGCAGATAGAGCCCGGCGAAGCCACGTTCCTCCAGTTCCCTTGCGAGCCGCACGGGTGTGATCGTCTCGTCGGTGAGGAACATGGTGGTCGCGATCCGCATGGGGGTCTCTTTTCGGCTCGGGCGGAAGGGCGGGCGGGCGGCAGTCAGAATTGTGCCCGTACCGTCCGCGCCGATGCCGGATCTCCGGCGCGGGGTGCAGCCGTCGCTTTCGGTCCGTAGGCTGGAGTGAGGCAGCGCCCACATGGAGCCGGTGATGACTCAGCCACGGGACCTGGTGATCACGACCCTGGAGGTGGCGGCCAGCCGCCCCCCGGGCCAGGGCGATCTGTCACTCGCGCTCGCCGGCGCCGAGCTGATCGACCTCCTTGACGCGCGGGCCGCGAGGCTGGAGGACGATCGCATCGTGCCGGGGGAGAACCCGGCGCTCGATGACCGGTTGTTGGACGAGGCGTTGTCGTCGCTCCCCCGGCAAGAACCGTACGAGACGGTCGAGGAATGGCTGTGGCGCAGAGGCCGCGGTCTGGCGGCCGTCTATCTCACAGCCCTCGCGTCGGAAGGGCAGATCACCCGGCAGCGCCGCTCACGTTGGTTGCCCTTCGGGGCCTCCCGGATCGTGCCGGCCGACACCCCTGCCCGCCGCTCGGCGCTCGAACGCTGGGCATCGGACGAGCCGGTCCTCGCCGTGCTCGGTACGGCCGTCGGGATCCGCGACCAGCAGTCCGAGGGTCCGCCTGATGTGGGCGACGACGCGGTGGCGACCGTACTGGACGCCGTCCAGAACGCGTTGAGGGACTTGGAGGCCGAGCGGCAGCGGCGATCCATCGAGGACGCGGCCTTCGACAACGTGTGGCGAGGCCTGTGACGGCCGGGCCGCGGCACGCGCCGTAGTTATTGGCAATGTGCCAACCACCTTCCCAACCCCTTCCCTTGAGCGGCTGTTCACGGCTCAATACCAGGGTTCCACGCACCACTCCTGTCCCGCTCGACACCCTGGGGAGCCGTCGGCATGTGCAACGACCACACGGAACACGCGATGGGCAGACGCGGTCTGCTCGTCACCGGGGCCGCCGCGGCCCTTACGTTGGGCAGCGTGAGCTTCGCGAACGCGGCACCCGGCAACGGCAGCAGCGACAACAGCGGCAGCGCCGGCCGTACCGAGACCAAGACCGTACGCGGCACCCTCCCCACCGGCTCCCCCGACTTCGTGTACCTCCCGGTCGACGTCCCGCGCGGCGTACGCGAGATCCGCGTCTCGTACAGCTACCAGCGCCCGACCGTCCCCGCAGGCACGCAGGGCAACGCACTCGACATCGGCATCTTCGACGAGCGCGGCACCGACCTCGGCGGGGACGGTTTCCGCGGCTGGTCGGGCGGTGCGCGTACGGAGTTCTTCATCCGCGCCGACGAGGCGACCCCCGGCTATCTGCCGGGCCCGGTGCGGTCCGGGACGTGGCACATCGCGCTCGGCCCGTACACCGTCGCGCCCGAAGGCCTGCCGTACGAGGTCACGATCACCCTCACGTACGGCGCCCCCGGCAGCACCCCCCGCCCGGTCCACCCGCCGGAGCGGGCCAAGGGGCGCGGGCGCGCGTGGTACCGGGGCGACTGCCATCTGCACTCCGTGCACTCGGACGGCAGGCGCACCCCCGCCGAGATCGCGGCGGGCGCGCGGGCCGCCGGGCTGGACTTCATCAACACCAGCGAGCACAACACCTCGTCCGCGCACGCCGCTTGGGCGGGGCTGTGGGGCGACGACCTGCTCATCCTCACAGGCGAGGAGATCACCACCCGTAACGGCCATGTCGTGGCCATCGGCACGGACCCGGGCACCTTCGTCGACTGGCGCTACCGGGCCCGCGACAACCGCTTCGGACACTACGCGCGCGAGATCCGGCGCGCGGGCGGTCTGGTCGTGCCCGCGCATCCGCACGCCACCTGCATCGGCTGCAACTGGAAGTTCGGCTTCAACGACGCCGACGCGGTCGAGGTGTGGAACGGTCCCTTCACCCCGGAGGACGAGGTGGCCCTCGCCTCCTGGGACAACACCCTTGTGTCATCGGCCCGTTCGGGGCAGCCGTGGACCCCGGCGATGGGCAGCAGCGACGCGCACCGCGACCCCGAGCCGATCGGCACCCCGCAGACGGTCGTCCTCGCCGACGAACTCTCCCGCGAGGCGATCCTGGCCGGCATCCGCGCGGGCCGCAGCTACATCGCGGAGTCGGCGGCGGTGTCCGTCACCTTCGGCGCCTCGGGCGGTCGCGGCCTGCACGCGGGCATCGGCGAGCGGCTGCGGGTCGCCGACGACGACCCGGTGACGGTACGCCTGGAGGTCACCGGCGCCCCGGCGGGCAGCTCGGCGCGCATCGTCACCGACCAGGGGACGCTGCACACCGTCACGCTGCCGGAGTCGGGCACGGGGACGGTGGAGTGGCGTACGACGGCCGAGTACGCGACGTACGTACGCGCCGAGGTCCGCCGCCCCGCGACGACCCCGCCCCTCCCCGGCAGCTTCGTCGCGATCACCAACCCGGTGTTCCTGGGGCGGGACTGACGCACACCGCTCCACGCCCGCGGGCATGTCCCACCCGGCTGCTCCTCCTCCGAGGCGAGGAGCGGCCGGGGCTCCGCCGGGTGACGTCGGCCCCCGTCACCCCCTTGTTCAGATGTTCAGGATTTACCCGGAGGGGCTGCGTCCTTTACCGTGTCGAGGGCTTGTGCAGACCCCCGCCCAAGGCTGACGCCGCCACTCCGGACAAGGCAGACTGTCGGGGGCGATACCGGCAGTTCGGGGGCAGGGGGAGCTATGGACCGTGACAGCGGGCCACGCGTACCGGAGCAGCGGTCTCCGGCCACACCGATCAGCGGGCAGAACGTGGCACACAAGGCGCAGGCCGAGGCCGGGCACAAGGCCGCCTCGAACCCGGCAGCGAGAGCTGCCCCGGCCGCCCCAACCTCCCTCGGCGAGCTGCGTTTCGGCGTGCTCGGGCCCGTACGTGCCTGGCGCGGCGGTGAGTTGCTGCCGCCCGGTTCGCCCCAGCAGCGTGCGCTCCTCGCCGCCCTGCTCCTGCGGGAAGGGCGTACCGCCACCGCCGGCGAACTGATCGACGCCATCTGGGGCGAGGCCGCGCCCTCCCAGGCGCTCGCCGCCGTACGGACGTACGCCTCCCGGCTGCGCAAGGTCCTCTCCCCCGGCGTCCTGGTCAGCGAGTCCGGCGGCTACGCCCTGCGCACCAGGGCCGACGCCCTGGACCTCAGCATGGCGCGGAAGTTGTCCACCGCCGCCGAGAAGGAGCGGGCGTCCGGCAACCGCCAGCAGGCCCGGCTGCTGATCAACAAGGCGCTGGGGCTCTGGGACGGCGAGCCCCTGGCGTCCGTGCCCGGTCCGTACGCCGACACCGAGCGCGCCCGGCTCGACGAGTGGCGCCTCCAACTCGTCGAGGCCCGGCTGGACATCGACCTGGAGCTGGGCCGGCACGCGGAGGCCGTCTCCGAACTCACCGCCCTGACCGCCGCGCACCCGCTGCGCGAGCGCCTGCGCGAACTGCTGATGCTGGCCCTCTACCGCAGCGGCCGGCAGGCCGAGGCGCTGGCCGTGTACGCGGACACGCGCCGCCTCCTCGCCGACGAGCTGGGCGTGGACCCGCGCCCCGAACTCGCCAGACTCCAGCAGCGCATCCTCCGGGCGGACGCCGAACTGGCCCGCCCGGTGGAGGAGACCGTGCCGGTCGCCACCTTCACCCGGCCCGCCCAACTCCCGGCGACGGTACCGGACTTCACCGGCCGGGACCTGTTCGTACGGGAGCTCGGCAGGCGCCTGGCGAGCGCCGAGGGATCGGTGATGGCGGTCTCCGCGCTCGCCGGTATCGGCGGCGTGGGCAAGACGACGCTCGCGGTGCATGTCGCGCACGCGGCCCGACCGAGCTTCCCCGACGGCCAGTTGTACGTGGACCTCCAGGGCGCCGACGCGCGGTTCACCGAACCGGAGGCGGTGCTCGGCTCGTTCCTGCGGGCCCTCGGCACGCCCGACTCGGCGATCCCGGACTCGCTGGACGAGCGCTCCGCGCTGTACCGCTCGGCGCTCGACGGCCGCCAGGTCCTGATCCTGCTCGACAACGCGCGCGACGCCGCGCAGGTACGCCCGCTGCTGCCCGGTACGGAGGGCTGCGCCGCGCTCGTCACCAGCCGGGTCCGGATGGTCGACCTGGAGGGCGCCCATCTGGTCGACCTGGACGTGATGTCGCCGGAGGAGGCGCTTCAGCTCTTCACCCGCATCGTCGGTGAGGAGCGCGTCAGCTCCGAGCGGGATGCGGCGCTGGACGTGGTCGCGGCCTGCGGCTTCCTGCCGCTCGCCATCCGTATCGCCGCCTCCCGGCTGGCCTCGCGCCGCACGTGGACGGTCTCCGTGCTGGCGGCGAAGCTCGCCGACGAGCGCCGGCGGCTCGACGAACTCCAGGCGGGCGACCTGGCGGTGAAGGCGACCTTCGAACTGGGCTACGGCCAGTTGGAGCCCGCCCAGGCCCGCGCGTTCCGGCTGCTCGGGCTGGCCGACGGCCCGGACATCTCGCTGGCGGCAGCCGCCGCCGTACTGGATCTGCCGCCGCACAAGACCGAGGTTCTGCTGGAGTCCCTGGTGGACACCTCCCTGGTCGAGTCGGCGGCACCCGGCCGCTACCGCTACCACGATCTGGTCCGGCTCTACGCACGTGCCTGCGCCGACCGCGACGAACAGCCGCCCACCGGCAAGGACTTGGCGCTCCACCGGCTGCTGGACTTCTATCTGGCGACGGCGGCGCGGGTGTACACGATCGAGCGGCCGGGCGACCGGCTCGAAAACCATCTGGAGCCGACGGAGTACGGGGGCCTGGTCTTCACCGACCGGCAGGAGGCGCAGGACTGGCTGTACGCGGAGGCCGACTGCCTGCTGGCGTGCGCCCGGCAGGCGGCGGGTGGGACGACCCGGCTGCGGGTCGCCGTGGACCTGCTGTGGGCCGCGCAGGACCTGGCGGAGTCGGGTGCCAACTCCAAGTCGTACGAGGCGGCGGCCCGTTCGGCGCTCGTGGCGGCGCGCGAGGCGGGCGACGCCCGTACGGAGGGGCGTGCGCGGACCTCGATGACCAACGTCCATCTGGTGGCGGGCCGTTACGAGGAGGCGGACGAGGAGGCCCGGCAGGCGGCGGCGCTGGCCCAGTCCGTGGGGGACCCGGCGCCGGTCTACTGGTCGGACAACGACCGCGGCATCATCGCTCTGGGCCAGGGCCGGTTCAAGGACGCCGAGGCGCATCTGCTCAAGGCCATGGAGGGTTCCCGCGCCGACGGCAACCGCCCCGGCGAGGCGAGCGCCCTGTGCAACCTCTCGCGCATCCAGCACTCCCTGGGCCGTACGTCACGGGCCATCGCACTGGCCGAACAGGGCGTCCAGGTCTACGACAGCATCGGACACACCCTGCGGCTCTCCAACGCCCGCTTCGCGCTCGGCATCGCGCTCACCAACGCCGGGCGGCACAAGGAGGCCCTGGAGCAACTCGTCGAGGCGCTTGAGGGGTTCGAGGCGAACCGGCAGCGGCTCTGGGAAGGCACCACCCACTTCCGTATCGCCCAGGCCCATCTCGCGGCCCGCCGTGCCGCGTCGGCGGCACAGCACGCCGAACAGGCGCTCGCGATCGGCTGCATCGGCGGCGACCGGACACGGGCCAACGTCTTGATCACACTGGGCAAGGCGCTGGAGACTCTGGGGCAGGCGGACCGCGCGCGGGTGTGCTGGCGCGAGGCGCTGTCACTGCACGAGGAGTCGGGAGCGGCGGAGGCCGAGGAGGTACGGGAACTGCTGGACGCCCCGCTCAGCGCGGCGTGAGTGGTCCGAGAGACGCCCGATGTTCCCGATGTCCCACGGGCGCCCGGCCTGGGCGTTCATCGAATGTTTATGCTCTTTCGGCATGCTCCAGTGCACATTGGATCCGTCGCCTCGGGGGGCAGACGGGTCACTTGGGACCACCATCTCCCATGGAGGCGGGCGGTCTTCCAGGCCTTCTGCCCGGCGACCTCGGGGGAGTATCCGGGCAGAAGGCCGCTTCCGTAAGAGGCACAGGGAAATCCCAAGGGGGACGAGATGAGCGACACCGAGAAGAACACGGACGACATCACCACTCAGGGCGACCACCACGCGCCCGCGCCGCCGAAGAGCGGGGCGACGACGCAGGGCGACCACCACGCGCCGGCGCCGTCGGAGGACACCACCGTCAAGCCGCTGGGCGATCACCACGCGCCCGCGCCGCCCAAGTAACACGGGGGAACCGGGCAGGAGCGGGCGGCGGTCGCGGCGGCGCGGAGGGGAGCTGCCGCGGCCGCGGGGAGCCAAGGGGGGCCAGGGGGCCAGGGGGAGCGAGGCAGAAGAACGACGGAAGTCGGGACCGTTCAGGGGGCCCCGCCGACCGCCGTTCTTCTGTCTTTTCCGCTGACTGGGGTCAGGCGGCCAGGCGGACGACGTTGTCGATCTTGCACTCGCCGCCGGACGCGCCGTTGTCGCCGGACACGTCCACCGCGGTGAACTCGGCGGTCTGGGTGCCGCCCGCCGGAACGTCGGGGATGCTGCCGACGGTGTTGCCGACGGTCGCACCCGCCGAGTCGGTGAAGTCGACCGTGAACGAGTACGAGTTGGCCACCGAGTCGCTGTTGGTGGCGGTGACCTCTGCGACGAAGCCGCGGGTGGTGTCGTACTTGCAGGTGTCGATGGTCAGATCGCGGCCGGCGTCGGCCGAGCTGCCGCCCGTCACGGAGCCCCCGGTGCTGGTGGAGGAGCCGGACGAGCTGCCGTAGTCGCTGTCGTAGTCGTCGTCGTAGTCGTCGTCGTAGTCACTGTCCGAGTTGCTGCCGCCGCTGCTGCTGGAACTGCTGCTGGAGCTGGAGCAGCCGCCGCCGCTGGAGCCGCGGGCGCCGGTCAGCGCGAAGACGGCGATACCGAAGACGGCTATGGCACGGACATGGCGAATTTTCACTTCAACCCCCGTTGAAAAATGGTGCGGTTGGGCACTGTTGATGACCTTTTGTCGGGCGCATGTCACCCTAGCAGGGCGTGCGCGGTGCTCGGTGCAGGGACCAAATCTGGCGGCCCGTGGTTCCCGGGCGTAGCGTCGGATTCTGGAAGCTGCGCTCCGCGCACTCGTCCAAGGAGGCCGTCGATGGTCCGCAACGTCATCGGGTCGGTCCTCGCCGTCATCGGGGCCGCCGGGGCGGTCGCGAGCCCGTTCCAGGCCTGGTACGACGGCCGGCACGGCCGGGACTACCGCGTCGAGGACCTGTTCAACGGGATCACCGGCGCCAGCTCCGACCTGTGGGTCTCACTCCTGCTGCCGCTCGCCTTCGCCGCTCTGGTCACCCTGATCGGGCTGGTCCTGCGCTCGCGGCTGCTGGTGGCGCTGTCCGGGCTGATCGTGCTCGGATTCACCATCCTGTGGATGGTGCGCCAGGGGCAGCGCGCCGACGGCCTCACGCTGAACAGTGACGGCACGGGGCTGGGCCTCGGCGTGCTCGCCGCCTTCGGTGGCGGGGTGCTGCTGCTGATCGCGGCGGCGGTGATGAGCGGGCGCCGGACGTGGCGCAGAGGGGGCGGCGGCCATCATCGGTACGTCGGGGGCGACCGGGACCGGGACCGGGACCTGGAGCCGTACGGGGGCGAGTGGTACGGGGAGACGGGGCCGGTCGGGCAGACCGGGCAGACCGTTTACCCGTACGAGCCGTACGAGCCGTACGACCCCTACGACGATGAGCGGCCGGCCAGGCCACCGTCCGCGGGAAGTACGGCGGAGCACGCCTGGGACAGCTGGGGGGACACCAGGGAGCAGCCACGGACGCCGCCACCGCCGGACGACATCAGCCGCCGTCCGGACCGGAGCTGATCCCCTCGCACGTTGATCCCCCTCGTACCCGAGTCAGCGGGCACCGCGGCCCGTGGCCGTGCCCTTGATCGCGTCCAGCGCGTAGACGCAGCGGTCCTTGCTGCACGCGTACACCACTCCCCCGCGCGCCACCGGTGAGCCCGTGATCTCCCCGCCCGTCGCCAGCTTCCAGCGGAGCTGTCCACCGCCGGCGTCCAGTGTGTAGAGGACATGGTCCGCCGAACCGAAGTGCAGCCTGCCGTCGGCCACGACGGGCGCGCCGACGACCTCGCCGCCGGCGGCGAAGCGCCACTTGGGCGTACCGGCCACCGCGTCCAGCGTGTAGAGCGCGCTGCCGCTGCCCACGTGCACGTTCCCGGCGGTGACCAGGACCGGTTCGAGGGACTGGCGGGCCTCGGTGGCGATGCGCCAGCGGTCCTTGCCGGTGGTGGCGTCCAGCGCGTACACCGTGCCGAGATAGTCGGCCAGATACACACCGCCGCCGGTCACGGCCGGGCCGGGCGCGAAGGCGGGGGGCGAGAGGAAGACGGCGGGCGCCTCGAAGTGCCAGCGCACATGCCCGCTCGCGATGTCGATCGACAGCACGCGAGTGCCCGCGGCGACGTACACATAACCGTCCGACGCGGGCACCAGGCGGATCGGCACACCGCCGCAGGACGCGCCGTCGCCGATGGGATACGACCAGCGCTCGCCGCCGGTGCGCGCGTCGAGCGCCCGGAGGCGGGCGTTCTGCCATACGTACACCGTGCCGTCGAAGATCGCGGGCCCCGCCTCCGGTGTCTCGAAGTCGGTCTGGGCGCCGCTGACTTCCCACAGCTTCTCGCCGTTGGACGCCTCCCACGCCTGGACGCCGCCGCCGCGCGTACCGGTGACGACGGTGCCCCGGTCCGTCTTGAGCGAATACACCCAGGCGTCGGTCTGGAGCCGCCAGCGCTCCGTGCCGTCCGAGCCGTCGAGCGCGTAGAGGGTGGGGCCGTCGGAGGCGTGGATACGGCCCCCGGCGACGGCCATCGCCCACGCGACGTCGCGGGTCTTGAACTGCCGGCGCCCGCTGCCCACGTCAAGCGCGTGCACCTCGAACGACGTGACGTAGAGCAGATCGCCGTCGACGACGGGGGTGCCCCAGACGTCGTTCGACATCCGGAAGCGCCAGGGCCGCCAGCGGCCCGGTGCGGCGCCGCCGTCGGGGGCGGGCGCGGGTGCGGGCACCGGCGGTACGGCGGGGGGCGCGACAGCGCTGGTGGGCAGCTCCCCGCCGTTCGGCCCGGCGGGGGGCCGGATCCAGCCGGTGGCCGGTCCGGCGTCGACAGCGGCAGCGCCACGGCCGTCGGGGACGCGGGGGCCGGGGCCGATCGGCACGGGGGAGCCGGAGAGCCTGACGGGGCCCCCGGGGCCACCGGCGGCCGGTCCCGCCCCGACGGGCACGGGGGCGCCGTGTCCGCGGCCCTGCCCTCCCTGGCCTTCGCCGTCGCGCTGCCACGCGGCGTCCCAGTCGGGCGAATGCGGGGGCGGCGGCGGTTCGTGGGAGGGCGGCGGCGGCAGCGGGGGACGCGCGGCAGCGGCGGCGGCAGCCGCGTTGACCCGTCCGCCGCCGCGACGCTCCTCGATCATCTCGGTGGCGGACGCGGGCAGCCAGGCCGAAGCCGTACCGCTGTCGTCACTGCCCGAGGCGAAGAGATGCGGGGCGAGTTGGGACTGGAGATCGGCGGGCGAGGGGCGCTGGGAGGCGTCCATCTGCATGCACGATTCGATGAGCGGGCGCAGCTCGTCCGGCAGCCCTTCCAGATTCGGCCCCTCGCGCAGCAGCATGAAGACGGTCTCGACCGGGTTGGCCCCGTGGAAGGGTGCGTGCCCGGTGGCGGCGAAGACGAGGGTGGAGCCGAGCGAGAAGACATCGCTCGCGCCCGTGACACTGCGGGAGTCGCGCGCCTGCTCGGGCGACATGTATGCCGGGGTGCCGACGGCCACGTTGGTCATGGTGAGCCGGGTGTTGGAGACGCCGGACGCGATACCGAAGTCGATGACGCGCGGCCCGTCCTCCACGACCAGCACGTTCGACGGCTTGAGGTCGCGGTGGACCAGGCCCTCGCCGTGGATGGACTGGAGGGCCTCGGCGATTCCCGCGGCGAGCCAGCGCACGCCCTGCACGGGCAGCGGGCCGCACCGGTTGACCATCTCTTCGAGGGAGGGCGCGGGAACATAGGCCGTGGCGAGCCAGGGCACGGCGGCCCGTGGGTCGGCGTCCACGACGGCGGCCGTGTAGAAGCCGCTGACCGCGCGGGCGGCCTCCACCTCGCGTGTGAAACGGACACGGAACAGCTGGTCCTCGGCGAGCTCGGTCCGCACCGTCTTGATCGCCACGCGCCGGCCCGAGGCCGAGCGCGCGAGATAGACGAGCCCCATACCGCCCGCCCCGAGGCGTCCGAGCACCTCGAAGGGCCCGATACGTCTGGGATCGTGCTGCGTCAGCTGCTCCACTTGCCTGCCACCTCCCCGTACGGGCCACAAAGGTACGGCCCCCTGTCCCCTGATTCTTCCTGTCGGGCGCGATGGTTGCGAACCCGGGGGCGGATCGGGGTGTCTCACCCTGTTTCGGACAGAAAGTGTGCGAACGGCCTCCTACGGAGTGAGTATCACGCCCGTAAGAGTCCTGACGCGTACGGCCCAACAGGGGTTGCTTCAGCCCCTGCCCCCTCATCCCCCACACCCTCCTCATCCGCCTCAGGC
This sequence comes from Streptomyces sp. NPDC050433, assembly GCF_044458565.1. Classification (NCBI taxonomy): domain Bacteria; kingdom Bacillati; phylum Actinomycetota; class Actinomycetes; order Kitasatosporales; family Streptomycetaceae; genus Streptomyces; species Streptomyces sp. NPDC050433. The sequence continues at coordinate 128,354 of NZ_JBITIB010000018.1, read as the reverse complement.
CGCCTCCGGCTCCGCCAGGACCGCGAAGACCGCGCCCTGGTTGTCCACGAGGCTGGCGATCCGGCCGTACGGGGTGTCGGCGGCGGACTCCCGGACCCGGCCGCCCAGCCGTACGGCATCGGCGACCGTCTCGTCGCAGTCCGCCACGGAGAAGTAAACGAGGAAATGCCCCGGCATCTCCGCGGGAAATGCGTCGGTGATCACACTTCGCCCGGCGATCGCGCTGTCACTCCCCGGCTCGGAACCCGCCGGGGACCAGGCGCGGAAATCGACCGGTTCGCCCGGCAGGTCCTTGCCGACGAAGCCGAATACCGACTCGTAGAAGAGGTCGACGCTCTCCTTGTCCCTCGTATAGACCTCTGTCCAGCAGAAAGATCCGGGCTCACTCTGCTTTTCGAAGCCGGAGTACGCCCTCGGCTGCCAGAGGCCGAAGACCGCGCCGCCGGGATCGACACCCTGCGCCATCGTGCCGTACGGCCCCACGGCTGTCGGATCCATCACCATTCCGCCCCCGGCCTCCTTGATTCGCACACTGAGCGCGGTGGCGTCCGATGTCGCGAAATAGACGCCCCAGGTGGTCGGCATACGCCCGTCCTGCTTCGCGGCGAGGGCGGCGACGCGCTTTCCGTCACTGAAAGCATTCGTGTAGTGCCCGTATGGCGCGCCGCCGTCCGCGCCGAATGTCCAGCCGAACAGCTCGCCGTAGAAACGCTTGCCCGCCTGGACGTCGGGAAGCGACACATCCACCCAGCACGGCGTACCTTCCGCGAATGCGGCCATGAGCCCGGATCCTTCCTTCGCGTGCGTACCGCCCGAGCGGGTGCGCCTTCCGGCCACGCTAATGGCGCATTCGACGTGGCGCAGGGCGGGGCAAATCGAACAATTGACTAATTATCTCCCGGTGAGGGCTTGTGCGCGTTGAGTTATCCACCAGAGTTGTCCACAGGCTGTTGATAACACTATTCCCGGTCACAGGCTCCGGGGCAGCCTCTTCCGCCCTCCTCTTCCGCCCCTCTTCTCGACCCCCGAGATGAGCGGGCGGTTCCCCATTTGCAGTCGGCCGAATCGCGCTCCGATCACCCCTCGGTAAGCTGACGGCATGACAGGACAAGTACGTACCGTCGACGGCCGCGTGGCCGGTCGGCGCGGCCAGGCGACGCGGCAGAAGCTGCTCGACTGCCTCAGCGAGATGCTCAGCACCTCGCCATATCGGGACGTCAAAGTCATCGACGTTGCCCGGAAGGCAGGCACTTCACCCGCGACCTTCTATCAGTACTTCCCGGACGTCGAGGGCGCTGTCCTTGAGATCGCCGAGGAAATGGCCAAGGAGGGAGCCGGATTGACGGAACTGGTCTCCGGGCGCTCCTGGGCGGGTAAAGCGGGGCGCCAGACTGCGGAAGAACTCGTAGAGGGATTCCTCGACTTCTGGCGCAAGAACGACGCGATCCTCAGGGTGATCGATCTTGGTGCCGCCGAGGGCGACAAGCGGTTCTACAAGATCCGCATGAAGATCCTGAGTTCGGTCACCAACTCCCTTACGGATTCCGTGAAGGAGCTCCAGTCCAAAGGCCGGGTCGGCAAGGACGTCAACCCCGCCGCGATGGCCGGCTCACTGGTCGTCATGCTCGCGGCGGTGGCCGGGCATCAGAAGGGCTTCCAGACCTGGGGCGTGAAGCAGGCCGAACTGAAGCCGAATCTGACCCTGTTGGTCCACCTGGGCATCACGGGCAAGAAGCCGGCTAAGTAGCCCGCGCAGCAGCCGGGCCCTCTCTCCGTCCTGTCACGCCGGCGGCGGATCAGCGAACTGATCCGCCGCCGGCGCTCCCGTATCACTGACGCCTCACGGGCGTCTCACGGGCCGGACGGCAGTACGCGTTCCACGAGGTCGCCGATCAGCCGCGCGGCCTCCTCCTCCGAGAAGACACCGGGCAGCGTGAGCCGTTCCACCACCAGCCAGTTGGCGGCCAGATAGATCATCTTGATCGCGTCGGCGTCACCGGGCAGCCCGGACGCCAGATGGTGCGTGACGTTCTGCTCGACGTCCTCACTGACACGCGCGGTCAGCACGGCGCGCAACTCGGGCCGCCGGGTGGCCTCCAGCCGCAGCTCCAGCAACGCGAGAAAACCCGTCCGGAACGCGGCGACCCGCTCCACCACCTGCCGTACCAACTCCGCTGTCCGCTCGCGGGTGTTGGGCCCGCCGACCATGTCCGCGACGGTGGCCTCGTCCGGAATCAGCCGCTCGTAGATCCGGTGCCCCACCTGGTTGAGCAGCTCGTCACGGCTCGTGAAGTAGTTGGACGCGGTGCCCTTGGGTACATCCGCCTCGACATCGACGGCCCGGAAGGTCAGCCCCCTGGCGCCGTCATGGGCGAGCACTTCGATCGCGGCGTCGACGAGCGCGGAGCGGCGGGCCAGGTTCTGTCGCATGGGGGTGGTCGCACCTTTCCAGTTGGCACCACTTCAGATGTAGTACTACACCCTAAGTGGCACGTCGCGGGCCTGAGCCATCACCTCGGAGTCCGCCGGGGCGAACGCGTCGGCCGGTGCCAGGTGGCGACAGCCACCAGGGACACGTCCGGGCTGTCCGGGGTCCCGGCGACGGGGAGACGGCCGACGATCACGGTCTCGCCGTACGCGCCCCTGGTGGTGCGGGCGAGCACGCCGTACCGGTCGGGCCGCCCGGTTGAATGGGTCCATGAGCAGCGACGAGCAGCAGCAGGCGTTCCGGGGCGTACTTCATGATCTGCGGACCTGGGAGAACGGGCCGGCCCGTTTCGAGGCCGACGATGCGCCCGACGAACCGCTGGCGTTGTTCCAGCGGTGGTTCCGGGAGGCCGTCGCCGCCGGACAGGTCGAGCCGCATGCCATGACGCTCGCGACCGTCGACGGCGACGGGCGCCCCGACGTACGCACACTCCTGCTGCACGACGCCGACGAGCGCGGCTGGCACTTCGCCTCGCACGCCACCAGCGCGAAGGGGCGCCAACTGGCCGCCCGACCGTGGGCCGCGCTCGGGTTCTACTGGCCCGTGCAGGGGCGGCAGATCCGGGTGCGGGGGGCGGTGAGTGCCGCAGGGGGCGAGGAGAGCCGGGCCGATCTGGCCGTACGGTCCACCGGTGCGCTCGCCGCCGCGCTTACCGGGCATCAGAGCGAAGTGCTCGGCTCCGCCGAGGAGTTGGCGCGCGCTTCGCGGGCCGCGTGGGAGCGGGCACAGGCCGAGCCGGACGCGCAGGTGCCGACGTGGACGCGGTACGTGCTCGACGCCGACGAGGTCGAGTTCTTCCAGGGCGACACCGAGCGCCGCCACATCCGGCTGCGCTACCGCCGCACGGACCTGGCAGTGCCCCACGGGAGCTGGTCGCGGGAACTCCTCTGGCCTTAGGCCCTGTCCGGCGGACAGGACCTAGACGCCGAAGCGGTCGCGCGACGTCTCGATGTGGTCGATGTACTGGTGGGTCCAGTCGCACATCCGGTGGACCGTCTCCCGCAGGGCCAGGCCCGGTTCGGTGAGGGTGTACTCGACCCTCGGCGGCACGGTCGGGTGCACGGTGCGCTCGGCGAGGCCGTTGCGTTCCAGCATGCGCAGGTTCTGGGTGAGCATCTTGTGGCTGATGCCCTCGACCTCGTTCCGTACCTCGCCGAAGCGCAGGGTGCGCTCCCCCAGCGCTTCGATGATCAACAGCGCCCACTTGTTGGCGACGTCGGAGAAGATCTCCCGCGCCAGGGAGTCGGCGCGCGCGAGGTCCGCGTTCTCGGGTGTGCCGCTGAGCTGCTTGGTCACCATCAGGTTCCCCAGTCACTGAAAAGTGCGTTCTTCCATGTCAGCGCACACTCTCCTATGGTTCCTGAGTAACCGCAAGAGACCGAAGAAGGAGCGCACGCATGGCCGTCAACCTGGTGAACCCGACCGGACTGCCCGAGACCGACATCTACCACCAGGTGTCCGTCGCGACCGGCTCGAAGCTGGTCTTCATCGCGGGGCAGGTCGCCTGGGGCCCCGACGGGGCCACCGTCGGCGAAGGCGACCTCGCCGCCCAGGTCGAGCGGTGCTACCTCAACGTCGGCACCGCGCTGGCCGGGGTCGGCGCCACCTTCGAGGACGTGGCGAAGCTGACGGTCTACGTCGTGGACTGGACCCCCGACAAGATGCCGCAGTTCCTGGACGGTGTCGCCCGCGCGTCCGCGAAGCTGGGGATCACCCCCGTATCGCCGGGCACACTGATCGGCGTCGCGGCACTGGACGTACCCGAGCATCTGGTCGAGGTCGAGGCCACCGCGGTCATCGACTGAACGTGCGCCACCGGCCCACCACGGCCCCCGCTCGGTAACCTGAACGGGTGACCACCGAGCTCCGCCTCCTGTCGCGGAATCGCTCAGGGTGTAGGAGAGAGAGAACTCATCGGGCCACGGCCTTCTCGGTCAGAGGGTCGACAGGGTGGTCGGCAGGGGGGTCAACAGCGGTGCGGGGCTGCCCGGTCAGGGCGAGGAACACGTTGTCCAGGTCGGGGGTGAGGACCGAAGGCTCCCCGGCCTCGATCGACTCCGCGTCCAGCAGGTCGAGCAGCGCGCGCAGCGACCGCACCCGCCCGTCGCTCGGGACTTGGAGCGTGAGCGCGTCGTCGTCGCGCGGCATGTCGTCGAGCGTCCGCGACAGCGCCCGTACCGCCACCTCGAACGTGTCGGCGTCGGCGAACCCCAACCGCACATGGCCGCCGGGAATCAGCCGCTTCAGCTCCTCCGCCGTGCCCTCGGCGACGAGCCTGCCGTGGTCCAGCACCGCGATGCGGTCGGCGAGTTGGTCGGCCTCTTCGAGGTACTGGGTGGTGAGGAAGATGGTCACTCCGTGGTCCGCGACAAGGCGGCGGATGATCTCCCACATGGTGCGGCGGCTGCGCGGGTCGAGCCCGGTGGTCGGTTCGTCCAGGAAGATGACGCGCGGGTCGCCGACGAGGGTCATGGCCAGGTCGAGCCGGCGCCGCATCCCGCCGGAGCAGGTCGACGCCATCTTCTCGGCGGCGTCGGTGAGATCGAACTGCTCCAGCAGCTCCGTCGTACGCCGCCGGCCCGCCGCACGGCCCAGATGGCGCAGGTCGGCCATCAGGTGCAGATTCTCCCGGCCGCTCAACAGCCCGTCCACGGCGGAGAATTGGCCGGTGACGCCGATCGCGTGGCGTGCGGAGTCGGGCTCGCGCGCCAGGTCGTGCCCGGCGACGCGCATCTCTCCGGCGTCGGCCCGGATGAGCGTGGAGAGGATCTGGACGGCGGTCGTCTTGCCGGCGCCGTTGGGGCCGAGCAGCGCGAAGACCATGCCCTCGGCGACTTCGAGGCCGAGGCCGTCGAGGACGAGCTTGTCACCGTACGACTCGCGCGGCCCGTTCGCGCTGATCGCGAGCGGCGTCAAGGCCGGTGTGGGTTTCGTAGTCGTGACTCCACCCACGCGTAAACGTGCGGGCTTCCTGTGTCGGTGGCTAGGCCACGTCGCAGAGGGCCAGCCCGGCCCTGTTGAGGACGTTCGTCGCGCCGACGTGGTCCGCGTTCGCAGCGAACCCGCATCTGACGCATTCGAACTTCGATTGGGTGGCGCGGTTCTCCGCGCTGACATGCCCGCATTCGGGACACGTGCGGGAGGTGTTGCGCGCGTCCACCGGGACCACGAGGCGACCGGCACTCTCAGCCTTGTTCGCCAGGATTCCGAGGAACTGCGCCCAACCCGCGTCGAGGATGCTGCGGTTGAGTCCGGCCTTCGCGGCAGTGCCGTTCGGCAGAAAGCTGCCGGGCTGCTCGGGGTCCGCCTTGGGGGTGGGGCTTTTGGTCATGCCCGCCGTGTTCAGCCGCTCGTGTGCGATCACGTCGTGGGCGGTGATGAGGGTGCGGGCAGTCTTGTGGTGGAAGTCGGCGCGCTGCCGCCGGATCCTGCCGTACAGATTGGCGACCTTCCGGACGGCGGCACGGTGACGCTTGGTGCGCTGCCGGGTCCGCTCGGGGAACGTCGCGAGGTGTCGCTGTGCTTCGGCGAGTTCGTCGGCCATCGCCCGGAGGAAGCGCGGGTTGGTGACGTGTTCGCCGTCCGAGGTGGTCAGAAAGTGGGCTACGCCCATGTCGATACCGACGATTGCCCCGGTGGACGGCAGTGGCTCGGCGGGGACCTTCTCGCAGGAGAGGACGACGTACCAGCGGCTCCCTTCGCGTTTCACCGAGATCGTCTTGACGCGACCCCGTACGGGCCGGTGCTGATGCACGCGGACATGCCCGACGCCTTGAAGGCGGACGCGGGTCTGACGGTCATGCGGGGTGGAGTCCCAGCGGCAGCCATCGCCGTCCTTCGGGAAGGTGACGGTGTCGAAGTGCCCGACGCCCCTGAAGCGCGGGTAGCCCGGCGTCCGACCAGCCTTGACCCGCTTGAAGAATGCCTGGAACGCCTTGTCCAGCCGCCGCAGGGTGGCCTGCTGAGAGGAGAACGACCACCGTCCCTGCCGCTCGGGGTCGAAGGCCCGGATGTCCTTGAGCTGTGCGGACTGCTGCCCGTACTTGATGCTGGTCTTCGACGCATGCCGGTAGGCGTCGCGACGCTCCTGTAGTGCGCCGTTGGAGAGGGAGCAGTGGTCGCGCAGCATGTCGGTGAGCGCCACCGCCTGGCCCTTGGTGGGGCGGAGGAGGAACTTGTGCGCACGGATCACGAGCCACCCTCCTTCTTCCACGGACGTTCCCACTGGGTATTGATGTACTTCTCGACCGTCGCCGCCGATACGGCACCGACCGATGCGGCGAAGTACGACGACGACCACAGCGTGGGCATCCGCGACTTCAGGTGGGGGAACTCCTCGCGCAGCACGCGGGAGGTGAAGCCCTTGAACTGGTTCGCCACGTACGAGGCTGACGACTTCGGGTCGTGTTTGACGAAGAGGTGGACGTGGTCGGGCATCACCTCAAGGGCGATGATCTCCCAGCCGCGTTCGTCAGACTTCTGCCGGATCAGCTCGTCCAGGCGTTCCGCAACCCGGCCGCCGAGGACCGGACGGCGGTACTTCGGGCACCACACCACGTGGAGCCCGAGGTCGTACACGCCGCCGGAGAATCGGCGAACCTTCCTGGTCACGGGCATCCGACAAATATACACGCTCCGCAGGTCTAATGCGCCAGAGAGGCGACACAGGCGAACAGTGCAGACCCGTGCACCCAGTTGAGGTCAGAGCAACCCAGAGAAGCCACTCCCCACCCCGCTAAAGCGGGGCGTCCCCCGGCTAGGCCTTGATGGGAGCAGCGTGCGGGCCGTCGGATTCACGCCGCTTTCACAGCGGTTTCAGCCGCCGCACGCAGAACTTACCCCGACGTAACCGATTCGCAATCGATTCCCATCTTGACCGAGACCCAACAAGTGGCCGCTCGATTACGCTCAGCTGTCATGTCCAGCGCCATCGACCTCACCAACGGCCGCCCCGTGTACGTCATCGGCGGCGGACCCGGCGGTCTCGCCGTCGCCGCCGCACTCGGCGCGCGGGGCGTACGAGCCGTCGTACTGGAGAGGTCCCAGGCCGTCGGGGCTTCCTGGCGCGGCCACTACGACCGGCTCCATCTGCACACCACCCGCAGGCTGTCCGCGCTGCCGGGTCTCCCGATGCCTCGGTCCTTCGGGCGCTGGGTCTCGGTCAAGAACATGGTCCGCTATCTGGAGAAGTACGCGGAGTTCCACGGCCTGGAGGTCGTCACCCGCGTCGAGGTCACGGGCATCGAGCGTTCGGCGGACGGCGAGAGCTGGGTGCTGCGCGCGACCGGGGGCCGGGAGCTGACGGGGAGCGCCGTCGTCGTCGCGACCGGGTACAGCAACACGCCACGGCTGCCGGACTGGCCGGGGGCGGAGGCGTACGCCGGGGAGTTGCTGCACGCGGGCGCGTACCGGAACTCCCGCCCGTACCAGGGCAAGGACGTCCTGGTCGTCGGCGCCGGCAACACGGGCGCGGAGATCGCGGTCGACCTGGTGGAGGGCGGCGCGGCGCGGGTACGTCTCGCGATCCGTACCGTCCCGCACATCGTGCGCCGCTCGACCCTCGGCTGGTCGGCGCAGCGCACCGGCATCCTGGTCCGGCGGCTGCCGGAGCGGCTGGTCGACCGGGCGGGCGAGATCATGTGCAGGATCGCGGTGCCCGATCTCGCGGACCGGGGGCTGCCGCGCCCCGACACCGGGCTGTACTCGCGGGTGCGCGAGGGGGCGATCCCGGTGCAGGACGTGGGGCTGCTCGCGGCGGTGGGCAAGGGTGAGGTCGAACCGGTCGCGGCGGTCGAGTCGTTCGACGACGACAAGGTGGTACTGGCGGACGGTTCACGGATCTCGCCCGACGCGGTGATCGCCGCGACCGGCTACCGCCGGGGTCTGGAGGGCCTGGTGGGGCATCTGGGTGTGCTGGACGAGCGGGGGTGTCCGGTGGTGCGCGGCGGGCGGACGTCGGAGCGGGCGCCGGGGCTGTACTTCACGGGGTTCACGAATCCGATCAGCGGGATGCTGCGCGAGCTGGCCATGGACGCGGAGCGGATAGCGAAGGCGGTCAGGCCTCAAGCGGTCAAGTAGCGCGCGCTCAAGCCGCGTTGACCTTTCCCGCTCCGGCGCGGCTCCTGATCATCAGGGCCATCAGCGCCGCCGCCGCGCACAGCGCGCCGGAGGCGTACCAGACCATGCTGTACGAGCCGGTGACGTCCCGCACCATGCCGCCCGCGAACGCGACGACCCCGGCGCCGATCTGGTGCGAGGCGAGCACCCAGCCGAAGACGATGGCGCTGTCCGCGCCGTAGTACGCGCGGCACAGGGCGATCGTCGGCGGGACGGTCGCGACCCAGTCCAGGCCGTAGAAGATGATGAAGAACAGCATCGGCGGCCGGACGTCCGGGGCGAGCAGCATCGGCAGGAAGAGCAGCGAGACGCCGCGCAGCGCGTAGTAGACGGCGAGCAGCCGGCGCGCGTCGTAGCGGTCGGTGAGCCAGCCGGAGGCGATCGTGCCGACGATGTCGAAGACACCGATCACGGCGAGGAGCGAAGCGGCGGTCGTGATCTGCATGCCGTGGTCGTGCGCGGCGGGGATGAAGTGGGTCTTGACCAGGCCGTTCGTGGAGGCGCCACAGATCGCAAACGTTCCGGCGAGCAGCCAGAAGGGCCCGGTGCGGGCGGCCTTGAACAGGACGGTGACGGCCCGCCGTGCCGCGCCGGTGACGGGTGGCGGCTTGGGCTTGAACTCCTCGGAGCCGTACGCCGGAAGCCCCACGTCCGCCGGGTGGTCGCGCAGCAGCAGCCAGACGAACGGGACGACGACGAGCGCGGACATCGCGACGGTGATGGAGGCGGGGCGCCAGCCGTGGTTCGCCACGAGCCAGGAGAGCAGCGGCAGGAACACCAGTTGCCCCGAGGCGCCGGCGGCGGTGAGGATGCCGGTGACGAGCCCGCGCCGGGCGACGAACCAGCGGTCGGTGACGGTGGCGGCGAAGGCCAGGGCCATCGAGCCGGTGCCGAGGCCGACGAGGACGCCCCAGTAGAGGACCATCTGCCAGGCGGCGGTCATCACGACGGTGAGCGCGGAGCCGGTGGCTATCACGGTCAGCGCGACGGCGACGACGCGGCGTATCCCGAACCGGTCCATGAGCGCGGCGGCGAACGGCGCGGTGAGCCCGTACAGCGCGAGATTGACCGATACGGCGAACCCGATCTCGCCGCGCGACCAGCCGAACTCCGAGTGCAGCGGCTCGATGAGCAGTCCGGGCAGCGAGGCGAAGGCGGCGGCGCCGACGATGGTCACGAAGGTGACGGCGGCGACGAACCAGGCCCGGTGGAAGCGGGGGCGGCGGCTGCGGGGAGTCGGGGTGACGGCTTCTGCGGGCGTACCGGCGGGAGAATCGGCGGGAGTCTCGGCTGTCTGTGTCACGTCAAGAAGCATCCGTGCCCGGCGCCCGCCGCACGAGTGGCCCGAGGGACAGCGACCACTAGGATCGGGCCAGCGCGCCGGCCGGTCACCGGGTCTGCCCCTCGGCCGGTTCGTCCTTGTCGGACACTTCGCCGACCGGTTCGCCCTGCGGTGACTGCTGACGGACCACCCGACGCAGCTCGCGGATCGGCCGCGCCGCGAACAGCACCCCGCACACCAGCACGTTCACCACCGCCCCGCCCACCAGCACCTCGCGCATCCCGACCGCCTCCGCCACCGGGCCCGCCAGCGCGCGGCCGACGGCGAGCATGATCAGGGACCCCGCCACGTCGTACGCGTGGAGCCGGTTCAGCGCCTCCGGCGGGATCATCGTCTGGACCGTCGTGGACCACATCACGATCCAGAACGCGAGGCCCACACCGCCCGCGAAGAACCCGGCGGCGAGCAGCGGCAGCGGGACGTCGTACGCCAGCACCAGCAGGTTCGCCACGACTCCGAACAGCGCGACCGTCCCCGCGAACAGGGGTCTCGCCGGGCGCAGCCGCATCGCCAGCAGCCCGCCCGCGACGTTGCCCGCCCCGTGCACGGTCATCATCAGGCCGAACATGGCGGAGCTGTACCGCTCGGTGACCACCACCGCCTCCAGCGGCACCAGCGGCCCGAGCACCGTGACGCCGTACACCAGCCAGACCGCGATCACGCCCCACAGCCAGGACCGCGCCCGGAACTCGCGCCAGCCGCCGACCAGTTCGGTGAGCATCGAGTCGCCGCGCACCGGCCGCATGGTCGGCGTCCGGACCAGGAAGAGACAGATCCCGCTGACGCCGAACGTCGCCGCGTTGACCGCGAAGATCGTGCCGGGCCCGCCGAACCCGGCCAGCGCTCCCGCCGCCGCGGGACCCGCCATCGTCGCCAGGGACTCGGCGACGCGCAGCACCGCGTTGCCGCGCTGGACGTCGGGTGAGAGCACCGGCAGCATGCTGGCCACGCCGGGCTGGAAGAGCGCGGCGCCGAGCCCGTTGAGGGCGCTCAGCGCGTACACGAGCCAGAGCGCCGGCGCTTCCCCGGCGAAGACGGCCACGAGGCCCGCCGTGCCGATCAGGCGCATGACATCGGCGAGGACCATCATCCGGCGCGGGGTGAAGCGGTCCGCGAGCACACCGCCGAAGAGTACGAACCCGGCGAAGCAGACCATCCACGCGCCGAGCGCGAAGCTGACGGAGGACGCGCCGTGGCCCGCGTCGAGCAGTCCGGCGGCGAGCGCGACGGGCACCATGCCGTCACCGAAGCGCGCCACGGTCCTGGCGAGGAAGAAGAGACGGAAGTTACGGTTCCACAGCTGGGTCCCGTCCGCGTCGCCGGTGGCGGGAATAGCGGGGTCGTTCGGACGCTTGGCAGTCACAGAGTCGACAGATACCAGGGACTGGTCTGGACCACCAGGGGAATTCGTATGACGGACACGCGCGGGAAGGCGGGAGGATGTCAGTGAGCGGCGCCGGACGACGGCCGCGCCACCGGGTCGCGGTGCTGGCGCTCGACGGGGTCCTCCCGTTCGAACTGGGCATCCCCCAGCGGATCTTCGGCCGCGCCAAGAGCCCCGAGGGCGCCCGGCTGTACGACGTGATCACCTGCTCGATCCGCCCGCCGGGCCCGGTCCGTACGCAGGCGGACTTCGACATCCTCGTGGAGAACGGTCCTGAGGCGCTGGCCACCGCCGACACGGTGCTGATCCCTGCCTCGTACGAACTCGGCCCGGTCTACGAGGAGGGCAGGCTCACCGCCGAACTCGCCGCCGCCCTCGCCCATCTGCGCCCCGGCGTCCGTCTGGTCTCCATCTGCACCGGCGGTTACGTGCTCGCCGCCGCCGGCTTCCTCGACGGCCGGCCCGCCTCCACCCACTGGTCGTCGGCCGCGCACTTCCAGCGGACCTTCCCGCGGATCAAGGTCGACGCGGACGTGCTCTTCATCGACGACGGCGATGTCCTGACCTCGGCCGGGGTCGCCGCCGGGATCGATCTCTGTCTGCACATCGTGCGCCGCGACCACGGGACGGCGGTCGCCAACGACGTCGCGCGGCGTACGGTCGTCCCGCCGCACCGGGACGGCGGCCAGGCGCAGTACATCCAACGCCCCGTTCCCGACGTCCAGTTGGCGACCACCACCACGGCCAGGGCCTGGGCACTCGCCCGGCTGCACGAGCCGATCCAGCTGCGGGACATGGCGGAACAGGAGTCGATGTCCGTCCGGACGTTCACGCGCCGCTTCCGCGAGGAGGCCGGGATCAGCCCCGGACAGTGGCTGGTCCAGCAGCGGGTCGAGCGGGCGCGGTATCTGCTGGAGGCGTCGGATCTCTCCGTCGGCCAGATCGCGCGGGACGCGGGGTTCGGTACGGCGCAGTCCATGCGCCAGCATCTCCAGGCGGCGCTCGGTGTCTCGCCGACGGTCTACCGGCGGACGTTCCGCGCGGTGGACGGCGATGGCGTCGGCGACCGCGTTCAGGACCGTCCGACGGCCTTCGGCGACCCGTCGGTCCCGGCGGCCCCGTCGGGGCGGTCCAGGTCGCGATCAGCGTCGCGGTCGCGGTCACGCTCGCGGTCCAGCTCCACGGACCGGCCCGTCACCGACAGGTCCACCGCGTAGCGCCCCATCCCGCCGTGCCGCACGGGCGCCGGTGTCGGTGTCGGCGGCACGTACTGCGCGTCCTCGCCCGGCTCGCTCCGGTCCACCTCGCACCAGATCCGCTTGCCCGAGCCCTCCGGCTGCCAGCCCCACCGGTCGGCGAGCCCGTCGACCAGCTCCAGTCCCCGCCCGTTGGTGTCCTCGCCCTGCGCGTGGCGCGGACAGGGCGGCCGTGCGCTGGTGTCGGCGACCTCGACCCGTACCGTCCCGGCCTCGGCGGCCCCCGAGCCGAACAGCATCCGCAGCACGGCCGGACAGCCGGTGTGCACCACGGCGTTGGTGACCAGTTCCGAGATCAGCAGGATCAGTGTCTCCGCCAGCGGCTCGTCGTCGTTCATCCCGGAGCCGACGAGTCGCGACCGGGCCCATCGACGGGCCCGCCCGACCTCCGCCGGATCGGCCCCGACCTCCAACTGCATCTGAAGAACCTGCACCGCTCACACCATCCGAACCGGCGGGCACATCGCCTCGCGCCTCGACAAGGTCCACGACAAGGTCACAGAACGTGATTCCCTTGTGGGACAGCATGGTTGACGTACAGTCACCGCAACAAGCGCTTCGGGCATATTCCATCGCGAAGGAGTACGCGTGAGGCATACTGTGCGACGCGCTCTGCGGGGAGTCGAACAACGACGCGTAAGGCGCCTTCGAACGGTGCTGTCGGCAGGCATTCCCTGGTCCGGCGTCGCCGTACTGGCCACACCGGATCCGTCGCGCCTCACCACCACTCGCACCCGAGCGAGCGTACCGGAGCCCGCCGCCGACTCCGGCCCGTGACGGGTCGCACTAAGGACACAACCCGGTATCGACATGCGCGGCAGCCGTCTTGTCACGCACAGTGATGCTCTCCGGTACGCCTGCGTTCTACGGCTCCGGCGTCACGTAGTACGCGGCGAACGCCGTCAGGATCTCCTCCTCGGTGATCCGGCCGTCGCCGTCCCCGTCCAGCCCCCCGGCGGCCTGTGCCGCCACGGCCGGCTCCGTGCCCAGCACGAGCAGCACCCGCTCGGCCGCCGCCGGCGTCACGCCGCCGCCGTCCTCGTCCGCGATGGCGATCACCGCGTGCAGAAAGGGCCGGGCGATCTCGGCGAAACGCTTCGGGTTGTCGCGCAGCCTCTTCGCCGCGCCGGTGATGAATTCCTGCCGGGTGACCCGCTGGTCACCGTCGACGTCCGCGATGCCCGCCATGCCCTGCCAGAAGGCCTCGGCCCCGTTGTAGAGGGCCTGTCCCTTCTCGGATCGTGCGGTGACGCCGAACTCCGCGAGCAGTGCCGCTGCCGCTGCGCTGAAGTCCTCGCGGTCGATGTAGCCGTTGCCGTCCTGGTCGAAGGCTGCGAACCGGGAGGCGATCTTGCCCTCGTACTCTGCGCTGTCCATGTCTGGGAGCGTACGACGCCGGAGGCCCGCCGTGTGTGGGCTTCAGGTCTGTCCGGCGGACAGCCCCTACGCCGACAGGGGCTGCGCCTCCTCGTCGACGGCGTCGGAGACGTCCGAGTAGACCTCGAAGAGGCGCCGCACGCCGAGAGCCCCGAGGACGCGATTGACGTGTGAGCCCTCCTCCGCGCCGTGGGCCGGCAGGATGAGATGCAGTCGGCCCTGGCAGGAGCGCATCAGCTTGCGCGAGGCGATCAGGACGCCGACGCCGCTGGAATCGCAGAAGAACACCTCGGACAGGTCCAGCACCAGTTCGCGGCGGCCGGCGGCGACCGCGTCATGGACATGCTGGCGCACCACGGGGGATGTCACGAGATCCAGCTCCCCGGTGATGCGCAGGACGGTCCACAGACCGTGCTCGTCCTTCTCGACCTTGAGCGTCACACCTGGACCTTCCCTCGAACCGAGTCGGCGACCTCCAGCGGATTTCCGGGTTCCGGACCTTCACCGGGGATCGTCCTCCTTTTTTCGCGGCTGCCCTTCTGGCCCTTCGTGAAACACAACGGCCGGGAACCGGGGAAATTCCTTATCAGGTCGGACGGTCTCAGGGGGCGCACTTGACGCAAAGGGGCGCACTTCGATGAGACTGGCCATTACATTCGAAACGGAGCAGGCACAGGGCTGGGGGTCTCATGGCAAAGGACACACCGCCCCGCTGGGACCGCAGGATGCAGCAGCGGCTCGCGCGGGGTGAGGCCGCCGCGCTCGGGGAGCTGTACGACCGCTTCGCCTCGCTCGTGCACAGCCTCGCGCACCGGGTGCTCGACGACAGCGAGGCCGCCGACCGGATAACGCGCGAGGTCTTCGGTTACGTGTGGGAGCACCCGGACGTCTTCGACCCCAAGCAGGGCTCGATGCGGTCCTGGATCGCCAAGCTCGCCCGCCTCCAGGCCGTGAACCGGCTGCGGCAGCTGGAGACGGCCGCCCACCAGGCCAGCGGCGAGGGCAGCGCGGAGGAGTTGGAGCAGAAGATCCGCGAGGCGTCCGCCGCCGCACGCGCCGACTACATCGTCACCTCCATGCCCGCTCCCCTGCGCGCCGCACTGGACCTGGCGTACTTCCAGCGCCGCGACTACCGGCAGACCGCCGCCGACCTCGGAGTCACCGAGGACGAGGCGCGGCGCCGGCTGCGGCTCGGTCTGCAACTGCTCTCGTCGGCGAACACCCGGCCCCTGGAGGGCTCCTCGCCGCCCGGACACGGACGGTCGCTGTGAGCGGGCCGCTCGACGGCGGCCGGAACGGCGGTCGCAGCAATCCGGACGAGCCCGACGGCGTACGAGGCATCCCGCGCATACCCGGCCAGCGCGCCGCCGCGGACGACCTGGAGCCGCCCGCGGCGGACGTGCTGCGCCGGGCCGTCGAAGACGCGGCGCGGGCCGCGCGGGCGGCGGAGGAGAACCGCGAACCGGAAGCGCCCCGTGAGCCCCATGAGCCCCGTGAGCCCGACGAGCCGGCCCACCCGCCCGATCCGGACCCTCAGGACCCTCAGGACCCTCCGGCTCCGGAGCAGCACATGACCGGCGAGCGGCACCACCCGGACGACTCGCCGCCGCCCTCGCACTCCGTACTGAAGTCCCTGCTCGGCGCCTGGGCGCTGGCCGCCTGCTCACCGGAGGAGACGACCCACGTCGAGAACCACCTCACCGAGTGCGCGCCGTGCGCCGACGAGGCCCTCAAACTGCGGGACGCCGTCGGCCTGTTGCAGACCGACCGCAATCTCGATCTCCCGCCGCTGCTGCGGGCGCGCGTGCTGGAGAACTGCCTGGACCGCCGGGCCGCCCGTATCCCGGTGCCGGTGTGGGCCACCCCGTACGACGCCGAGACCGCCCGGCTCGACGCCCTCCTGCGCGACTTCGGCGACGCGGAGTGGCACGCGCCGCTCCAGCTCAAGTGGTTCGAGAAGGAGGAACCCACCACGCGCAGGGCCACGGTCGCCGGGGTCATCGGGCATCTGATGACCGTCGACGGGCTGGTCGCGTCGGCGCTGGGACTCGAAGATCCGCTGGGCGCGCGGGCGCCGCTGTCGCCGACCGACCGGACCGAGGAGTTCTGGCGTACGGCGCACCCGCCGCCCACCCGCACGATCCGCGAGCCGTGGCGCGACCAGAGCCACACAATGATCAGGACGGTGTCCTTCGCGGGGCGTGGGGTGGCCGAACTGTCCGTCTCGTACGGCGAGTTCGCCCTGCCGTTGCGTGACGCGCTGATCGACCGGGCCTTCGAGTGCTGGATACACGGCTGGGACATCGCCGAGGCGGTGAACTACCCGTATCCGAAGCCGAGTGGTCCGCATCTGCGCGTGATGATCGACCTCGCCGCACAGCTGATCCCGTCCGCCCTCGCGGGCCGCCGCCGCGCGGGCCTGGCGTCGCCCGCCCAGAACCTGGTCGTGCCGGGTTCGCCGGGGCGGTCGCTGCATCTGGAGGTGGAGGGCGCGGGCGGCGGCGACTGGTACATCGCGCTGGACTCACCGGCGGCGGTCGGCACGGCCGAGCGTGCGGTGGCCCAAGTGGCGCTGGACGACGTGGAGTTCTGCCAGCTGGTGGCGGGGCACATCTCACCGGAGGAAGCGGCGGCCGGTCAGTGCGGCGACCGCGAGGCGATCCGGGACGTGCTGTTCGCGGCGGCTTCGCTGAGCCGGCTGTAGGGGCGGCGCTACTTTCGCAACAGGACCTAGCCGAAGATCACCGTGCGGCGGCCGTTCAGCAGGATCCGGTGCTCCGCGTGCCACTTCACCGCGCGTGCCAGTGCCTGGCACTCCACGTCCCGGCCGATCGCGACCAGTTGCTCCGGGGTGACCTCGTGGCCGACGCGCTCGACCTCCTGCTCGATGATCGGGCCCTCGTCGAGGTCGGCCGTCACATAGTGCGCGGTCGCGCCGATCAGCTTCACGCCCCTGGCGTGCGCCTGGTGGTAGGGCTTGGCGCCCTTGAAGCTCGGCAGGAAGGAGTGGTGGATGTTGATGATCCGGCCGTTGAGCTGCTTGCACAGATCGTCGGAGATGACCTGCATGTAGCGGGCCAGCACCACCAGTTCGACGTCCTCGGCGCGTACCAGCTCCAGCAGTTCGGCCTCGGCCGCCGCCTTGGTGTCCTTCGTCACGGGGATGTGGTGGAAGGGGATGTCGTACGA
This sequence comes from Streptomyces sp. NPDC050433, assembly GCF_044458565.1. Lineage (NCBI taxonomy): Bacteria > Bacillati > Actinomycetota > Actinomycetes > Kitasatosporales > Streptomycetaceae > Streptomyces > Streptomyces sp. NPDC050433. The sequence goes on along the minus strand of NZ_JBITIB010000018.1, from coordinate 111,201 downwards.
GGCGACCAACTCGGCGAAATCCGTGTGGTTGGAGACGACGGCGGCGATGTCGACGGGGAGCGCGCCGGTCCGCGACCGGAAGAGCAGGTCGTTCAGGCAGTGGCCGAACTTGCTGACCATCAGGATGATCCGCATCCGGTCCCCGGCCTGGTGGAGCTGCCAGTCCATCCGGAAGGAGTCCCCCACGGCGGCGAAGCTCGCCCGCAGCTTCTCCAGCGTCACCGGCACCTCGGCCGAGAAGTGGACCCGCATGAAGAACAGCCCCGTGTCACGGTCGCCGAACTGCTGGCTGTCCTCGATGTTGCAGCCGGTCATGAAGAGAAAGCTGGACACGGCGTGCACGATGCCCTGCTTGTCCGGGCAGGACAACGTCAGGACGTACTGGTCGGACGGGGCGGGCCGGTCGGCCTGGGCGGCGGGCTGCTGCGGGGCACTCATGACCCCAGAGGATCCCATACGGGACGAGCGCGGGCGGTTCGTGACCGCCAGGCGGACCGCGTCGCGCGGATCGCGTCACGCGAGGTGCGCCGGACGTCAGGCGGACCGCGTCAGGCCGACCGCGTCAGGATCCGCAGCACGTCCAGCGAGCGCGGCACCGTGTCCGGGTCCTCGCCGTCGTTGACGGCCAGCCTCACGTGCGCCTCGCGCGCGGCCCGTACCGCCTCCGGCCAGCCGTGGTGCTCCAGATACACCGAGATCGGGGCGTCCGGCCCCACCTGGTGCATGATCCGCAGCACCCGCAGCACGGCGACGTCGACCAGCGCGGCCTCGCCGGAGTCGCGGAAGATCGTCCCGACGTATTTCTCCGCCGACCAGTTGTCCAGCCAGGTGTCCTCGACCAGCCGGTACACGGCGTCGGTGACGTCGCCGTACCCCTCTCGGCCGGCCAGCCAGTACTCCTGGTGGAAGACGGGATCGGAAAGCATGTGCAGCGCCGAGCGCACATTGCTGCGCCAGCGCCACCAGGGAATGTCATTGAGCGGCATGCCGCCCATGGTGGATGAGCGACTGCCACGACGGGAAGAGTTATCCGAACCTTGCTGCACAGGAGTCGATCGTACGGTCCGGCCTCGGGCGGTCACATGGCCCCCCGCAATTCACCTCCTGGTCATCTCCGGTTGAACAACCCCAACCTGGCAGTTACCCACAGACCGGAAGTGTGCGGACACATGACCGGTAGGCAGCAGCCCTCCTCCCCCCGCCCCTCCCGCCGGACTCAGGCGGCCCGCGTCGTGTGCACGCTGGCGGCCGGGGCGTCGCTGGTCACCGGGTGCGGTGTGCTCCCTGGAAACCCCGGGGGCTCCAGGGAGCCGGTCACGGTCATGACCTGGGCACCCGAGGGCACCGGCGCGACGAACATGCCGGGCATGCCGGCCATGGCCAAGGCGTACGCGCGCTGGGTCAACGCGGCGGGCGGTATCGACGGCCACGAGCTGCGCGTGCTGACCTGCAACGAGCGCAACACCTCGGCGGGCGCGGCGGACTGCGCACGGCTGGCCGCCGACAAGGACGTCACGGCCGTCGTCGGCTCGTACAGCCAGCACGGCAACGCCTTCATGGCGCCGCTGGAGGCGGCCGGGATCCCCTATCTCGGGGGCTACGGCATCACCGAGCGGGAGTTCTCCAGCTTCGTCTCGTATCCGGTCAACGGAGGCCAGGCGTCGCTGCTGGCGGGGAACGGTATACAGCTGGGCGGGGAGTGCGACCGGGTGTCGATCGTGCGGCCCGACACGATAACGGGCGACGCGATGCCGGAACTGCTCAACTCCGGTCTCAGCAAGGGCCAGGGCAAGAGTGACAGCGGCGGCGGGAAGGCGAAGGACATCCGCGCCGCCGAGGACGCCACCGACTACTTCGACTCGGCACAGAAGGCCCGCGAGAACGCGGCCACCGCCGCCGACGGCTGCGTCACGGCGGTGCTCGGCGACCGTACGGAAACGTTCTTCGACTCCTACCGGCGCCTCCCCGACGACGGTGGAACCGTCCGTATCTCCTCCGTCCTCGGCAGCGTCGGCCAGCCCCTGGTGGACCGGACGGGCGGCTCGAAGGGCGTCTTCGAGGGCGCGTACGTCACGGGCTGGTACCCGGAGGCGGAGGATCCGGCGTGGCAGCCGATGCGGGACGTGATCCGTAAGCACGCGTTCGGCGACGACAGCATCGACCCGGCCGACCCCGGCGTCCAGACCACCTGGATCGCCTTCACCGCGCTCAAGTCGGTCATCGAGTCGGTCGGCAAGGACACGATCTCCTCCGGCACGCTCTCGCACGCGCTGGACAAGGGCGCGAAGGTCGACACCGGGGGCCTCACCCCCACACTGCGCTGGCGCTACGAGGACATGCTCGGCTCCCCCGGCTACCCGCGCATCGTGAACAGCGAGGTGACGTTCCAGGTGGTGCGCGAGGGCCGGCTGGTGTCCCTGCGGGACGGTTTCGTGGACGTACGGGGCACCTTGAGCGACGCGGGCCGGAGCGCGTAGGGCGTAGGACACGCGGCCGGGTCGGGCCGGGTCGGGTCGGGTCGGGTCGGGTCGGGTCAACCGGACCCTGCTGGCCTTCCTGGCCCGCCGCACCCGACCCGGATCGCGGGCGATCCGGGTCGGCTCACAGCTCCGTCGGGGCGCGCTTCGTGAGGCCGTACTCGGACGCGATGCCGTTCCACAGGCCCGACGCCTTGCGCTTCGCCGCCGTCGCCTCGCCGCTCGCGGCGTGGCCCTCGGAGGCCGACTTCGTCGTACGGGCCTTGCCGTCCTTGCAGCCCTTCTTCGTCTTCGCCTCGCCCGCCCAGGTCGCGTAGTGGTCGTCCGCCGACGCGGACGCCTCCCACGCCTTGGTCAGCGAGGACGACAACTGGCCGTGCCGGGGCAGCTTGTCGAGGTTGAGTTCCTTGAGCCGGGCGACCAGGTCGCGGCGCTGGTCGGCCGCGCCCTGGAGGTCGCTGACGGCCTTGTCCAGATTCTGGCAGGTCTTGATGGACTCGACCGCGCTGATCACCGCCGCCCGGCTGTCGTTGCTCTCGGCGAGGAGCTTGTCCAACTCCTGCGCCTGCGGCTTGGCGGGGTCGTCCTCGGCCGGGTCGGGGCCCGGGGCCGACGGTGAGGACTCCGAGGACACGGTCTGGTTGTTGTCCTGCTTCTTGGAGTCGTCGCCGCTCATCAGCCAGCCGGCGCCGAGGCCGAGGACGGCGCAGCCGACCACGACGGCGGCGATCAGCGGGAGCGGTGAGGTCTTGCGGCGCCCGGCGGCCCGGCCCTGCGGGCCCGACGGCTCCTGGGGGCCGCGCGGCTGGGCGTACGGGGGCGGCGGCGTGCCGCCCTGCCCGTAACCCTGCTGCCCGTAACCCTGCTGGGCGTGCCGCTGGGGGCCGCCCCTGCCCCGGCCGGGACCCGCGCCCGGACCCGCGCCCGGATCGAAGTGCGGCAACTGCTGTGTCTCGTCCGGGGCGTTCGGCCCGCCGGGGGCCTCCGTACGGAAGAGGCTGTCGAACTCGGCGGGCGGCTGGCGGTCGCCTGGGGCGCCGGGCCTGATGCCGAACGGCGCGCCGGGGGGCACGGCCGGGATGTCGTGCGGGCCGGTCGGCGGGATGGGCGCGATGAACTGCGTGGCGTCCGCGTCCGAGGTGCCCTGCGCGGGCGGCTGGGCGGTGCCGAGGTACTGGGTGGATTCGGCGGGGCGCTCGGGCGGCAGCCCGCCGGGGCTCTGGCCCTGCTGGTACTGCGGCACCGGCGGTATGTACTGCGTGGCGTCGGCGGGCCCGGCGGCCGGCGCCTGTGCCGGCGGCACCGGCGGCAGATACTGCGTCGCGTCCGCGCTGCCGCCGGGAGGCGGTGCCTCGGCCGGCAGCGGCTGCGCGCCGTACGTGCCGCCCTGCGGCGCCCCGTACTGCTGCGGCGGAAGCTGCTGCGAGGGCTGCGGCGGAAGCTGCGGTTGCGGCTGCGGTTGGGCGGGCGGCAGGGGCTGCTGGTGCGCCTGGTACGGCTGCTGCTGGGGCGGCATGGGCGGCTGGGCCTGCTGAGGCGCCTGGGACTGTTGCGGGTAGCCGTAACTGCCGCCCCCGGTCCCGCTTCCGTACGCCCCGTAAGCACCCACGTCCGGCAGCTGGGGCTCCGGCTCCGGCTCGGGAAGCGACTGTGGCGCGCCCGGACCCCAGGGCTGCCCCCACGGCTGCCCGCCCGCCGGGCCGCCAGGATCGGCCGGGGGCGGGAGCTGCGCCGGGGCGCCGGGGATCAAGGGCGGGCCGCCGTCGGCGGGCAGCACGATGCCTTCGTGCGCGGGCCGAGCGGCAGGCGACTGCGGCTCGTCCCTTTGTCCGCTTTGCGTCACCGGGGCTCCTAGTGTGGACCTACGGAATCGTCAGTTCACGCTACCGGGTGAATCAGCCGCCCTGCTACGCGCCTGGAACCAGTCACGCCCCGCCTGTTCAAGACACCCCCCGTCAACCCCGTTGACGCGGATCGATCGGGCCGACCACCCGCCGCCGCCCCCACGGCCGGCCCCGCCCCTTCCCTCCCCGGTCACGGACGCGCCGCCCCGGTAACACCGCACCCCGCCCACCACCGCGCCACCGTCGTGCGGTGGCTCTGCGACCACCGCACGACGGACGCCCACGACCGCCGCACCGCCTGACCCCCGGCGGAAGTTGTAGCAAAGCCGTGTCACGCGGCCTGGATCTCCAGCCGGGCGGTGAACTCCCGCACCGCCGGCTCCGCGCCGTACGGCTCCAACCGCTGCTGGAGATCGTCCAGATACTCCGCCCCTCTGCTGGAGCGCAGCGTGCCGAGCAGCTCCGCCGCGCGCGTGCCCGTACGGCACGCCTCCTCCACCTCGCGCTGCTGGATCTGTGCCGTGGCCAGCAGGACCAGGCCGATCGCCCGCCGCCTGGCCCGTGTCTCCGGGTGCCCCGCCAGCGCGTCGGACGCGTGGCGCGCCGCCGCCTGGGCCTGTCCCAGATCTCGGTAGCAGTGCGCCAACTCGTCGGACAGATAGGCCTGGTCGAAGTGCGCGATCCACACCGGGTCCTCGTCGGCCTCCGGATCGGCGTGCTCCAGCGCGGTGAGCGCCCGGCCCGCGACCGCGTGGCACTGGCTCGCTTCGCCCATCAGCGCGTGCCCGCGCGCCTCGGCGGCCAGGAACATGGCCTGCGCCCTCGGGGTGACCTGCCCGCGCGCGCCTTCCTGCGCGGCCCGTGCCAACTGGGCGATCTCGCGCGGGTTTCCGAGCTGGGCCGCGAGATGGCTCATGGACGCGGCGAGCACATACCCGCCGTATCCCCGGTCCCCGGCGGCCTGCGCGAGCCGCAGCGACTGGATGTAATACCGCTGGGCGAGCCCGGGCTGGCCGGTGTCCACCGCCATGTACCCCGCCAGCTCGGTGAGTCGGGCGACGGTGGCGAAGAGCCTGCGGCCGACGCCTTCCCGATACGACCCCGAGAGCAGGCCCGACACCACGCTGTTCAGATAGTGCACGACGACGGGGCGGACATGGCCGCTGCCGAAGCGGTGGTCCAGATCGACCAGCGCGGCCGTCATGGCGGCGACCGCCGACACGTCCGAATCCCCCACCCGCGCACCGGTGTTGCGCGCCACGGACGCGTCCGCGCCCGTGATCAGCCAGTCCCTGCTCGGCTCGACGAGCGCCGACGACGCCACCGCCGATCCGGACAGGAAGTCACGCCGGCCGACATCGCTGCGCCACAGCTCGCAGACCTGCTCGATCGCGCCGATGACCGTCGGCGAGAACTGGAGGCCGACACCCGAGGCCAGGTTCTTGCCGTTGGCCATCCCCAGCTCGTCGATGGTGACCGTGCGCCCCAGCTTGCGGCCCAGCGCCTCGGCGATGATCCCCGGCGCCCGGCCGCGCGGCTGCTGTCCGCGCAACCAGCGCGCCACGGACGTCTTGTCGTAACGGAGGTCGAGACCGCGCTCCGTCCCGACCATGTTGACCCGGCGGGCGAGCCCGGCGTTGGAACAACCGGCCTCCTGGATGAGTGTTTGCAACCGTTCGTTCGGCTGACGGGCGACGAGAGGCCTGGCTGCCAATGGATACCCCCTGTGGCCGCAGTGATCGTTGGAGGGATCACTGCCCGGCGGAAACGCAGTAAATGCGTGCGATGGTCGAAATCAGCAATCTTCGGTAACTTTCAGGAAACGCCGCCCCTTTGGCACCGAGGTGTGTGACTCGCCTCACGCTCCCTCATGGGCAACCTCCGGTCACCGATTGTGGTTACCCATCCACACGCGGCAACTTCGTACGCGCCCCCGCCCATGCATCCGTGCGCCCCACTTGCAGGATCGATGCTCCTGCGCGACGGTCGACGCCGCCCGTAACCGGAGGTGCGGGCGGGAGTTGTGTTCTTCGTGGACAAGACCATCGGAGTCACGGACGTAACTGACGCCGCGCAGATCCCCAAGCAGCGGGGCGACCTGCTGCTGGACAGCGCCGTGCGGTACGCGGAGGAGCGGCACTGGGACGTGTTCCCCGGCACCTGGCTGGAGGTGGTGGGCGGCATGGAACGGTGCTCGTGCGCCAGCGTCGGCTGCCCGTCCCCCGGAGCACATCCGACCCGGCCGGACTGGGCGGCCCAGGCGACGGGCAGCGGGGTCGGCGCGCGCAGGCTGTGGACGAAACAGCCGCACGCGTCGATCCTGCTGCCGACGGGCCGCACGTTCGACGCGCTCGATGTTCCTGAGTCGGCGGGCTTCCTGGCGCTCGCGCGGATGGAGCGGATGGAGATGACGCTCGGCCCCGTCACCTGCACCCCCGCCCGCCGGATGATCTTCTTCGTCCTGCCGGGCGGCTCACTGAAGGTGGCCGACCTCGTACGGAGGCTGGGCTGGTCGGCGTCGGCGATCGATCTGACGGCGCGCGGCGAGGCGCATTACGTGGCGGCCCCGCCCACCCGCGTCGGCGGCCTCGGCGCGGTGCAGTGGGCCCGGCGGCCCACTCACGCGAACCGCTGGCTGCCGGACGTCGAGGAGCTGATCAGCCCGCTGGCGTACGCGTGCGGCCGGGACGCGGCAGCCGCGCGGGCACAGCGAGGCTGAGGAACCGCGCGCCACGGGCCGCGGTCTTATGGTGGGTCCTCTCGGCACCTCGAAAAGGAACACCCGAAGGGCAGTGCGGCATGCCGGATCAGGCACCGGAGCGAGCGGCGGACCAGACGGAGCGACGGACGGCGGCGCCTGAATCGGCGGACCCGGCGGGCGGGGCGCGTACGGCCGCCCCGGCCGCTCCGCCCGCCGTCCGCGTGGAGGGGCTGTGGAAGCGCTTCGGCGAGCAGGTCGCCGTCGCCGGGATCGACCTCGATCTGCCCGCCGGCCAGTTCGTGGGTCTCGTCGGCCCGAACGGCGCGGGCAAGACCACCACGCTCTCCATGGTGACCGGCCTGCTGCGGCCGGACATGGGCCGCGTCCAGGTGGCCGGGCACGACGTCTGGGGCGATCCGGTCGCGGTCAAGGCCAGGATCGGCGTACTGCCCGAGGGGCTGCGCCTCTTCGAGCGGCTGTCCGGCCGCGAACTCCTCGGCTACACCGGCCGGCTGCGGGGGCTGCCCGGTGACGAGGTCGACAAGCGCGCCACGCAACTCCTGGACGTACTGGACCTGGCGGGCGCGCAGCACAAGCTCGTCGTGGACTACTCGACCGGTATGCGGAAGAAGATCGGCCTGGCGGCGGCGCTGCTGCACAACCCCGAAGTCCTGTTCCTGGACGAGCCGTTCGAGGGCGTCGACCCGGTGTCGGCGCAGACGATCCGCGGGGTCCTGGAGCGCTACACCGAGTCCGGCGCGACGGTCGTCTTCTCCAGCCATGTGATGGAGCTGGTCGAGTCGCTGTGCGACTGGGTCGCGGTGATGGCCGCGGGCCGCATCCGCGCGCAGGGGACGCTCGCGGAGGTACGGGGCGATGCGGCGTCACTCCAGAACGCGTTCCTCGAACTGGTCGGCGCGCAGGGCCGCGACACCGGTGAGTCCCTGGACTGGCTGGGCGGTGCGCGATGAGCGCGGCGGCAGCCGACCCCACGGGCCTCGCTGAGACCGCCCGTCCCGCCCGTCCCGCCGGTCCCACCGGTCCCGTCGGTTCGGGCACGACGCCCGTCGTCACCCTGGGCACCCGGTCCCTCACGCCCGTCTTCGTACGGCTGAAGCTGTCGCTGCTGCGCAACGGGCTGCGGCAGTCCTCGGGCCGTACCGCCGCGTACGTCGTCTCCGTCGTCTTCGCCCTGCTCGTGGCCGCCGGCCAGCTCCTGGGCCTGATCCTGCTGCGCGGGAACGACGGCGCGGCCACCCTCGTCGTCGTACTGACCGCGCTGGTGGCCCTCGGCTGGGCGATGCTGCCGCTCTTCTTCCCCAGCGGTGACGAGACGCTCGACCCCAGCCGGCTCGTGATGCTGCCGCTGCGGCCCCAGTCGCTGATCGGCGCGCTGCTCGCCGCGTCCCTGGTCGGTATCGGGCCGCTGTTCACGCTCTGCCTGGTGCTGGGCTCCGCGATCGCCGTCGCGCACGGCGCCGCGGCAGTGGTGCTGTCGGTGATCGCCGTGCCGCTGGCCCTGCTGGTGTGCGTGGCGCTGTCGCGTGCCGTGGCCGCGGCCAACATCCGGCTGCTGACCTCGCGCAAGGGGCGGGACCTGGCCGTGCTGAGCGGTCTGGTGATCGCCGTCGGCATCCAGTTCGTCAACTTCGGTATCCAGCGGCTCAACGAGGCGGGCGGCCTCTCGGCGCTCGACCCGGCGGCGGACGTCGTACGGTGGCTGCCGCCCGCGTCGGCGATCGGCGCGGTGGACGCGGTGAGCGACGGCGCCTACGGGCAGGCCGCGGCTCAACTGCTGCTGTCGCTGGCCGCGTTGGCCGCGCTCGTGTACTGGTGGCAGCTCTCGCTCGTGAAGCTGATGACCAGCCCGGACGGTTCGACGATCACCGCGGCGGCCGGCCCGGCCCGTAAGGAGTCGGCGTCCGGTCTGGACCGGCTGCTGCCGGAGGGGCGTACGGGCACGGTGATGCAGCGGAGTCTGCGGTACGTGTGGCGCGACCCCAAGACGAAGGCGGCGTGGGTGACCTCGCTGGCGATCGGACTGATCGTGCCGCTGGTCAACGCCCTTCAGGGCAACGGCTCGATCTATCTCGCGTGCTTCGCGGCGGGGATGCTCGGGATCCAGATGTACAACCAGTTCGGCCAGGACACCTCCGCGTTCTGGATGGTGGCCCTGACGATCTCCTCCACGCGTGACGCGTATCTGGAACTGCGAGCGCGGGCCTACGCCCTGCTGGTGATCACACTGCCGTACTCGGCGCTGGTGACGATCCTGACGGCGGCGCTGCTGGGCGACTGGCGGGCACTGCCCGAAGCACTCGGGCTGTCCTTCGCGCTGCTCGGCGCGATGATGGCGACGGGCGCGGTGGCGTCGGCCCGCTTCCCGTACTCGATCCCGCAGGGCAGCGCGTACAAGAACGTCGCCCCCGGCCAGGCCGGGCTCGCCTGGATCTCCATCCTCGGCGGCATGCTGGGCGGCGCCCTGCTGTGCGCCCCGGTGATCGTCCTGACGATCACCCTCCACACCTCGGGCGCGGACGGCTGGACGTGGCTGGTGCTCCCGCTGGGCACGGCGTACGGCGCGCTGATCGCCTGGGCGGGGGTCCGGCTGGCGGCGCCATGGACGGCGTCGAGGCTGCCGGAGATTCTGACGGCGGTGAGCAAGGGCTGAGGGGGCGCGGCTGCGGGGCGGGGCCCTCGATGCGGAGCGCGGCGGCCTCGGGGCGGCCAGGTGGTCAGTTCAGGACGCGCAGCACGAGCCGGAACGCTGCCGCGAACCCCCGTGCTATCCACCCGAACACGCCGACCTCCGCCGCCAGTTCAGCAACGTCAGTCGCCGTCTCCGCACGGTCTGCCGCCCCGCTACGGCACCGCCGGCAGCTCCGTGGCCACCGGCGTCGCCTCCCCCCGCACTTCCTGCACGTCCTCATGGGCGCCATTCTCACATCTCACGCCGCGTGCAGCGCCGGCGTCGGGGAGAGCCAGGAGGCTCGGACTGACGGTCCGGGTCGTCCTGCCGCGCGCTGGGCACACGCTTTAAGCTCGCCGGTATGACTGTCACCCTGAGCGACGCCGCCCGGAAGATCCTCGACGGCCGCAACCCCGCCGTCCTGTGCACGATCAGCCCGGACGGCAGCCCGCAGTCTTCCGTGGTCTGGGTCGGCACCGACGGCGACGACCTGGTCATCTCCTCGCAGGCGGGCCGCCGCAAGGTGACGAACGTGACCGCTGACCCGCGCGTCAGCCTCAGCGTGTTCGACATGGCCGACCCGGAGCGTTACGTCGAGGTACGCGGCACGGCCACGGTCGGCGAGGACGTCGCGAGGCGGACGGCCATCACCCTGGCGGAGAAGTACGAGGGCCCCGGCGCCGGCCAGGAGTACGCGGACCTCCCACCCGAAGCCGTGCGCGTCACGATCCGCATCACCCCAACCCGCCTGACGGGCAACGCGACGGCCTGACCGGGGCGGGCGCCGGTCCGCCGCGGGACCGGTGCTCCGAGCGACGCCCGCTAGGCCGTGTCTGACAAATCCCGCCTGGCGCGCGACGCCCGGCACGCACGCTCGCTGCGTTGTCGGAGTCGCCCGAGTACGCCCAGTACGAGAGCGATCCTCCGCCTTGCGATCGCACGCACCGGACGCCGCGCGCCCCGCCCCAAGGGCGGACGGCGCTATTTGTCAGACACGGCCTAGGGCGTCAACGCGCCGTCCAGGAAGGGTTCTATCGCCGCGCGCCACGCGTCCGGGCGGACGTAGTGGACGAGATGGCCGGCGTCGTCCACCTCCGCGTACTGCCCGCGCGGCAGCACCCGCACCATCTCCTGGGCCTCCGCGCGGCCCAACTCGCCGTCCAGGCACCGTACGACCAGCGTGGGGCAGCGGACCTGCGCCAGCTCCTCCCAGTGCGCGTCGTGCACCCACGTCGCGCGTGACCTGAGCATCTGGCGGCGGGAGAAGACCGGCCACCAGCCGTCGGCGCGCTCGGTCATCACCTCGGCGAAGAACTCGCCCCGGCCCGGATTCGGCCGCTCAAGCCACGGGTCGTCCTCGGCGAACCACTTCCGTACCTCCGCGAGCGACGGGAACGGCACCGGCCAGGTCCGGAACCAGTCGTCCCATGCGTGCTGCGACGCCGCCCCCAGCGCGGACGCCCGCATGTCGCAGATGATCAACGCGCCGACCAGGTCGGGGCGCTTCGCGGCGAGTTGCCAGGCGGTCAGCGCGCCCATGGCGTGGCCGACGAGGGTGACGGGCGCCAGGCCGAGCTGTTCGATCGCGGCTTCGGCGTCCGACACGTACGCCTCGCGGGTGTACGACGCTTCGCGGGGCTTGTCGCTGCGGCCGTGGCCCCGCTGGTCGAGCGCGACGGCCCGATGGCGCCCGGACATCCAGCGCGCCGTGGACGCCCAGTGCGAGGCACGGCCCATCAGGCCGTGGAGCAGCAGCACACCGGGGGTGCGCCCGGTCTCGGCCCGCTCCTTGGGCTGGTCCGCGAACTCCCAGGCTGCGAGCCGCAACCCGTCGAATCCGGTCACATCGATGCGCTGCATCATGTGTCGTGGCACCCCCTTCGGTCCTGAGTGGTCGAGTCCGATGGCACGGGCTCGATTCCGTGCCGTTCGGTCGTGCCGTCACGTCGCCGTGCCGCCGTGCCGTTCTCGTAGCGACTCCCCCAGACTATCGAACTCCCGTTCGAAAGCCTGCCTCCCAGGCCCAACACCGCTCGTTCGAGTGACGGTCGTCAAGGGTTGGCCGAAGCGCTGGAGGGGAGATCTTCTGCGGGAGGCGGACCACTCGGGGATGAGGGTCCGTGGGAACCGACCCTGGGAGCTCGGGGCTCCGGGTCGGAAAAGGGGAGGACAGGCCCCGGCGCCGCTCAGCGCCGGGGCCCTTATCGTGCGGGGCGTGCACGACGCACGCGGTGTCGGGCGCGGAAGGCGCAGCAGCCACAGCAGGCACAACAGACACAGCTATCCGCATCAGGCGCACAGCCCCGCTCCCTCCTAGGCCGCGGGACGAGGTCCGCGACCGCTGCCCTCAGGTCATATGCCCCAGGGCCAGCCTGGCACGCGAATCGCCCGACCGCTGCCATTCCGCCGGGAAATCCTATTCTCCGCTGTCGGAGGAATACTCTCCGCAGCCGCCGACGGGCATGCCGAAGCCCCGGCCCCGCAGGTCCGGGACGGAACCCCGGCAGGGCGTCAGCGCTTGGCGACGAACACGTGCGAGGCGACCTCGGAGTCCAGCTCCGCCGCCTCCCCGCTGCTCCCCACGAGCACCCCGCCGACCGGCGACTCCGTCACGCTCACCACGGAGCCGGGCTGCACGCCGGCCCGTCGCAGCGTGTACATCAGCTGGGCGTCGGTCTGGATCGGCTCACCGATCCGGCGCACCACGACCGTCTTGCCCTCGGCGCCCGGGTCCAGATCCGCCAGCGAGACCATGCCCTCGTCGAGGAACGGGTCCGCCTCGGTCTTCTCGCCCAGCTCCTCCAGGCCCGGAATCGGGTTCCCGTACGGCGACTCCGTCGGGTGACGCAGCAGCTCCAGCACCCGCCGCTCCACCGCCTCGCTCATCACGTGCTCCCAGCGGCAGGCCTCCGCGTGGACCTGCTCCCACTCCAGGCCGATCACGTCGACCAGCAGACACTCGGCGAGGCGGTGCTTGCGCATCACGCGCGTCGCCAGTCTGCGGCCCTCCTCCGTCAGCTCCAGATGCCGGTCACCCGCGACGTGCACCAGTCCGTCGCGCTCCATGCGGGCCACGGTCTGGCTGACCGTCGGCCCGCTCTGATCCAGCCGCTCCGCGATCCGGGCGCGCATGGGGACCACACCTTCCTCTTCGAGTTCGAGGATGGTGCGGAGATACATCTCCGTGGTGTCAATCAGTCCGGACATACGTGCCCCTCGATGCTGTGACATGAAAACAACCGTGCGCTGGCCCCTGCTCAATTCTGACGCATCGCACCGACAACCGTGCCGTGCGGGAAGCCGCCGAAGGCGAAGCCGTATTGACACGGTAAAGGTCCAGACCGCAACGTGATCCGCGGCACAGGCATTCCCGCCCCCGTTCCGCCCCCTACGGAAGGTCTCTCTCGATGAGCGAGAGCACGCTGGCCGGTCAGTTCTTCGGCGCCGCGATCGGTCTGCTGGAGCGCGTACGCGACGAGGAGGCCGCGAACATCGAAGCCGCCGGGAACGCGATCGCCGAGACCGTGGCCGCCGGCGGCCGTGTCTTCGCCTTCGGCGCCGGCCACTCCTCGCTCGCCGCGCAGGACGTCGTCTACCGGGCCGGCGGTCTCGCCCTCATGAACCTGCTCAACGTGCCCGGCGTGATCGGCGTCGACGTCATGCCCGCGACGCTCGGCTCCGCGCTGGAGCGCGTCGACGGCCTGGCGAGCGCCGTGCTGGACTCCGCCCCGGCGCAGGCGGGCGACGTTCTGGTGATCATCTCGCTGTCCGGGCGCAACGCGCTCCCCGTGGAGATGGCGTTGAACGCGCGGGCGCTGGGCCTGAAGGTGATCGGTGTGACGTCGGTGGCGTACGCGACGGAGACGAAGTCCCGGCACGTCTCGGGGACGTACCTCAAGGACCACTGCGACATCGTCCTCGACAGCAAGATCGCGGTGGGCGACGCGGAGTTGTCGGCGGACGGCATCGTGGCACCGTTCGCGCCCGCGTCGACCGTCGTGACGAGCGCGCTGATGCAGGCGATGGTGGCGACGGCGGCGGGCGCCCTGGTCGAGCGCGGCATCGAGCCGCCGATGCTGCGCTCGGGGAACGTGGACGGCGGGCACGAGTGGAACGGGCGCGTGATGAAGGAGTACGGGGACCGGATCTTCTACCGCCACTGAGCCTGGGCCACCAAGGCCGGGTCCTGGACTACGCCTCCGGCCGGAACAGGTCCAGCAGGTCCAGCGAGGCCGCCATCCGTGCCGTGACGTCCTCCGCGTACACCGCGTCCGGGCGTTCGAACGACGGACGGCTCGCGCCCCGCAGGAAGGTGACCACGCCCAGCGTCCTGCCCCGGCTCCGCAGCACCGTACAGAGCGCGTGCACGGAGTCGGGCGGCCACTGGCGGGAGACCGACCAGGTCGGGGTGGTCAGCGTCCCCGAGGGCGCGCTCGCGCGCACCGAGCCCGCGCGGGCCACCGCCTGGAGCGCCGGGTGGCCCTCCAGATACCGCACGGGGATGCCACCGGCCGCCACCGGCAAGCAGGGCCCGACCGAACCGCCCGGCGTGGCCGCCACCCGTACGAGCCGGGTCGGCGGCCCGTCGCCGGCCCCCGTCACCCCGTAGGGGGCGACGGGGGCCGGCTCGCCCATGACCAGGTCGATCAGCGCGTGGTCGGCGAAGCCCACGAGCGCGAAGTCCAGGCAGACCGTCGCCGCCTCCATCGGGCTCTCGCACTCGGCCGCGGCCCGCCCCGCGCGGTGCAGCTGGCTGGAGCGGAAGCGCAGCTTGTCCGCCTCCTGTGCCGCGAGCTTCGCCTCCGTGACGTCCTGGAACAGCCAGCCGACGCCCAGCGGCACCGGCTCCTCGGCGAGCGGCGAGGCCAGCCGGAGGAAGCCGCTGCGCCAGCAGCGGCGCCGTTCGCCCCCGTCCGCCGTGCGCAGCGTCACCCACTGCTCGGCGAGCGCCCGCGGCGCGCCCTCGGCCAGTACGTGCTGGAGGGCGCCCTCCAGCTCCTCCACGCCCTGGACGACGGTCTCGCCCAGGGGCCGCCCGAGCAGCGCCGTACGGCCGGAGCCGAGCGCACGCGCGGCGTGCCCGTTCACGACGGTCGGCCGCAGGTCCACGTCGACCAGGACCACGCCCCACAGGGCGTCGTCGAACAGGGCCTCGCTGAGCGCGATGGACCGCTCAAGATCGATCTGCGCGTGCACCTCGCTGAACGCGCAGTACACCCCCGCGGGCCCGCCGTCCGCCCCGCGCACACCGGCGGACTGTGTCCGTACGAGCACCCGGCCGCCGTCCTTGCGCAGCAGCGCGAACTCGTGCACCAGCCGTCCCGGCACGCCCATCGCCGACATCAGCCGCCCGTGCACCTCATCGGCGTCGGCGCTGCGCACGGCCCAGCCGGCGAATCCGCGCCGGCCGACGGCCTCGTCGGCGGACCAGCCCAATATCCGCTCCGCCTCGCGGTTCCAGTGCGTGATCACGCCGTCGGCGTCGAACGCGCAGAGAGCGGCGTCCATCCCGTCTAGCAGCGCGGCGAGCAGGTCCGCCCCGTGGGCGCTCTCGGGGTCGGGCGGGCGAGTGGTCTCGCTTCGGGAAGCACTCATCCTTGGCACCCCCTGCCGGCTGCTCGGTCACACCTACGATCATTCAACTCGAACGTGACCCAGCACACACCTTGTTCCCGAAAATCGTTGTGCGGAGGAAATCCAAATAATCGCTTGTGGGCCGCCGGACGGGTTCCTAGGGTGGTGAGCACACTAGAAGGGAGGTGGTTCGGAAGTGATTTCAATCCGGACAAGTGAGGTGGCTGCGGGCTGACGCCCGTCGTCGCACACGTGCGGTGCCGGTGAACCACCGGCCCAATCCAAGCAGTCACCCGACCCGCGTGCTCGCCGGTAAGTCCGGCCGGCTCCTCCCCGGAGGAACCTGAGCGCGCGGGTCGTCTGCGTTCCCCCCGGCGTTCCCCCTCCGACTGCGACGGCGTTACGGGCAGAGCCTCTCCACCCGCCAGCCGTCTCCGGCGTCCCGCCGGACGTACCGCAGCCGGTCGTGCAGCCGGTTCTCGTGCCCCTGCCAGAACTCGACGGTCTCCGGGACGACCCTGATCCCACCCCAGTGCGGCGGGACCGGGACCGGCTCGTCGTCGGGGTAGCGGGCGGCCAGTGCCTCGTACCGTTCCAGCAGCTCCGCGCGCGAGCCGACCGGCTCGGACTGGTCGCTCGCCCAGGCGCCGAGCTGGGAGCCGTGCGGTCGGGTGCGGAAGTACGCCGCCGTCTCCGCGCGGCTGACGCGCGACGCCGTACCGGTGACGACGACCTGTAGCCCCAGCGCGTGCCAGGGGAAGAGAAGGCCGACGTGCGGGTTCGCGTCGATCTCCCGGCCCTTGCGTGATCCGTAGTTGGTGAAGAAGACGAAGCCCCGCTCGTCGTACGCCTTGAGAAGCACCGTGCGCGACGAGGGGCGGCCGTCGGGGGTCGCGGTGGAGACCACCATCGCGTTCGGCTCGTGCAGACCTCCGGCCGCCGCGTCCTTGAACCAGCTCGCGAACTGGTCCATGGGCGTGGGGGCGAGGTCGGTCTCCAGGAACGTGACCGCGCGGTACTGCTCGCGCATCAGGGCCGGGTCGGGCGTCTCGGCCGGGTCCGGGGTCTCGGCCGGGTCGGGGGTCTCGGCGGGCGGAGTGTGAGGCACGCGACCCATTCTCACGCACATGACAGGCCCGCAGCATGGTTGATTCGATGCCGGGTCTGGGCAGGACGGGAGTAACGGATGACCGTTCCGGACCGCGAGTCGTACGAGAACGACCGTGGATCCGGGCCGGCACCGACAACTTCTGACACCGGACCGCCGGGCCGTAGGCCGTAGGCCGCAAGCCGTCGTCCGGATCAGCCGTCCGGTACAGCCGTCAGACAGAGCCGGACGCTTCCACGTCCTTCACACCAGAGGAGCCGCCTGATGTCCGATTTCGTACCCGGACTCGAAGGAGTCGTCGCTTTCGAGACGGAGATCGCCGAACCGGACAAGGAGGGCGGTGCCCTCCGCTACCGGGGCGTCGACATCGAGGATCTGGTCGGCCGTGTCTCCTACGGAAACGTGTGGGGCCTGCTCGTCGACGGCGCGTTCAACCCCGGCCTGCCGCCCGCCGAGCCCTTCCCCATCCCCGTCCACTCCGGCGACATCCGCGTCGACGTCCAGTCGGCGCTCGCGATGCTCGCCCCCGTCTGGGGCCTGAAACCGCTCCTCGACACCGACGAGGCGACGGCGCGCGACGAGCTGGCGCGGGCCGCCGTCATGGCCCTGTCGTACGTGGCGCAGTCGGCGCGCGGGCAGGGCGTGCCGATGGTGCCGCAGAGCGAGATCGACAAGGCGGAGTCCGTTGTCGAACGCTTCATGATCCGCTGGCGCGGGGAGCCCGACCCCCGGCACATCAAGGCGGTCGACGCGTACTGGACGTCGGCGGCCGAGCACGGCATGAACGCGTCGACGTTCACGGCCCGCGTCATCGCCTCCACCGGCGCGGACGTCGCCGCGGCCCTCTCGGGGGCCGTCGGCGCCATGTCCGGCCCACTGCACGGCGGCGCCCCCTCGCGCGTCCTCGGCATGATCGAGGAGATCGAGCGGATGGGCGACGCCACGGCGTACGTGAAGAAGACGCTCGACAAGGGCGAGCGGCTGATGGGCTTCGGCCACCGCGTGTACCGCGCGGAGGACCCGCGCGCCCGCGTCCTGCGGCGTACGGCGAAGGAACTGGACGCGCCGCGTTACGAGGTCGCCGAGGCGCTGGAGAAGGCGGCACTGGAGGAGCTGCACGCACGCCGTCCGGACCGGGTGCTGGCGACGAACGTGGAGTTCTGGGCGGCGATCATGCTGGACTTCGCGGAGGTGCCCGCGCACATGTTCACGTCGATGTTCACCTGCGCCCGTACGGCCGGCTGGTCGGCGCACATCCTGGAGCAGAAGCGGACGGGGCGGCTGGTCCGGCCGTCGGCGCGGTACGTGGGTCCGGGGGTGCGGGACCCGCGGGAGATCGAGGGGTACGACAGCATCGCCACCGCGCCCTGACACGTGTGGGGAGGGGTGGGGCAGGAGGTCACGCCCCACCCTCCTCATAGGCGTCATAGGCGTCCGTCACACAGTCCGCGTCGCAGCGGTTGCGCTCGTAACGCTCGCGCAGTGCGTCCACCGCCGACTCGCGCGGCACGGCACCGTGCCCGAAGTGCTCGGCGGCCACGGTCAGTACGTCGTCCACCCTGACGATCGCCGGTTCGTCCGCCGCCGCGGCGTGGCGGGCCGCGGCGATCGCCATGTCGGCGGACCGGCGCAGATCGCGGGGCAGCCGCCGGTACGTGGCGTCCCGCGCGCGGCCCCGCAGGTACGGCTTGCGGACCTGGCCCTTCCAGATGGCCCCGGCCGCCATGAGCGCGATGCCGACCGCGACGATCACGAACACGCCGTCCATCGCCGCCCCCTTCGCCGAAGCGCTCGTCAGTCCAGCACGGTGTCCAGGATTCTCGCCCACTGCGCCACCACCCGGTTCCGCCGCTGTGTGTCGTCCGTCAGCAGCGTGGCCAGGCCCAGTCCGCGCGCCATGTCCAGCAGGCCCTGGACCGTCTCGCGTACGCCGGGCACCGACTCGTCCGCGCCCAGGAGTTCGACGGTCATACGGTGCGCCTCGCGGCCGACGCGCGCTTCGAGTTCGGCGACGCGGGGCCGCAGTTGTTCCTCGTCGGACGCGGCGACCCACAGATGCAGCGCGGCCCGGAACAGTGGCCCGGTGTAGAGCGCCACGACCGCCTCCACCACCTCGCGGCGGCGGGTCGGCCCGGTCGGCGCGAGGGCGCGCAGCGCGGTGGAGCGTTCCTCGGCGACGTACTCGACGGCCGCCGTGAACAGGTCCTCGCGAGTACGGAAGTGGTGCTGCGCCGCGCCGCGCGACACCCCGGCGCGTTCGGCGACGACGGCGACCGTGGACCCGGCCCAGCCGTGTTCGGCGAGGCACGCGACGGCGGCCTCCAGCAGCCGTCGCCGGGTGGCCCGGCTGCGGTCCTGCTGGGGCGCGGCTAGCGCACCCATGCGGCGTCCCGCCGTTCGAGGAACGCCGACATGCCCTCGCGGGCCTCGGCCGTCGCGAAGAGCGTGGCCGAGCGCTGGACCAGGTCCTCCGCGTACTGGTCGAAGGCCGCCAGCACCGGCTCGGTCAGCAGCTTCTTGGACTCGGCCAGCCCCTGCGGGGAGCCTCGGCGCAGCGCGTCGAGAATCGGCGCGAGCGCCGTGTCCACGTCGTCGGCGGCCTGCGTGACGAGCCCGTCGGTCACGGCCTCGGCCGCGCCGAAGGTCTCGCCGGTGAGGCAGTGACGGGCGGCGGCGCGCGGTGCCATCCGGGGCAGCAGCGGCATCGAGATGACGGCGGGCGCGACGCCGATCCGTACCTCCGTGAAGGCGAAGTCCGAGCCGCTGGACGCGACCACGATGTCGCAGGCCCCGAGCAGCCCCAGTCCCCCGGCCCGTACATGGCCGGTGACGCGGGCGACGACGGGCTTGGGGTGCTCGACGATCTGCCGCAGGAGCGCGACGAAGGTGTACGGGTTCGGCGGCTCCTTCAGATCGGCGCCCGCGCAGAAGGTGGACCCGGTGTGGCTGAGTACGACGGCCCGGACGTCCGGATCCCCGGCGCAGCGGGTGAGCCCGTCGGCCAACTCCCCGACGAGCCGCGCCGACAGGGCGTTGCGCTTCGCCGGCGCGTCCATGGTCAGGGTGGTGATGCCGCGCTCGTGCGCGGTCGCGACGAGCGTCACGTGGTGGTCTCCCTCTCCCGTTTACGAGGGTTCAGAGACTGGCAGCGCACACCGAATCAATCAAGCGCGCACGCATGGTTCCCGTACCGTCACCGCGTCAGCCGCAGAAGGCCGCGTCCAGGAGCGCGTGGACGGCGTCGGCCGGGTCGGCGGGGCGGTTGGGCGTGACCCCGACCGCGACCTGCCGGCTCCCGTCGGCGGTGGAGTACGCCCAGGCCTGGTACGCCAGGGCGTCACCGTCGTTGCCGTACACACGAACCCCGCACGTGGTGTCGTACCAGTCCAGCCCGAGCCCGTACGTCGCACCCTCGACGGCGGGTTTCCTCATCTCGTCCAGCAGGTGATCCGGCAGCAGACTCCCGTCGAGCAACGCGGCGACGAACCGGTTGAGGTCCCGCGCCGGTGGCGACGACATGGTCCAGCCGCTCCTGCAACGCCCGGCGGTCCGCCGCCTTGTCTGTCGGCGCGGCAACGGCAGCGGTCGACGCCATCATCTTCGCGACGGCGGTGGTCGCGGTCACCAACGCCCGTTGCGCACGCTTCGTCCCGGCTCCCCGTGATCAGTCCGTGCGGTGCGGTCCGCGCCGTACGGACGAGCCTGCCGGAGGCACCGGGCGGCCACGAGGGGGCGCATTGCCGTATCCGGCCGGGGGTTATCTCCACCACGTGCCGTCAATGCGCCCTACACGAACCCGGGCATAATTCTCTACGGTGGGAGAGTAAATCTACGCATTCCGGAGGCGGGCATGGAAACGGCAACGACGGCCAAACACCGTAACCCCAGTGGCGACGACGGCCACCAGCCCGGCCGACCCATCCCGCCGGCACCGCCAACACCGCCGCCGCCTCCCCCAAAGAAGTAGGTGAAGTGAACACACCGACGCGGTCGACGGCTGACCACACCGAGCAACTCCTTGCCGATGTAACCCAATTCATCGGCCCCCAGCCGCCCGCCCTCGACCGCGCAATCCGCGCGGTCCCGAGGCACGTGTTCCTCCCGGCTCGCATCTGGCTGCGGGACGGGAAGGGTGGCCACCGGCTGTGCGACCGAGCCACCACCCCGGACGAATGGCTGAGCGCGGCCTACAGCGACGCCCCGTTGGTTACCCAGTTCACCGACGGCCTGCCGACGTCGTCCGCGTCCATGCCCTCCATGGTGCTCCGCATGCTCGCTCTCGCGGGCCTGGACCGGGAGTCGGCAGGGCGCCGGGTTCTCGAACTGGGCGCGGGCACCGGGTACAACGCGGCCCTGCTCTCCCATCTCTGCGGTGATCAGGCCGTGACGACAGTCGAGTTGGACCCCACGCTCGCGGCGCAGGCTGAGCGGAATCTCAAAGCTGTCGGCCACACACCGAAGGTGGTACGCGGTGACGCCGCGACCGGCTGGCCCGCCGGGGCTCCGTACGAGCGGATCATCGCCACGTTCTCGGTCGACCGGGTCCCACCGGCATGGCTGGACCAGGCGGAGCCGGGCGGGCTCATCGTCACCCCGTGGAACTCCGCCTGGTGCGGATACGGGACGCTGCGACTGACGGCGTCACAGGACGGGTGCGGCGAGGGCCGGTTCCACGACTTTGCCTCGTTCATGCCGATGCGGGAGGCCGCCGTCCCGCCGATGGTCGTGGCCGCCGAGGGCGACTGCGGACTGCCCGAGGAAACGACGTCCTCGGTCTTGTCGCCGTGGGCCGTCGCGGCCGGGGACCTGAACGCGGAGTTCCACGTCGGCCTCGCGGTCCCCGGAGCCTATTTCGCCTGGGACACGAGCGGCGAGCACGCACCCACGCGTCTCGCCGTGGCGGATGACACGGGGCCGTCCTGGGCGACGGTCGACTACGACGGCCACAGCGCCGACCGGTTCACCGTCACCCAGGCCGGCCCCCGACGCCTCTGGGACGAGATCACGGCGGCTCACTCCCGCTGGGAGACCCTTGGCCGCCCGAGCGTCGACCAGTACGGGCTCACGGTGAATGCGGCAGGGGCTCAGACGGCGTGGGTGGAGGGGGCGGACGGCACCCGCGAACCGGTCATGCCGGTCGGCGGGCCCGCCTCGTACAACTGACGCGTCAGGCGTCCAACGCGCCGTGCCTCACGGCCGAGACGAACGAAGCCCAGCCGGGCGCGTGGAACGCGATCACCGGGCCGTGGGGGTTCTTGCTGTCGCGCACGGGGACGACGGCAGCGAAGTCGTCGGAGACCTCGACGCAGGCACCACCATCCGAATTGCTGTAGGAGCTCTTGCGCCAGTTAGCGGCGCTCAGGTCGAGGGATTTCAAGGCACTTCCTCCAACATGCGCAGGATGAACTTTCGTGACTCGGCCGGGGACATGGCCAAGTCACGTACGGCATCGTAAGCACGTTGTAGGCGTTCAACCGGCCCGTCTGTCTCAATGAGTTCGCCCCCATAGGCGTTCTCGGTGTACGCCACGGTGCGCCCGCCTGCAAGGCGCAGGAACCAGACGTCGGTGCTGTCCAAGCCGTACGGTCCCGCAAGGAACGGCAGCACCTGAATGATCACTTCATCCCGCTCGCTCACTTTCCGCAGGTACTCCAACTGCCTCCGCCACTCTCCCAAGTTGCGCAGCGGCGTTCTCAGTACCGCCTCCGAAAGGATCGTTCGGAACGGAGGCGCGTTGTCGCCCTCCAGCAACTCCCGCCGCCCCATTCGGGCTTCAACCTGTTGTGTCAGCTGAGGCTCCTTGGTCCCACCAGCCGCCAGCACCTCCCGCGCGTACCCCTCCGTCTGCAACAACCCCGGCAACATGCTCACCGCGAAGTGCCACAGACTCGTCGCCTCCGACTCCAACGACATGTACCGTCGGTACTGCTCCTTGAACTGCGACTTGTCACTCACCGCCAACTCCCACAGCGCGAGCAACAACCCCGGCGTCCCGTAGTACGTGTCGAGCGCCTGGACCACCTCCGGGCCGCCCAGCGTCTCGCCCTTCTCCATCTTGCCGAACAACGACCAGTCCCAGCCCAGCCGTTCGCCAAGCTGGCGCAGGCTCTCGCCGCGTGCGGCGCGCAGGGAGCGCAGTTCCTCCGCGAACCGTGCGCGGGGTTCCCTGCTGCGGCTGGTGACCACTCGTCTCGTCGGCATGGTGCTGCCCTCCGTGAAAGGTGAAGGGGCTTTCGCCCCGTAACGAGCCCTTCGCGCAAGGTAATTCACGCTATTGGCCCCCGATGGGGAAACCGCGCAACAACCAATCGAAAGTAGTCGTTGCCAGGCCGGGCGCGCCCGGAGAACCGTGTCCGGTGCGCCCAGCGTCGTTTCCGGGAACGGATCCGGAAAGCGCGCAGAAGGCTCACCTCATGCCCAGGCAGCAAGACCGCACAGTGCGCTGCGTACCCATCCCGGCGTTCGCAGTCCTGCGGCGGCACCGGAGGGCTCTAGCGGGTGCGACGGGACGAGGCGGCGGGCCCGTCAGTCGGCCAGTTGCCGCTGAACCGCCTGGGCGTCGATCAGATAGTTCATCTCGTAGAAGCGCCCGTCACGGACCTTGTGGAAGGCGTACTCCGCGTACTCGACCGTGGCGCCGGTGGGGGTCAGGCCGAACCACTCCTTCACGGGCGTGCCCTTGTTGAACAGACGGGCCGCGATGCGATCGTCCTCGATGGCGAGGTCTTGGACGCGCCAGGTGAAGTCCGGCACCGCGGCGCCGTGTCCCTCCAGCTCCGCGATGACGTCGTCCCGCGTGACCGGCCGGCCGTTCATGATGAGCTCGTCGTGGATGAATTCGGTCATGCGCTGAAACTCATGAGTGTTGAGTGCGTCGATGTAGCGCTGGAAGAACGTGCGCAGGTCGGTGCCGGACATGATGGCCTCTCTGTCGCCCCGGATCGGGGTTGTGCATTCGGAAGGTGATGACGTTCCGCGCCCGCAGGTCAGATCTGGTTCTCGCCGCCGTCGACGTACAGGTTGCTGCCGTGGACGAACCCGCTCTGCTCGGAAGCGAGGAAGGCCACCGCGTTGGCGACCTCTTCCGGGTGGCCGATCCGGCCCAGTGGGACACCTGCGGCGAACTGTGACTTGGTGAGGGACGTGTCTCCCGCGGTCACGGCGTCGAGTCCAGGGGTGTCGATGGTGCCCGGGGAGATCGCGTTGACGCGGATGCCCCGGTCCTTCAACTCGTTGGCCCAGGTGCGGGCGAAGGACCGGACCGCCGCCTTGGAGGCCGCGTACGCGCCGAACGCCGCGACGCCGTCGTCGGCGCGCACCGAGGAGTTCAGGATCACCGATGCGCCGTCGTTGAGCAGCGGCAGCGCCTTCTGCACCGTGAACAAGGTGCCCCGGACGTTGACGCCGAAGGTCTCATCGAAGTGTTCCTCGGTGACCTGCTCCAGCGTCGCGAACGACGCGGTGGCGGCGTTGGCGAACAGTACGTCCAGGCCCCGGCCGCGGGCGCGTACCGCGTCGTAGAGCCGGTCCAGGTCGGCCAGGCTGGAGATGTCGCCCACCACCGGGGTGGCCCGTGCCGGGCCGATGGTCTCGACGGCCGCGTCCAGCACGGTCTTGCGCCGGCCGGTGATGAACACGTGCGCACCCTCGGCCGCCAGCCGTACGGCGGTGGCCAGGCCTATTCCGGTGCCGCCGCCGGTGACGACGGCTGTCTTGCCTTCAAGCTGTCCCACGCTCACGTCACGACCTCCACAAAGTTCGGTACCGATCGATACTGAAAGACACCGTAGCACCTTACGTATCGACCGGTACAGAAGAGGTATGATCAATCGCATGGAGACGGGACAGAAGGCACCGATCGGCCGACCGAGGGGTTTCGACGCCGACAAGGCGCTCGAAACCGCCATGCGGGTCTTCTGGGAGCAGGGCTACGAAGGCGCCAGCCTCACCGATCTCACCAAGGCCATGGGCATCACCCGTACCAGCATGTACGCGGCCTTCGGCAACAAGGAGGACCTGTTCCGCAAGGCCCTGGAGCGCTACACCGAGGGCCCCGCCTCGTACGGGGCCTTGGCCCTGCGAGAACCGACTGCTCGGCAGGTGGCCACCGCGTTCCTCAACGGCTCCGTCCGGGCCACCACCCGCCCCGGCTGCCCCACCGGGTGCCTCGGCGTCCAGGGATCACTCGCCGCCGGAGCCCCGGGAAGCAACGCCCGCGACGCCCTCGCCGTCTGGCGCAACGAGCACACCTCAGTCCTCCGCGACCGGTTCCAGCAAGCCGTCGACGACGGCGACCTGCCCCCCGACGCCGATCCCGGCCTGCTCGCCCGTTACCTCATGACCGTGGCGAACGGCATCGCCGTCCAAGCCGTCAGCGGCGCCACGCGTGACGACCTCCAGCAGGTGGCTGACATGGCCTTGCGAAGCTGGCCACCTGGCGCGGGAAGGTAGGGGCGGTCGACGGTAGCCGCGCAGAAGCGGGGGCGGCGAGGGCTTGGTCCGGCCGGCGTGGCAGGTGTGGAAGGTGTTTCACCTGCCAGGGAAGCACCCCCCGTACTCGGCGTGGACGGCTCCTCCGCGGGCGCATTCTCGTAATGAGCCCACTACGCACGGCAATTCACAGCCGAAGGAGCCCCCCATGACGTCCACGACTCCCAAGCCGCCGCTCCCCCGCCGTACCCCCCAGCGCATCGCCACCGAGAAGATTCAGGAAGCCGTCGAGGCGCGGGACTCGCTGGCGGAGGCGTTGACGCGGGCCGGGATTCAGTTGCCCGCCATGGACGTCCGCACCCCGTGGCCCGTCACCGACGACAGCGATGCCGGACGCGCCACCCGCTACGCGCTCATCCACCTCGGCGTCTGCTCCGCGCCCGTCGCCCTCGCGCTCGCCGCCGTCATCGTGGACGGGGCCGGGCGGTGACGGACGGTGCGCGGCCGGTACGGGAGGCCGCACCGCCCGCGCCGCCCGCCGTCGGGGACACCGTCCGCGACTCGGGCCGTGACCGGGTCGGCGTCGTCATGGCCCGACAGGGCCCCTACGTCCAGCTCCGCCCGCTCGGCGGCGGACGCGAGTGGGACGCCGACCCGGCCCGCGTACGGCCGCTGAGCCAGGCCGAACTGCTCAGCGCCCGCGTCGCGGACGCCAACACCCGTAGCCGCACCGGCCTCGGTGAATTGCCCAGCACAATGAGGACCCGTGCCTCTCAAGGAGGAGAAGCAGTGCCCATCCGATCCGGCACCACCCATCTCGCACAAGGCGGCGGGCACGGCCAGGACGACGGCGAAGGGGACGGGCTTCCCGGTCAGCCGTGGTCGCCGACCGAGGACCCACACCCGGACGGATCCACGCCCCCCGGCGACGGAGACCACCGAAAGTGACGACTTCGCCCGACTGGGCCGAGGCCTGTCAAGCGGTTCCCCGCTCCCGCTTCCTGCCAGACGTGATGTGGCCGCACGACATGGCCACCGGCCGATGCGTCGCGGTCGACAAGGAGCAGGACCCGCAGGCGTGGCAGAGGTACGCCGACTCGGACGTCCCCATCGTCACCCAGTGGGACGACGGCGCGCATGTCGGCCAGGAGCCGGGCACGTTGTTCAGCTCGTCATCGTCCATGCCCAGCCTGGTCTTCTCCATGCTGGCCGACCTTGACGTGAAGCCAGGTCACCGTGTGTTGGAGATCGGCACCGGCACGGGATGGAACGCCGCGCTTCTCGCGCACCGACTGGGCGCCGGGAATGTCGTCACCGCGGAGGTGGACGGCGCCGTCGCGTCAGAGGCTCAGGAGGCGTTGAACCGCTTCGGACTTCCGGTGGAAGTGGTGCACGGAGACGGCTTCCTCGGATACGCGAAACGGGCTCCGTACGACCGCGTCATCGTCACGTGCGGTCTGCGAAAGGTCCCGTTCGCATGGGTGGAACAGTCCAGCCCCGGAGGGGTGATCCTCGTTCCCTGGGGGACCTACTACGGGCCCGGCGAGGCCACCGCCCGCCTGGTGGTCGCCGAAGACCGTCGGAGTGCGTCGGGACCGTTCTCGCGCCCGGTGGCATTCATGCGCCTGCGTTCTCAGCGGATGGTGTGGCCCCGGCATGACGAGTTCGTTCCGGCGGGCGCGATGGATGCCGCGGACACGTCGTTCACGGCGATGACCGAGGCGGAGCTCCGCGGCACGGGAAGCTTCGACGTGATCGGATTCGCGTTGGGCTTGCGCGTCCCCGCCGTCGCCCACACGGTCGACCGCGAACGTGACGGCAGGCGCGCCGTGTGGTTCTACGGGCGCTCGGACAGGTCATGGGCGGTCGTGGTCTTCCGCGCCGACCGCGAGGAAGCCAAGGTGTACCAGTCGGGTCCCCGACGCCTGTGGGACGAGGTGGAAGCCGCGCACAGTTGGTGGGTGGAGCAGGAACGCCCCGGCTTCGACCGCTTCGGGCTGACCGTGGACGCGGATGGTGAACGGGCCTGGCTGGACTCGCCTGACAATCCCGTGTTGCGTGACCTGACCTCAGAAGGCGGGCAATCGTTCAGGATGTGGGCCGGGAAACGAATGGAGCGCACGAGTACCTGCCCATCGTCACTCGATCTCAACGGCTCACCTGGAATGTGGTAAACCGGCCGGATCGAGGTCAGATCAAAGTAGTCTCAGCGCATGCCCGCACGCCTGCTCCGCCTCGAGGCCGAGAACTTCCGCAGCCTGCGAGACGTCAGCATTCCGCTCGGTGACCTCACCGTGCTCGTCGGCCCGAACGGTGTCGGCAAGTCGAACGTCCTCCAGGTCTTCAGCTTCCTCGCAGACATCATCCGTACCGATCTCCAGCCGGCGCTCGAATCCCGGGGCGGTTTCGAGGAGGTGGCTTTCTGGGGCGGCGAGAAGCCGCCCAGCAGCCTGCGAATCGGCCTGACCGCGACCTGGACCACCCACTCGACGGTCAACGCTCCCGACAACTACGAGCTGACAATCCAGCGCAGGTTACTCCCGGGGGAGAGGCGTCACGACGGACGCAGCATCCTCATGCGGCGCGAGAAGTTCGTGTTCAAACGCACCCGTGGGCGTGGCCGGAGAATCACCGTCTCCGGCCAGCAGGCGACCGTCACCAACACTCAGGGCGACAAGAAGACCGGGCACAGCAACATCGGCATCAATAAACTGAGCAGCGGTCTGTCCACCCTGCCCCGGCTCGCCAAGACCGAGGGGGGCGCCGAAGTCACCGCTGTGGCCCGGCGTCTGTCCTCACTTCGCGTGTTCGATGTGGATGTGGACGCCGCCCGACGGCCGTCGCGGACCCATTTCGGTGTCAGCAACGCTCTCGCTCCCGACGCGCGCAATCTGGCGGACTTTCTCTTCGACCTCAGCGAGGACGACGAGGTATGGAGCCGCCTGCTGGCGGACGCGCGCTCGGTGCTGCCGCAACTGCGAACGATCGAGTTCGAATTAACCGGAGGCTCAGCCGACGAGATCACCGTGATCCTCAAAGAACACGGCTTGCGCCGGTCCACACCGCTCGCCGACGCCTCCTACGGCACCGTCAGGCTCCTCGCCTTGCTGGCCCTGCTTTACGATCCGCGCCCGGCGGCGCTGACATGTGTGGAGGAGATCGACCACGGGCTCCATCCTCAAGCCCTTGAACTGCTGGTTGAGCGGCTACGCGAAGCCAGTGCCCGAAGCCAGTACCTGGTGGCCACCCACTCGCCGGCTCTCGCGGACCGGCTGCGTCCCGACGAACTGGTCGTCTGCGAGCGCGACGATCTCGGGGCGTCGATCATCCCCGCCCTCAGTACGGAGCAGATCGAGGAGATTGTGGAGTCCAGCGAAGACCTTCCACTGGGCGAGCTGTGGTTCTCCGGGGTGCTCGGCGGCGGCATTGAGTAACAGGGCCAAAGGCAAAGACGCAAGAATGACACCCCCAGGCGCGTCCGTGATCGTGGTCGCGGGGGAGGACACCAACGACTGCAAGACCGTGGAGATCCTTGTCCGGGAACTGCGGCCCGCGCTGAAGAGCAAACTCGTCCGCATCGGCGACCCCGTAAGGCTGAAGACGGCCACCGGGGACAACCTCACCAAGCGCATAGGCACGATCGTCAACAAGGCGAAGGGCCGCGCCGCACGCGACCGCGCACGTCTGTCGGGGCTCATCGTCCACGAAGACCTGGACGCCCCCACCGGACCGCAGTACGCGGCGGTCCGCCGCCGACTTGCCGACGCGTTGGCCAAGGAAAGCCCGTGCGGCACGGCGCTCGCCCTCGCCGCCGAGGAGACGGAAGCGTGGCTGCTCCTCTTCCCGGACGCGTTCCCTCACCTACACGCCGGGTGGAGCGTCCCCGCACGATTACGGGGCAAGAACACTGGCACCCTCAAGAACCCCAAGGAACTGCTTCAGAACAAAATCGGATCCCCCGCATACCGGGAGACCGAGGGCCCGGACATCATGTCTGAGGCGCGGCGTGCGGGACTCATCAACAACCCGGTGGGGATCAACCAGTCGTACACCGACTTCGTGGCGGATCTGGAAAATCTCGGGGCCAACTGACAACCGGCGGCGCCGCGCAGGCCGGAACGGGTTATACGGCCTCCGGCTCCGACTCCCGCTCCCGGTCCCGCAGTTCACGCCTAAGGATCTTCCCGGACGCCGCCCGTGGCACGCCCCCGATGAACTCGACCCTGCGGACCTTCTTGTGCGGGGCAACGTGTTCGGCGACGTACGCCATGACGTCCCGCTCCGTCAGTTCGGGCGCCGAGGGCTGGCGGACGACGTACGCCTTGGGGATCTCGTTCCCGTCCTCGTCGTAGACACCGATCACCGCCGCGTCCGCTATCGACTCGTGGGCCAGCAGCAGCGCTTCGAGGTCGGCCGGGGCGACCTGGAACCCCTTGTACTTGATGAGTTCCTTCACCCGGTCGACCACGAACAGCCAGCCGTCGGCGTCGACCCGGCCGATGTCGCCGGTGTGCACCCAGCCGTCGGCGTCGATCATGTGGGCGGTCTCCTCGGGCTGTCCGAGGTAACCCTTCATCACCTGCGGCCCCCGGATGAGGACTTCGCCCTCGGCGCCGGCGGGGGCGTCCGCGCCGGGGTCGTCGAGGGAGAGGATGCGCATCTCGGTGCTGGGCAGGAGCTTTCCCACGGCGCCTGCGGGCGGGGTGTCGGCGTCCAGCGGGACCACGTGCGTGCCCGGTGACAGCTCGGTCATGCCGTACGCCTGCCGGACGGGCGGCAGCCCGAGCCTCGCCGAACAGGCCTCGGCGAGGCGGGCGTCGAGGGGCGCGGCGGAGCACACGATGTAGTCGAGCGAGGAGAGGTCGTAGCGGGCGACGGCCGGGTGCTTGGCGAGCGCGAGGATGATCGGCGGGGCGACGTACAGGCCGTTGATGCGGTGCGTCTCGATCGCGCCGAGGAACTGGTCGAGGTCGAAGCGCGGCAGTACGACGACGGTGGCGCCGGTCCGCAGCGGCGCGTTCATCAGGGCCGTGAGGCCATAGATGTGGAAGAAGGGAAGCACCGCGAGGATGCGGTCGCCGGGGTGCATCGGGATGACGGGGTCGAGCTGCGCGAGGTTGGTGGCGATGGAGCGGTGCGTCAGCATGACGCCCTTGGGGGTGCCGGTGGTGCCGGAGGAGTAGGGCAGGGCCGCGATGTCTTCGGCGGGGTCGATGGGGACGTCCGAGGAGGCCGGGTCCGGCTCCGTTGCGATCATGTCCAGCATCGAACGGTGCCCCGGCGCCCGGTCGCAGACGAAGATCTCCTCGATCCCGCCCACCAACTCGGCTGATCTGCGGGCGACTTCGAGCAGCGGCGACACCGTGACGATCCAGCGCGCCGAGGAGTCGCGCAGCTGCTTCGCGAACTCCTCGGCGGTGGACAGCGGATGGACGGTGGTGACGGACGCGCCCGCGCGGGTGGCCCCGTAGAACACGACCGGATACGCGACGGTGTTGGGGCTGTGCAGGGCCAGTACGTCACCCTTGCGCAGACCGGCCCCGGTGAGACCGGCGGCGAAACGGCGGTGGGAGACGTCCAGTTGGGCGTAGCTGACGGTGCTTCCGTCCATGCCGTCGACCAGTGCGAGGGCGTCGCCGAACTCAGCGGCGCGGCCGAGGACGGCCTTGTGGATGGGCTGCTCGACCGCTTCGACGTCCGCGTACTCGCTGTGAAAGATCATGACAACGGCCCCTTCGACGCGTGGACGGTCCAGAATGGCCTGTCTCAGTACGACTTGGGGAGACCCAGGGACTGATGGGAAACGTAGTTCAGGATCATCTCGCGGCTGACGGGCGCGATACGGGCCACGCGTGAGGCGGTGATGAGGGACGCGAGGCCGTACTCGCGGGTGAGGCCGTTGCCGCCGAGGGTGTGTACGGCCTGGTCGACGGCGCGTACGCAGGCCTCCCCCGCCGCGTACTTGGCCATGTTGGCTGCCTCGCCCGCGCCCGCGTCGTCGCCCGCGTCGTAGAGGTGCGCGGCCTTGCGCATCATGAGGCGGGCGAGTTCGATCTCGATGTGGGCCTGGGCGAGCGGGTGCGCGATGGCCTGGTGCGCGCCGATGGGCTGCCGCCAGACCTGGCGGGTCTTGGCGTAGTCGACGGCCTTGTCGAGCGCGTGGCGGCCCATGCCGAGGGCGAAGGCGGCGGTCATGACGCGTTCGGGGTTGAGGCCGGCGAAGAGTTGAAGGAGCCCGGCGTCCTCGTCGCCGACGAGCGCGTCGGCGGGGAGCCGTACGTCGTCCAGGACCAGCTCGAACTGCTTCTCCACCGCCAGGATTTCCATGTCGATCTGTGACCGGTGAAAACCCTGTGCGTCGCGCGGGACGATGAAGAGACAGGGCTTGAGGGAGCCGGTCCTGGCGTCCTCCGTGCGGCCGACGATGAGGGTGGCGTCGGTGATGTCGACGCCGGAGACGAAGACTTTGCGGCCGTTGAGTATCCAGCCGCCGCCTTCGCCGTCGTCCGCCTTGCGCGCGGTGGTGGTGATGCGGTGGGAGTTGGATCCGGCGTCGGGTTCGGTGATGCCGAAGGCCATGGTGCGGGAGCCGTCGGCGAGGCCGGGGAGCCAGGCGCGCTTCTGCTCCTCAGTGCCGAAGCGGGCGATGACGGTGCCGCAGATGGCGGGCGACACGACCATGAGGAGCAGGGGGCAGCCTGCGGCGCCCAACTCTTCGAGGACGATGGAGAGTTCGGCGAGTCCGCCGCCTCCGCCGCCGTACTCCTCGGGGAGGTTCACACCGAGATAGCCGAGCTTGCCCGCCTCGCTCCACAGCGTCTCGCGGTCGAAGCCGCGGCCGTGGCGGCGGCCGAGGGCGGCGACGGCGGCGCGGAGGTCCTGGTGTTCCTGCGTTTCGACGATGCTCATAGTTCCCCCTGTGGGAGATCGGTGACTACGGCGAGGAGCGCGCCGACCTCGACCTGACTGCCGGGGGCGGCGTGGAGCGCGGTGAGCGTGCCGGAGGCGGGAGAGACGATGCGATGCTCCATCTTCATGGCCTCCAGCCAGATGAGCGGCTGCCCGGCGGTGACGGCGCTGCCTTCGCCGATCCCGTGGGCGATCCGTACGACGGTGCCGGGCATGGGCGCGAGCAGCGAACCGGGGGCGGTGGCGGTGCGGGGGTCGGTGAAGCGGGGGTGGGCGAGGAGGCGGTACGAGGCGGTGGGGCTGTCGATGTAGACGTGGTCGTCGTCGTTGCCGTACTCGGCGCCGTACTCAGCGACGTCGAAGTGGCGCTGTACGCCGTCGACTTCGAGGGTCACGCGGTGGGGTGTGACAGCGACGACGCGTACGGCACGCACCGCGTCGTCCTCCACGCGGAATCCGTCGCGGGTGCGGTGGTAACGCACCTCGTACCCGCCGTACGTCTTGGTCTGCGGCTGCGACGCGAGGTTCCGCCACCCGCCGACGGGGTGACCGCGCCGTACGGCGTCGGCGAGCGCGGCGGCGACGGCGGCGTGCCGGGCGCCCTCGCCGTCGGACTCGGTGAGCGCGTCGAGGTGGCGCTCGTAGAACCCGGTGTCGAACTGCCCGCCGGTGAAGTCCGGGTGGCGCAGGGACCGTACGAGCAGCTCGCGGTTGGTCACCGGCCCGTGCACCCGCGCCCGCCGCAGCGCGTCGCCCAGCAGCCGGACGGCCTCGGCACGGGTGGGCGCCCAGGCGATGACCTTGGCGAGCATGGAGTCGTAGTGCACCCCGACGCTGTCCCCCGACGTGTACCCGGCGTCGACGCGGAGACGTGGTCCGCCCGCGTCGGTGGCCCCCACCCCCCACACCGTCAACTCGTGCACCCGCCCCGGCTGCGGTGCCCACCCCCGCGACGGGTCCTCCGCGTACAGACGGGCCTCCACCGCGTGGCCGACGGGGGACGGGGGCTCCGGGGGGAGCTTCGCGCCTTCCGCCAAGGCGAGTTGGAGGGCCACCAGGTCCAGGCCGAACACCTCCTCCGTCACCGGGTGTTCGACCTGGAGGCGGGTGTTCATCTCCAGGAAGTACGCGCCGCCCGCAGGCGAGATCAGGAACTCGACCGTGCCCGCGCCCCGGTACTCCACGGCCCGCGCCGCCACCACCGCCGCGTCCGTCAGCGTCGCGCGCAGAGCGGCCGTCAGGCCCGGCGCCGGGGACTCCTCGATCACCTTCTGGTGCCGTCGCTGCAAGGAGCAGTCGCGCGTGCCCAGCGCCCACACCGTGCCGTACGCGTCGGCGAGGATCTGGACCTCGACATGCCGGCCCCGTTCCACGTACGGCTCCGCGAAGACCTCTCCGTCACCGAACGCCGAACGGGCTTCCGCCGAGGCCGCCGCCAACTCGTCGGCCAGGGCGTCGAGCGAGCGGACCACCCGCATCCCCCGGCCCCCGCCACCCGCCGCCGCCTTAAGAAGCAGCGGCAGGTCCGCCTCCGTCGCCGATGCCGGGTCCACCGGCGCCAGCAGGGGGACGCCCGCCGCCGCCATCAATTCCTTCGCCCGCGTCTTGGACGCCATCGTCTCGATCGCCTCCGGCGGCGGCCCCACCCACACCAGCCCGGCGTCCAGCACCGCCCGCGCGAACTCGGCGCTCTCCGACAGGAATCCGTAGCCGGGATGCACCGCGTCCGCGCCCGCCGCCAGTGCCGCCTTCACGATCAGGTCGCCACGCAGATACGTGTCGGCGGGCGCCGACCCCGGCAGCCGTACCGCCGTGTCCGCCTCCCGTACGTGCAGCGCGCCCGCGCCCGCGTCCGCGTCCGAGAAGACCGCGACCGTCCCGATGCCGCGCTCGCGGCAGGTGCGGAAGACGCGGCACGCGATCTCACCGCGGTTCGCCACCAAAAGAGACGTGATCATCAAAATCCTCACATTCGGAAGACGCCGAAGCCGCCCCGCACGCCCTCGACCGGCGCCGTGTGGACCGCCGACAGGCACAGGCCGAGCACCGTTCGGGTGTCACGCGGGTCGATGACCCCGTCGTCGTAGAGCCGCCCGGACAGGAACGCCGGCAGCGACTCCGACTCGATCTGCGCCTCCACCATCGCGCGCAGCGCCGCGTCCCCCTCCTCGTCGTACGGATTCCCCTTGGCCTCCGCCGACGCCCGCGCCACGATCGACAGCACCCCCGCCAGTTGCTGCGGGCCCATCACCGCCGACTTGGCGCTCGGCCACGCGAAGAGAAAGCGCGGGTCGTAGGCCCGGCCGCACATGCCGTAGTGCCCGGCGCCGTACGACGCGCCCATCAGGACCGACAGATGAGGGACCGTCGAGTTGGCGACCGCGTTGATCATCATCGCGCCGTGCTTGATGATGCCGCCCTGCTCGTACTCCTTGCCGACCATGTAACCGGTCGTGTTGTGCAGGAAGACCAGCGGGATGTCCCGCTGGTTGGCGAGCTGGATGAACTGCGCGGCCTTCTGCGACTCGGCGCTGAACAGCACGCCCTGCGCGTTGGCCAGCACCCCCACCGGATAGCCGTGCAGCCGCGCCCAGCCCGTCACCAGGCTCGGCCCGTACAGCGGCTTGAACTCGTCGAAGTCCGAGCCGTCCACGATCCGCGCCACCACCTCGCGCGGGTCGAAGGGGATCTTCAAGTCGCCGGGGACGATGCCCAGCAGCTCGTCCTCCTCGTACTTGGGAGGATCGGCGGGGCCGGGATCCCGACGCGCCTTACGGTGGTTGAGGCGCGCGACGATCCGCCGCGCCTGGCGGATCGCGTCCGGCTCGTCCACCGCGAAGTGGTCGGCGAGCCCCGACGTACGGGCGTGCATCTCCGCCCCGCCGAGCGATTCGTCGTCGCTCTCCTCGCCCGTCGCCATCTTCACCAGCGGCGGTCCGCCGAGGAAGACCTTGGACCGCTCCTTGATCATCACGGTGTGGTCGGACATGCCGGGCACATACGCGCCGCCCGCCGTCGAGTTGCCGAAGACGACCGCGACGGTCGGGATCCCGGCGGCGGACAGCCGCGTCAGGTCGCGGAAGAGCGCGCCGCCGGGGATGAAGATCTCCTTCTGGGAGGGGAGATCCGCGCCGCCGGACTCGACAAGGCTGATCAGCGGCAGCCGGTTCTCGTACGCGATCTGGTTGGCGCGCAGGGCCTTCTTCAGCGTCCAGGGGTTGGACGCGCCGCCGCGCACGGTCGGGTCGTTGGCGGTGATGACGCACTCGACGCCCTCGACCACGCCGATGCCGGTGACCATGGACGCGCCGACGGGGTAGTCGCTGCCCCAGGCGGCGAGCGGGGACAGTTCCAGGAACGGGGTGTCGGGGTCGAGCAGCAGCTCGACGCGCTCGCGGGCCAGCAGCTTTCCGCGTTTACGGTGCCGGGCCACGTACTTCTCGCCGCCGCCGGCCAGCGCCTTGGCGTGCTCCGTGCCGAGTTCGGCGAGCTTGCCGAGCATCTCGGCGCGGTGCTCGGCGTAGTCGGGGGACGTCACGTCCAGCGCCGATACGAAGACGGTCACAGCAGTTCCTCCGGGATGTCGGCGTGGCGTGAGCGCAGCCATTCGCCGAGCGCCTTGGCCTGCGGGTCGAAACGGGCCTGGGCGGCGACGCCTTCGCCGAGGAGGCCCTGGACGGTGAAATTGAGGGCGCGCAGGTTCGGCAGGATGTGTCGTACGACGGGCAAGTCAGCTGTCTCCGGGAGCAGTTGACGGAACAGGTCGGTATTCAGCTCGTGTGCGAGCCAGCGCCAGGCACCGTCGTTGCGCGCCCACACACCGACGTTGGCGTCCCCGCCCTTGTCGCCGCTGCGGGCACCGGCGATCAGACCGAGGGGGGCGCGGCGGGTGGGTCCGGTGGGCAGAGGCTCGGGGAGCGGGGGCTCCGGGACGGGCTCAAGTGGCCTCGTACGTACGGGAGTCGGCACCGGTACGCGCGTGCCGTCGGGCAGCACCGCCGTGTGCGGGACGTCGGCGGCGTCGACGTACGCCGCCTCGAAGACGCCGTACGGCGCGCCCTTGCCGGGCGGCGCGGTCACATGGAAGCCGGGGTAACTGCCCAGCGCCAGCTCGACGGCGGCGCCGCTGACCGCGCGGCCGACGGCGTCGGGGTCGCTGTCCCGAACGACCAGCCGCAGCAGGGCACTTGCCGTCTCCTCGGTGCCGGCGTCCGCGCGGTCGGTGCGGGCCAGTTCCCAACGGACGGATGCCGGGGCCCGGTCGGCGCGCGCGAACGCCTCCGTCACCTGCTCGCGCACCAGCCGCGCCTTGGCGTCGATGTCGAGGCCCGTCAGCACGAACACGATCTCGTTGCGCCAGCCGCCGATCCGGTTCAGCCCCACCTTGAGCGTGGGGGGCGGCGGTTCGCCGCGTGCGCCGGAGACCCTGACCCGGTCGGGGCCGTCCTGGGTGAGCCGTACGGTGTCGAGCCTGGCCGTCACGTCGGGGCCCGGGTACCGGGCGCCTCCGGTCTCGTACAGCAACTGCGCGGTGACGGTGCCGATGTCGACGATGCCGCCGGTGCCGGGGTGCTTGGTGATGACGGCGGTGCCGTCGGGGTGGAGTTCGGCGAGAGGGAAGCCGGGGCGGCGGATGTCGCGTCCGCCGTCGTGGTCGCCGAAGAAGGCGTAGTTGCCGCCGGTGGCCTGGGTGCCGCACTCCAGGACGTGCCCGGCGACGACGGCGCCGGCGAGCGCGTCGAGATCATCCGGACCGCCCGTACCCCACCCGAAGTGCGCGGTGGCGGGTCCTGTCACCAGCGCCGCGTCCGTGACCCGCCCGGTGACCACCACGTCGGCGCCCGCGCGCAGGCATTCCGCGATCCCTGCCCCGCCGAGGTAGGCGTTGGCGGTGAGCACGCCCTCGCCCCAGTCGCGGCCGGGTGTCAGCAGGTCGTCGCCCTCGACGTGCGCGACGCGTACAGGGACGCCGACGCGCGCGGCCAATTCGCGTACGGCGGCGGCCAGTCCGGCCGGGTTCAGCCCGCCCGCGTTGGCGACGACCTTCACGCCGCGTTCGTGGGCGAGCCCGAGCCCTTCCTCCAGCTGCCGCAGGAAGGTCTTGGCGTAACCGGCCGCCGGGTTCTTCAGCCGGTCGCGGCCGAGGATGAGCATGGTCAGCTCGGCGAGGTAGTCGCCGGTGACGACATCGAGGTGGCCGCCTGTGAGCATCTCGCGCAGCGCGTCGAAGCGGTCGCCGTAGAAGCCGGAGGCGTTGCCGATCCGCAGGACGCGCGCCGGGGTGCTCACCGCGCCGCCCCCTTCGCCGGGCGGCCGGGCCCGGCCGGGCCCGCGAAGGCCTGCGCGATGTCCAACCACCGGTCGGCGTCGGCACCTTCGGCCCGTACGGCGAGGTCCGCGCGGTGGGCGCGCTGGGTCACGAGCAGACAGAAGTCGAGCGCGGGGCCGGTGACGCGCTGGTCGGCGTCTTCGGGGCCGTACGTCCACAACTCCCCTCCCGGAGAGGTGAGTTCGACCCGGAAGGGAGTGGTGGGCGGCTGCTCACCCCGTACGAGGTAGGCGTAGTCGCGGGCCCGTACGCCGATCCACGCCACATGCCGCAGCCGCGCGGTCGGCTCGCGCCGTACGCCGAGCGCGTCCGCGATGTCCTGGCCGTGCGCCCAGGTCTCCATCAGGCGGGCGGTCGCCATGGACGGCGCGCTCATCGGCGGCCCGTACCAGGGAAAACGCCCACCGTCGGGCGCGGAGCGCAGCGCCTGCTGGAGCCGTTCGCGGCCCTCGCGCCAGTGGGCGAGGAGCCGTACGGGTGGCAGGGCGGCTCCCGCCTCGGCGCCCTCGTCCACGAAAGTCTCGGGGGCGGCGAGCGCCTTCGCGGCCTCGTCGGCGAAGGCGGCCTCGTCGGTCATGGCGAGGAGGGCCGCCGTGTCGGTCCACGCCAGATGGGCGATCTGGTGGGCGACGGTCCAGCCTGCCGCCGGGGTCGCGAGCGACCAGCCGGTGTCGTCCAACTCGGCCACGAGCCGGTCGGCTTCCTCGCTCTCGGCGCGCAGATCGTCAAGAAGGGACGCGGCGGGATGCGCGGCGGGGTCGGACACGGAATGCGCTCCGATCGGGCTGTCGGGACACGGCGTCGTACGTGCCCCGGAGCATGGCAGCGCCCACAGAAACAAGCAAGCGTGCTTGCTTTACGTCTCGGCGGCCAGTTCTTCCCGCTCGGCCTTCCCCTCGGCCGCGCGCTTGTCGGCCTGCGCCCGTACGGCACCCATGCTGGCCGCGATGACCAGCGCGATCGCGAGCGCGTCGGTGAAGGACATCGCCTGGTGCAGGATGAAGAAGCCCGCCATGGCCGCGACGGCCGGTTCGATGCTCATGAGGATCGCGAACGTCGACGCGGGCAGCCGCCGCAGGGCGAGCATCTCCAGGGTGTACGGCAGGACCGACGACAGCAGCGCGACCGCGAGGCCCAGCCCGATCGTGGACGGCACGATCAGCTTCGAACCCGCCTCCACGATCCCCAGGGGCAGCGTGAGCACGGCACCGAACGCCATGGCGAGCGCGAGCCCGTCGGCCTGCGGGAAGCGCTGCCCGATGCGGGCGCTGAAGACGATGTACGTCGCCCACATCGCACCGGCCGCGAGCGCGAACGCCGCGCCCACCGGATCAAGCCGGTCGAACCCGCCGCCACTGAGCAGCACCACACCGGCGAGCGCGAGCCCGGCCCACAGGAGATTGCCGAGCCTGCGGGAGACGATCACGGACAGGGCGAGCGGGCCGAGGACTTCCAGGGTCACGGCGGCGCCCAGTGGAATGCGGTCGGCGGCCTGGTAGAAGAGGACGTTCATGGTCGCCAGGACGGCACCGAAGACGAGCACGGTGCCCCAGTCCGCACGCGAGTGACCCCGGACCCTGGGCCGGCAGATCACCAGCAGCACGAGGGCCGCGAGCACGAGCCGCAGCGTCACCACACCGACGGCACCGGCGCGCGGCATCAGCAGTACGGCGACGGCGGCACCGAACTGCACGGACACGATGCCCCCGACAACGAGCGCAACGGGCCCAAGCGCCCGCCGCGAAGCCGTGGCCCCGACCCCGGACCCGCCACCGCCCACGGCCCCCACCGCTCCGACGGCCTCCGGGGTCGAGACGGCAGCGCCCACGGCTGCGGTACGCGGCTCATCCACCGGGGACCTCCCTCACATCGAATAGGACAACACAATAGACCGAGAGATCTAACATACTGCACTCGCGAGTCCGACCATTCACCGAGCGGACCCGCCACGGTAGGCACGCGCCGACACCGCCCTCAAACGAGTTACCAGAGCTAGACATCCGAGGTAGTGTGGATGTCATGACCGCAGCTTACGAGTACGTCCCTTTCAGCGAGTTGCTGCATCACCCGGCGAAGACAACGCGCCGCCTCGACAGCGTCCGCGCGCTGCGGCTGCGGCGCCGCGACGCCGATGACCTCGCCCTGATCAGCGTCGACCAACTGGAGAGGGACAGTGCGGTGGTCGATTTCACCGCTCGCCTGCTGGCCGGACTCGTGCGGACGGAGAACATCGCCGCTCTGCGGTCCGCACTGCCGGACGCCCTGCCATGGACCACATTCCTCCCGCCCGAGGATGTGGACGGACTGATCGACGACCTCGTCCGCACCGCACAGGGCGCGACAGCCCTGGACAACCTCTCACCCATCGCACTCCTGCTCATCCAGTGGCGGCACACGGCCGAGGTGTACGCGGACCCGGCCCTGCTCGGGGCGGTGACGCGGGATCCCGAGGGCGACCTCGGTCCCGCGCGGCGCCCGGAGGTCTCGGCATGAGCCCCAAGCGCGGAGACCGGGCGGCACCCCCGCCCGTTGACGTCGAATACGACCTCCGATTCGCGAACAGCGAGGCCGCCACGGGCTGGGAGCACCTGTCGCGGCACGCGGCGGGCAACTTACGCCGGGCGTACGACCGCATCCGCGCACATCCGCGCGCTGCGGACACCCCAGAGCGTCAGCACCGGCTCAAGGGCGCGCTCGGTACGGGTTCATTCAAGGGGCAGAGCCTGGAACGATGGCAGTTCGAAGTCACCGGAGGAGGGCGGATCTGGTACCTGGTGGACGACACGAACCACATCGCATGGATCACCTTCGCCGGGACCGGGCATCCGAAGCAGACGGACTGACGGATCGGCCGGCCGGGCCGAGCGCCTCCGCCAGGACCTCCGCCAGGTGCCTCGCGTCGGCGGAGGCCAGCTGGTCCAGTTGAGTACGGCAGGAGTAGCCGTCCGCCAGCAGTTCCGTACCTTCCGGGGCCGACCGGACCGCCGGGAGCAGTTGGTCCTCCGCGCAGGCCACCGAGACGTCGTAATGGCCCTTCTCGAAGCCGAAGTTGCCCGCCAGGCCGCAGCAGCCGCCGCTCAACTCGCCGGTGAGGCCCGCCCGTTCGCGCAGGCGGCGCTCCGCCGCGTCGCCGAGGACCGCGTGCTGGTGGCAGTGGGTCTGACCCGCGACCGGGCGGTCGACGCGCGGGGGCTGCCAGTCGGGGGCGTACTCCTCCAGGGTCTGGGCGAACGTCCGTACCGACGCGGCGAGTCGGGCCGCGCGCGGGTCGTCGGCGAGCAGTTCCGGCAGGTCCGTCTTGAGCGCGGCGGCGCAGCTCGGCTCCAGGACGAGGACCGGCAGGCCCCGTTCGAGCAAAGGTTCCATCCGGTCCAGGGTGCGGCGCATGACCGCGCGGGCCTGTTCGAGCTGGCCGGTGGAGACGTACGTCAGACCGCAGCAGACCGGGCCGGGCGGCAGCGCGTGCGCGATGCCGGCCGCGTCCATG
This sequence comes from Streptomyces sp. NPDC050433, assembly GCF_044458565.1. Lineage (NCBI taxonomy): Bacteria > Bacillati > Actinomycetota > Actinomycetes > Kitasatosporales > Streptomycetaceae > Streptomyces > Streptomyces sp. NPDC050433. The sequence goes on along the minus strand of NZ_JBITIB010000018.1, from coordinate 70,653 downwards.
ACCTGGACCGCCGCCCGCCCCACCGACGGCGACAGGTGCTCGGTGAAGGTGTCCGGCCACAGCACCACCGCCGGGTCCTTCACCGGCTCCCGCCCCTGCCGCCGCAGCCACCGCGTGAACGTCAGCGGCGCCAGGCGCGGGATCGAGCGCTCCGGGGCGATCCCGCCCATGCGCTTGGCCAGCGCGGCGGCTCCCGGCAGCCGTACCGCCGCGTTCAGCACGCGCGCGAAGGACGCCGCGGCCCGCAGCCAGCGCGGCAGCCGCCCCATCGCGTAGTGCGCGGCGGGGCGGCGCCGGCCCGCGTAGTGGTGGTGCAGGAATTCCGCCTTGTACGTGGCCATGTCGACGCCCACCGGGCAGTCGCTGCGGCAGCCCTTGCAGGACAGACAGAGGTCGAGCGCGTCCTTGACCTCGGTCGAGCGCCAGCCGTCCGTGACGACCTCACCGGCGAGCATCTCGTGCAGCAGCCGGGCGCGCCCGCGCGTGGAGTGCTGTTCGTCACCGGTCGCGCGGTACGACGGGCACATCACCCCGGCGCCCGAACTCGGCCCCTCCACACGGCACTTGGCGACGCCCACACAGCGCCGTACGGCCGCCGAGAAGTCCCCGCCCACGACTCCGTCCGTCTCGCCGTCGTGCGGGTAGGCGAAGGCGACGTCGACGCGCTCGCGCGGCAGGACCTCGAAGCGCAGGTTGTCGTCCAGCCGGGCGGGCCGGGCGATCGAGCCGGGGTTCATCCCGCCCGCCGGGTCCCACACGTCCTTGAACTGTCCGAAGAGGGCGGTCAGTTCGTCCCCGTACATTGTCGGCAGCAGCTCCGAGCGCGCGAGCCCGTCGCCGTGCTCGCCGGAGAGCGAGCCGCCGTGCGCGACGACGAGGTCGGCGACGTCCTCCGAGAAGCGGCGGAAGACACGCACCCCAGCCGTGCTCAACAGGTCGAAGTCGATGCGGACATGGATGCAGCCGTCGCCGAAGTGCCCGTACGGCGTGCCCCGTAGCCCGTGCTGGGCGAGGAGCGCGCGGAAGTCCCGCAGGTACGCGCCGAGTTGGGCAGGCGGTACGGCGCAGTCCTCCCAGCCCGGCCACGCCTCGCCGCCGTCGGCACTGCGGGTGGCGGTGCCCGACGCGTCCTCCCGTACCCGCCACAGCGCCCGGATCCCGGCCGGGTCGGCCACGACCGTGCCGTCCAGGGCGTCGGCGGCGCGCACGATCCGCTCGGCGTGCGCGCGGGCCTCGGCGGCGGTGGCGCCGCCGGTCTCCACGAAGAGCCAGGCGCCGCCGCGCGGCAGGTCGTGCGGGCCGGGGACGAGGTCGTCGGCCATGCCCTCGACGGTGAGCGGGTGATACGGCAGCAGCCCGGCCGCCGCCTCGGCCGCCCCGCTCTCGTCGGGGTAGCCGAGGACCGCGAGCGCCCGCGCGGGCGGCGATTCGACGAGCCGTACGACGGCCTCGGTGACGACGCCGAGCGTGCCCTCGCTGCCGCAGAAGGCGCGGGCGAGGTCGGTGCCGTTCTCGGGGAGCAGCGCGTCGATCGCGTAGCCGGAGATACGGCGCGGCAGACCGGTGGGGTAACCGGTGCGCAGGAGCGCGAGGTTGCGCTCGACCAGGGGGCGCAGGGGGCGCAGGCCGTCGGGCGCACGGTCCCAGCCCCGGGCGAGCCGCAGGGTGTCGCCCCCGTACGTCGTGACCGACAGCTCGTGGACGTTGTCGGCGGTCGTACCCCACGCGACCGAGTGCGACCCGCACGAGTTGTTGCCGATCATGCCGCCGAGCGTGCAGCGGCTGTGCGTGGACGGGTCGGGCCCGAAGGTCAGACCGTGCGGTGCGACGGTGTCGCGCAGCCGGTCGAGGACGACGCCGGGCTGCACGATCGCGGTACGCGCCTCGGTGTCGACCGACACGATCGAGCGAAGATGCCGGGTGAGATCGAGGACGACGCCGACACCGATCGCGTTCCCCGCGATGGAGGTGCCGCCGCCGCGTGGCACGACGGGCACGCCATGCGTGCGGCAGACGGCCAGGGCCGCCGCGACGTCGTCCGCGTCGCGCGGGGCGACGACGCCCACGGGCACGCGGCGGTAGTTGGAGGCGTCCATGGTGACCAGGGCGCGGGCGGCGGCGCGGAAGTCCACGTCGCCGCGGACGGCACCGGCCAGGTCTCTGGCCAGGGCGGTGGTCGCCGCCGCCGGTACCGCCGCCCTCGCAGGTGCCGTACGCATCGCTGTGTCCCGCTTCCCGTGCCGCTCCCTGTGCTCAGCCATTCCCCCAGGATGCCCCGCCACCCGCGTCTCACCACGTCTCACGACGTGAACCACTCCCCTGACGGCCGACAGAAAACGTCTAGGCTGCGGCCGTGGCCGATATTCAGATTCCCGCTGACATCAAGCCCGCCGACGGTCGTTTCGGCGCTGGCCCCTCCAAGGTGCGTACGGAGGCGGTGGACGCCCTGGCCGCCACCGGTACGTCTCTCCTCGGCACGTCCCACCGCCAGGCCCCGGTGAAGAACCTGGTCGGCGCGGTGCGCGACGGTGTGCGCGAGCTGTTCCAGCTCCCCGAGGGCTACGAGGTGATCCTGGGCAACGGCGGCTCCACCGCCTTCTGGGACATCGCGACGCACGGTCTGATCGAGAACAGGTCCCAGCACCTGTCCTTCGGCGAGTTCTCGTCGAAGTTCGCGAAGGCGTCGAAGCTGGCGCCGTGGCTGGCCGAGCCGACCGTCATCTCCTCCTCGCCGGGCACCCACCCGGACGCGGCGGCCGAAACGGGCGTGGACGTCTACGCGCTCACGCACAACGAGACCTCCACCGGTGTCGCCGCGCCGGTCAAGCGCGTCGCGGGCGCCGACGAGGGCGCGCTCGTACTGGTCGACGCCACGTCCGGCGCGGGCGGCCTGCCGGTCGACATCGCCGAGACCGACGTCTACTACTTCGCCCCGCAGAAGTCCTTCGCCTCCGACGGCGGCCTGTGGATCGGCGTCTTCTCCCCGGCCGCGCTGGAGCGCGCCGCGCGCGTCCACGGCTCGGGCCGGCACGTGCCGGAGTTCTTCTCGCTGCCGACGGCGATCGACAACTCGCTGAAGAACCAGACGTACAACACCCCGGCGCTCGCCACGCTCTTCCTCCTGAACGAGCAGCTGACCTGGCTGAACACCCAGGGCGGCCTCGCCTGGTCGACCGCCCGCACGGCGACGTCGGCGCGTGCGCTGTACGGCTGGGCGGAGTCGTCCAAGTACGCGACACCGTTCGTCGTCGACCCGGCGCAGCGCTCGCAGGTGATCGGCACGATCGACTTCACGGACGAGATCGACGCGTCGGCGGTCGCGAAGGCCCTGCGCGCCAACGGCATCGTGGACACGGAGCCGTACCGCAAGCTGGGCCGCAACCAGCTGCGGGTCGCGATGTTCCCGGCGATCGACCCGGCGGACGTCGAGGCACTGACGGCGTGCGTGGACTACGTGATCGACAAGCTCTGACGACGCCGTACGTCTCGCTCCCCGGCCCGGCCCGGTCGGTCACCGACCGGGCCGGGGAGCCCGGGAAAGCGACCTGACGCTCACCGGCTCAGCCGCTGGAACCTCCGTACCGCCAGCGGAACGAACACCAGCGTGATCGCCACCGGCCAGGCCACCGACAGCAGCAGCGCGTGCTCCTCCGGCCAACTGCCGCCGCTCGCCACCGGGTTGCCGAACAGTTCGCGGATCGCCGTCACCGTCGCCGACACCGGGTTCCACGCCGCTACCGTGCCCAGCCAGTCCGGCATCAGGGACGGGGCCACGAAGACGCTGGAGATCATCGTCACCGGGAAGGCGACGGCGAAGAGACTGCCTGCCTGTTCCGGGCCGGGGACCACCAGGCCGAGCCAGACGCCCAGCCAGATCAGCGAGAAGCGCAGCAACAGGAGCAGACCGAAGCCCGCCACGGAGGCGAGCAGGCCGCCGTCCGCGCGCCAGCCGATCGCCAGGGCCGCGAGGGCGAGGATCGCCAGTTCCGCGCCCGCCGTGATCAGGTCCACGACGCCCCGCCCGGTGACCACCGCGGACGGTGCCATCGGCATCGACCGGAAGCGGTCGTGGACGCCCCTGCCCGCGTCGGTGACGAAAGCGGTCGCCGTGTTCATGAAGCCGAAGGCCATGGTCATGGTGAACATGCCCGGCATCAGGAACTCCCGGTAGTCCCCGCCGCCCGGCACCTTCATGGCGCTGCCGAAGACGTAGCCGTAGAGCAGTACGGATACGAGCGGGAAGCCCAGCGTCCAGAGGATGAAGGTGGGCTGACGCCGGTAGTGGGTCAGGCTGCGGCGTACGAGGTTCCAGCAGTCGGCCACCGCCCAGAAGGCGCGGCCGTGCGTGCCCTCCGGCGACAGGCTTACGTTCGTGGTCATGCGGCCACCTCCGTGCGATGACCCGTCAGCCGCAGGAACACGTCGTCCAGGCTCGGTCTGCGCAGGCTGATGTCCTCCACCGCGATCCCCCGGTCCCGCAGCTCCCGCGCGACCTCCGTCAGCGCGGCCACCCGGTCACTGACCGGCGCGTGCACCCGGCGTCCCTCGGTGTCCGTGCCGGGCGCGGAGCCCGCGACGCGGGCCACCACCTCGGCCGCCGCCGGGAGTTCGTGGGACTCGTACACGACGACCTCGATCCGGTCGCCGCCCACGGTGTTCTTCAGCTGAGCCGGGGTGTCGTCCGCGATGGCCCGCCCCCGGTCGATGACCGTGATGTGGGAGGCGAGCTTGTCGGCCTCGTCCAGATACTGCGTGGTGAGCAGCACCGTCGTACCGCCCGCGACCAGCGCCCGCACCGCGTCCCAGACCTCGCCGCGTCCGCGCGGGTCGAGCCCGGTGGTCGGCTCGTCGAGGAACAGGACCCGTGGGGCGAGGATCATCGACGCGGCGAGGTCGAGCCGGCGCCGCATGCCGCCGCTGTACTCGCCCACGCCCTTCGCCGCCGCGTCCGTCAGGTCGAACTGCTCCAGCAACTCGCCTGCGCGCAGCGCGGCGCGGCGTCCGCCGAGGTGGAAGAGCCGGCCGAACATCTCCAAGTTCTGCCGGCCGGTGAGGAGTTCGTCCACCGCGGCGTACTGCCCGGTGAGCCCGATCAGGCTCCGGACGGTCCGCGGGTCGCGGTCCACGTCGACCCCGGCGACGGTCGCGCGCCCGCCGTCGAGCTTGAGCAGGGTGGCGAGGGCGCGCACCGCTGTGGTCTTGCCCGCGCCGTTGGGGCCGAGGAGCCCGTGGACGGTTCCGGTGCGTACGGCGAGGTCGAAGCCGTCGAGGGCGTGTTTGACCCCGCGCTTACCCAGCTTGTCCCGCTTGTCCCCGTACCTCTTTCGGATCGCTTCGGCGTGCACGGCGTAGTCGGTGGTCACTGCCCCTCCAAAGAATTGAGTACGGCGTACCCATAGCGCGTACAACGTACCCAATTAATGCCCGGCCGACTAGGCTGAAGCCATGACGACGACGGACAGCAGCGGCAGCGGCGATGTGTCACGCAGCCTGGAACTCCTCTGGGGCACCGGCGAACGCGCGACCCGTGGCCCGAAACCGGGGCTGACCCTCGACCGGATCGTCACAGCAGCCGTCGAGATCGCGGACGCCGAAGGACTCGCGGCGGTCTCGATGCGCCGGCTCTCCACGGAACTGGGCGCGGGAACGATGTCGCTCTACCGCCATGTCCCCGGCCGGGCCGAGCTGGTGGACCTGATGCTGGACCGCGTCCAGGGCGACAAGGCCCGCCGGCCCCGCCTTTCGGAGACGGGCACCGCCGACGCGCCCCCCGGCTGGCGGAAGACCGTCGAAACGGCGGCCCGCGAAGAACTCGCCCTCTACCAGGCCCACCCCTGGCTGCTCTCCGTCAACCAGACCAGGCCCGTCCTCGGCCCCGGCGCGGTCGGCGGCATGGAGTCGATGCTCGCCGGGATCAAGGACATGGGCCTGACCTCCCCGGAGTTGGTCTCCGTGATCATCATGGTCAGCGGCTACGTCTCCGGGGTCGCCCGCACCCGTGTCCAATCGGTCGAGGCGCGTACGGTGACCGGCCTGAGCGACGACGAGTTCTGGCAGGCACAGGAGCCGATCCTGACGGCGGTGATGACCAGCGGTCGCTACCCGTTGATGGCCGCGCTGGGAGAGGACGCGTTCGGCCCGGATTTCGACCACTTCGAGTTCGGCCTCCAGCGCCTGCTCGACGGCCTGTCGGTCCTGGTCGCCCAGCGCGCCGGCCCACAGGGCACCGACGAACAGCGCAAATAGGCCCGTACGTCAGGTGCTTCCCTTCTTGCGCCTGAAGGCGAAGAACAGCACCGCCGCGCCCACGAGCACCACCGTGCCGATCGTGATGTTCCCGCCGTCGCCCCCGGCGTCCTCACCCGCACTGCCGTTCCCCGCGCTCCCGCCGCCCCCCGACGACGAGCCGCCGCCCTTCCCGAGGTCGACGCGGCTGACCTCGCTGCGCGTGCCCTCCGTGCCGAACATCAGGGCCGAGCCGTCCAGCGTGTACGTCACCGACTCCGACTGGGCCTGGATCGGGGCGCGGACGCGGTGGTCCGCGCCCAGGCGGCCGTTCTTCCACACGTAGGCGCGGGCGCTGAAGTACGAACGCAGCGTCAGCTCCTTGCCGTCCGGCGAGAACGCGCCGTCGGTCACCCAGGGCACCTCGCCCACGCGCTCGAAGGTGTTCGTGCCGTCGCTGGTCAACTTCGCGGGGCCTTCGTAGAGGCCGCCGCCGTCCTCGTTCTTCGAGGCGATGTAGACGCGGCCCGTGGTGGGGTGGACCATCAGCGCCTCGGCGTCGCGCGGGCCGTCCGCGTACTTGACGGTGTACTGCGTCGCGTCGACGGTCGCGTCCGCGAGTCGTTTCGGCTCCGGGAAGCGGTAGATCCAGACGTGGTCCCAACTGCCGTTCAGGTTGTCGCCGATGTCACCGACGTAGATGTTCCCGTCGGCGCCGACGGAGATCGCCTCCATGTCGCGGGGCTCCCCGACCCCGCGCATGGTGATGGTCGCGACGGTCTCGCCGGTCCGGGAGTCGACGCCGTAGATCAGGGGCTTGTCCTGGTCGTTGTGCGTCCAGTAGACGCCGGGATGCGCGCGGCTGGCTGCGAGTCCGCTGGACTCGGTGATGCGTGGGTCCGTGATCCGGAAGCTCCGGTCGGGGTCCGCTGCGGGGGCGGCCACCGCCACCGGGGCGGACAGCGCGAGCACCGCCGCCGCGATTGCGGCGCCGGCGAGACGCGAACAGGGGCGAATGACCATGACCATGGTCCAAGACTGCCATCCCACGGGCCGGGCTCGGCCGTCCTCCCTCGATCAGCGATGATGACCCGATGCGTTTCATGTTCGTCGGCGACTCGATGACCATCGGCCGCGCCGGCGACTTCACCTGGCGCTACCGGATGTGGCAGCACCTGAACGCGTCGTACGGCGGCCCGTACGCGATCGTCGGCCCCCGGACCGGCCTGTACGACTCCGACGCGCACCCCAACGCCCCCGTCTCGTACGCGTACCGCGCCCCCGACTTCCCCGCGAAGGCCTGGTCGCACCTCGCGGGCTGGGGCGAGGGCTGGCAGCACATGGCGCCGGTGATCCGCGCGACGGTCGCCGCGCACCGCGTGGACGTGCTGCTCGTCTCGCTGGGCCTGATAGACCTCGGCTTCTACACGAACAGCGACCAAACGGCCGTGCACACACGGGAGTTCATCGCCGAGGCACGTGCCGCGAATCCGCGCGTACGGATCGTGCTGCTGCCCGTCATACCCAACACCCGCGCCGCCACCGACCCGGCGTTCGCCGCCGAGGTCGACCGCTTCAACGACCTGCTGGCCAAGACGGTCGCCGACCTGGACGAACCCCAGTCGCCGCTGCTGCCGGCCTCACGCCCCGCGTCGTACGACATCCATCGCGACACCTACGACGGCACCCACCCCGGCCCCTCGGGGGAGCATCTGCTCGCAGGCGCGTTCGCCGACGCGATGCATCAGGCGTGGGGTCTGGGCGCGCCGTACGCCGGGCGGTGAGCGTCACTCCCGCTCCCCGTCACTCGAAGTGAGGTCTTGCTTCGAGGACGCTCGAAGGCGTTGGCTGTTGAGCCATGAAGTACACGCAGCTCGGACGCACCGGACTCAAAGTCAGCCGACTCGTCCTCGGCACCATGAACTTCGGGCCTCATACGAACGAGGCCGACAGCCACGCCATCATGGATGACGCGCTCGGCGCCGGCATCAACTTCTTCGACACCGCCAACGTCTACGGCTGGGGGGAGAACAAGGGCCGTACGGAGGAAATCCTCGGCACCTGGTTCGCCCAGGGCGGCGGCCGTCGCGACAAGGTGGTGCTCGCCACCAAGGTGTACGGGAACATGGCCGCCGAGGGCGACGCGTGGCCCAACCACGACAAGCTGTCGGCCCTCAACATCCGCCGCGCGGTGGACGCCAGCCTCAAGCGGCTCCAGACCGACCACATCGATCTCTACCAGTTCCACCACATCGACCGAGACACCCCGGTCGAGGAGATCTGGCAGGCGATCGACACCCTGATCCGGCAGGGCAAGATCCTCTACGCCGGTTCGTCGAACTTCCCCGGCTGGAAGATCGCCCAGACCAACGAGACGGCTCGCCGACTGGGCTCGTACGGCCTGGTCAGTGAGCAGTGCCTCTACAACCTCGCCGAGCGCCGCGCCGAGATGGAGGTCATCCCGGCCGCGCAGGAGTACGGCCTCGGGGTCATCCCCTGGTCGCCGCTCCAGGGCGGGCTCCTCGGCGGTGCGATCCGCAAGGAGCGCGAGGGCGGCACCGGGAAGCGTTCGAGCAGCCGGCTCGCGGACACGAAGATCCGTGAGCAGGTCCAGGCGTACGAGGACCTGCTGGCCAAGCACGGCGTCGAGCCGGGCGAGGCGGCGCTGGCCTGGCTGCTCACGCGGCCCGGTGTGACGGGGCCGATCGTCGGCCCGCGTACGGCGGAGCAGTTGGAGTCCGCGCTGCGCGGGGTGGAGCTGGAGCTGTCGGAGGAGGTGCTGGCGTCGCTGGAGGAGATCTTCCCCGGTCCGGGGCCGTCTCCGGAGGCGTTCGCCTGGTAGTGCCGCCACGGGAGGGCGCGGCCCTTGGGCCGTGCCCTCCGACGGTCGCCAGGGCGTGTTTCACAACACGCCCTAGCCGACCGCTCCCGCCACGGCGACGATCACGAACATCAGCACCAGCGCGGCGGCCATGATCCGGTTCCGGGTTTTGGGGTCCACGCGTCGAGGTTAACGGCCGCCGGCCGCGGGCCTGGCGGTGGGGCAGCGCACCAGCGTCTCGTACCGCGGCTGCTCCCCCGGCACCCCGGCCACGGGCAGCCTGCTCCGTACGAGCGCCAGCTCCCCGACCTCCCACGGCGTGCCCTCGAAACCGTCGAGCGCGGCCACGTAGGGGCGCAGGTCGGTCTCGGTCCGCGTACGGGCCAGCGTGAGGTGCGGCCGGTAGCTCCGGTGCTCCTCCATCGGCAGGCCGGTCCGGCGCGCGGCGGCGTCCGCGCGTTCGGCGAGCCGCCGCAGCTCCGCGATGCCCCCGGTGGCACCGGCCCACAGCGCGCGCCCGCCGAAGTGCCCGCCGCCGCGCAGGCGCAGCGGAAACGCCCACGTCCGGTGCGCCGCACGCTCCAGCCGCTCGGTCAGCTCGGGCACGAGCGCGTCGTCGACCTCCCCCATGAAGGCGAGCGTGAAGTGCCACCCGGCCTGCCCGGTCCACCGCATCCCGTCGGCCCCGGGAAGCCCCCGCACCCGCCGGTCGACGGCGGCGGCGAGTTCGTCGGCGGCATGGGCGGGCGGCAGCACGGCGGCGAAAAGGCGCATGGCGGCCAGTCTGGCATTCGGGCGTGACCGGGACACCGTGGATATCGTTGTACTGCGCGGCTGCCGAATTTCGTACGGCAGCGGGGAGGAGCGCCACGGTAACCGGATCCCCCTCGTAAACGAGGGGGCTTTCAGCCGGACTGGCTGAGGTCCATGTGTTACCAGCACCAGCCAACACCAAGTAGGAGGTGACCGAAGTTGGCTACGTTCCGCGTACGACAGAAGATCAACAGCGCTGTGCTTCCTCAGCAGCTCTCCCTTGAATTCGAGTCAGCAGACAACCCCGGGATCAGGGACGAAACGGGGCTCGAGCGCCGTAAGGCGCCGAGCGCGGAACATGTGCGAGAGGAGACCGACAGCGCTTCACCTGGCGCTGCCGGCGTCACCCCGGACTGCAAGGTTCGGGAGACGGGACGTGAGTCCCACCCATACGTCATGGTGCTCGACAAGCACCACCACCCGTTGCAGCCCACCACCCCGGCTCGGGCGCGCAAGCTGCTCAAGAAGGGACGCGCTGTTGTCCACCGGCACACGCCGTTCGTCATCCGCCTCAAAGACCGCACCGCCGCCGACTCGGAGGTCGACGGGGTAGAGCTGGGCATCGACCCCGGCTCCAAGCACACCGGTATCGCCGTGTTCACCGTCCAGGCCGGTGAGAGGCGCGGCCGGTACAGCGTGCGGCTCGATCACCGAGGCGCGACGATTCGGAAGAAGATGGAGCAGCGCTCGGCCTACCGGCGCGGACGGCGCACCCGCAACCTCCGGTACCGGGCACCCCGCTTTCTCAACCGTACGAAGCCGAAAGGCTGGCTCGCCCCCAGCCTGCGGCACCGTGTCGAGACCACGATGTCGTGGACGAACCGGCTCGCACGCTGGACTCCGGTTCGCGCCGTGGGTGTCGAACGCGTCGCATTCGACACCCACGCCATCTCGGCCGGAAAGCCGTTGGAAGGGGCGGAGTACCAGAGAGGCACCTTGGCTGGTACGGAGGTGCGCGAGTATCTGCTCGCCAAGTTCGGGCGCGCCTGCGTGTACTGCGGCATCACGAACGTGCCGCTCAACATCGACCACGTACACCCCCGTTCCTGGGGCGGCTCCGACCGCGTCTCGAATCTCGTCCTCGCCTGCATCCCCTGCAACGAGACCAAGTCCAATCATCCCGTTGAGGAGTTCGCCCCGAAGCGGGCCGCCGACATCCTCAAGCGCGCCAAGGCCCCGCTCCGCGACGCAGCGGCAGTCAACTCCACCCGCTGGGCGCTATGGCGGGCACTCGACGCCATCCTCCCCACCCACACCGCCTCAGGCGGCCGAACGAAGTGGAACCGCACTCGCTGCGGCCTGCCGAAGACCCACACATCGGACGCTCTGCCGTCGGCAAGCTCGACGCGATCACCGAAACCGTCACCACTGTGCTGGTCGCCGGATGCGCCGGTCGTGGCACGCACACCCGGACCCGCAGCGACAAGCACGGATTCCCCCGCCTGCACATACCGAGGCAGAAGCAGTTCTTCGGCTACGCCACCGGCGACCTCGTGCGGGCGGTGGTGCCCACTGGCAAGAAGCAGGGGACGCACACCGGCCGTGTCGCCGTACGCGCCACCGGCAGCTTCAACATCACCACCACCCACGGAACCGTCCAAGGCATCCGCCACAAGCACGTTCGACTCCTCCAACGGGCCGACGGCTACGCCTACACCACCCAACCCGAACGGGCCCGTACAGCAGCCGCGTAGCGGACGCCGATCCGCCCTGGCGGCGAATCGGCTATCCCTGCCCTGCTCCGCAGGAACTTCATTTCCTGCCCCAGCTAAGAGCAGGGGGTATCCACGAAAAAGGAGAGATCAATGACCGTCGTAGAAACCGACAGGATCGCCATGGCCAACGAGAGCGACGAACTGACTCTGGACAGGATGTTCGAGTGGCTTGAGGAGTTGCCCGTACCCGGAGGATACAAGGTCGAGATCGTCGGTGGGCACGTCTTCATAGCGGCGCAACGGGACACCCATTGGCAGATCATCACGGACATCTACGAGCAATTAAGGGCAGCCGGGTACGCGCGCAGCCGGGTCAAGTCCGACGTCCGCTTCGACTTCCCCGGCCACTTGAACGGGTTCGCCTGCGATGTTGTCGCGCTGTCCGGCGAGGCCGCCAAGAACGCGAAGGGTCTCTGGGACTACGAGGACATCGAGTTAGTGGCCGAGGTGATCTCCAAGTCGACCGCCCTCAACGACTACGGCCCGAAGAAGGCCGCCTACGCGACCGCCGGCGTGCCCGTCTATCTCGTCGTCGATCCGTACGTCGGCCGCTGCCGCGTCTTCACCGAACCGAAGAAGGACGAGTACGGCGTCGACCGGACCGTCGACTTCGGTGAGGAGATCAAGCTCAAGGACACCGTCGTCGGGCTGACTCTCAAGACCGACGAGTTCCCGCGCGGCTGAACCCCCTCGCGCCCGCTCCCCCGAACCCTCCGGGCGAGCGGGCGCCGTCCCTCACGCCGCCGTCGCCAGCTTCTCCCGCGGCACGAACGTCACATGAGGATGCCCCGGCCGCAGGTCGATCTTGACGCGCAGGCCGCCCGCGCGGGCGAGCATCGCCCCCACGCCCACCGCCGCCAGCGCCGCGACCGCGCCGCCCGCCGCGAAGCCGACCCTGGCCCCGTACGTGTCGGTGACCCACCCGACGAGCGGGGCGCCCAGCGGCGTACCGCCCACGAAGACCATCATGAACAGGGCCATCACCCGGCCGCGCATGGCCGGGTCCGTGGTCATCTGGATGCTGGAGTTGGCCGTCACGTTGACCGTCAGGCCGCACATGCCGATCGGCACGAGCAGCACCGCGAAGATCCAGAACGTCGGCGCGAACGCGGCCACGATCTCCAGCACACCGAAGAGGACCGCCGCCGCCACCAGCAGCCGCATCCGGGAGGTGCCCCGGCGGGCGGCGAGCAGGGCGCCGATCAGGGAGCCGGCTGCCATCAGGGTGTTGAGCAGGCCGTACGTACCGGCGCCCGCGTGGTAGACGTCGTCCGCGAAGGCGGAGAGCCAGATCGGGAAGTTGAAGCCGAAGGTGCCGATGAAACCGACGAGCACGATCGGCCAGATCAGTTCGGGCTTTCCCGCGACGTAACGCAGCCCTTCCCGCAGCTGGCCCTTGCCGCGCGGGGTGCGCTCGGCCTTGTGCAGGTCGGCGGTGCGCATCACCAGCAGGCCGGTGATGGGTGCGATGAAGGAGAGTCCGTTGAGGAGGAAGGCGTAGCCGCTGCCGACGGCGGTGATCAGGACACCGGCGACGGCCGGGCCGACGAGGCGCGCCGACTGGAAGTTGGCGGAGTTGAGGCTGACGGCGTTACGCAGCTGGTCCGGGCCGACCATCTCGTGCACGAACGACTGTCGCGCCGGATTGTCGACCACCGTGACCAGGCCGAGTACGAAGGCCGTGGCGTACACGTGCCAGACCTGGACCTGGCCGCTGAGGGTGAGGGCGGCGAGCGCGAGGCCGGTGAGTCCCATGGCGGCCTGGGTGCCGAGCAGCAGGGTGCGTTTGTTGCAGCGGTCGGCTATGACGCCGCCGTACAGGCCGAAGAGCAGCATCGGCAGGAATTGGAGGGCCGTGGTGATACCGACGGCCGTGGAGGATCCGGTGAGGGTGAGCACCAGCCAGTCCTGGGCGATGCGCTGCATCCAGGTGCCGGTGTTCGATACGACCTGTCCGGTGGCGAAGAGCCGGTAGTTACGGATCCTCAGCGAGCTGAACATGCTCGTGCGGGGCTGTTCGGTCTGTTCAATGGGGTTGGGGGTGGTCGGTGCGGGGGCGGAGTCTGCTCCGGATCCCGTACTCAAAGTGGGTTCGCCTCCTCGGCGCTGACAACGTTGACAACGTGCTCGTGTGCGGGTCCCTCGGGCCGAAGCGATCAGGCCGAGAACCGGGGATACGGGTGGTTACGGCAATGGCAGTTACGGCAGCTACAAATGCGCGAGCTTCTCCAGCACCGGCGCCGCCGCCCGGAGCTTGGCCCATTCGTCCTCGTCCAGGCCCTCCGCGACGGCGGTCAGCCACGCGTTCCGCTTGCGGCGGCTCTCTTCGAGCATGGCCTCGGCCCGCTCGGTCGAGGTGACCACCTTCTGCCGGCGGTCGTCGGGGTGCGGTTCGAGCCGGACGAGCCCCTTGGCTTCGAGCAGGGCCACGATGCGTGTCATCGACGGCGGCTGTACGTGCTCCTTGCGGGCCAGCTCGCCGGGTGTGGCGGACCCGCAGCGGGCGAGGGTGCCGAGCACCGACATCTCGGTCGGGCTCAGGGACTCGTCGACGCGCTGGTGCTTGAGGCGCCGGCCCAGCCGCATGACGGCCGAGCGGAGTGCGTTCACGGCGGCTGCGTCGTCGCCGTGGGATAGGTCAGGCATGTTGTTTAGCGTAACTCATTACCTAAGCTAAGGAAAACGGAAAACACCGCTCCCCGCCAGATCGCACAGATCCCACACATCGCACGACACATCGAGCGCGGGTAGCTCACTCGAACGAGTGAGGAAAGCACGGAAAGTCACCCAGCGGCCCGTACCCGCCCCCGACCCTGGACGGCATGGGATCGACAGTGCTCAGCCTGCGGATAGACGGTGAGCTGCTCGACCGGCTACGGCAGCACGCCGCCAGACGCGGAATGACCGTCCAGGACTATGTGGTCGGGACGCTCATGCGCGACGATTTCGACGAACGCTTCAAGGCGTCCGTCGACGAGACGGAGAGGTTCTACGGCGCGGCGTGACCAGCCCCCACGGTCACGTCAGGCCCAGCGCCGGCATCGCGTAGTAGAAGACGAAGACCGCCGACACGACGTACATCGCCACCGGCACCTCGCGCCCCCGGCCCGCCGCCAGGCGCAGCACGCTGAAGGTGATGAAGCCGATGCCGATGCCGTTGGTGATCGAGTACGTGAACGGCATCGTCAGCATCGCCAGGAACGCGGGTACGGCGACCGTGTAGTCGGTCCAGTCGATGTCCCTGATCGACCCGGCGAGGATCAGGAAGCCGACCGCCAGCAGGGCGGGCGTCGCCGCCTGGGACGGGACCATCGTCGCGATCGGTGTGAGGAACAGCGCCAGCGAGAAGAGCGTGCCCGTCACGACGGATGCCAGCCCGGTCCTCGCGCCTTCGCCGACACCCGCCGTGGACTCCACGAAGCAGGTGGCGGCGGAGGACGAGGTCGCACCGCCGGACGCGACGGCGACGCCGTCCACGAACAGCACCCGGTTGATACCGGGCAGCCGCCCCTTCTCGTCCATCAGCTTCGCCTCGTCGCCGACGCCGAGGATCGTGCCCATCGCGTCGAAGAACGTCGACAGCAGCACGGTGAAGACGAAGAGGACACCGGTGAGGATGCCGACCTTCTCGAAGCCGCCGAAGAGACTCAACTCGCCGACCAGCCCGAAGTCCGGGCTGGCCACCGGGTTGCCCGGCCACTTCGGGGTCGTCAGGCCCCAGCTCGGCACCTTGGCGACCGCTTCGATGATCAGCGCCAGGACCGTCATCGTCACGATCGAGATCAGGATCGCGCCGGGCACCTTGCGGATGATCAGTACGAGTGTGAGCAGCGCGCCGAGCGCGAAGACCAGCACGGGCCAGCCGTTGAGGTGGCCGTCCGAGCCGAGCTGGAGCGGCACGGTGGTCCTGGCGACGTCCGGGATACGGGACACGAAGCCGGAGTCGACCAGGCCGATCAGCATGATGAAGAAGCCGATGCCGATGGCGATGCCCTTGCGGAGGCTGGTCGGGACGGCGTTCATCACCCGTTCCCGAAGCCCGGTCGCGACCAGCAGCATCACGAGGAAACCGGCCAGGACGACCATGCCCATCGCGTCGGGCCAGCTCATCCTCGGGGCGAGCTGGAGCGCGACGACCGCGTTCACGCCGAGCCCGGCGGCGAGCGCGATCGGCACGTTGCCGATGACGCCCATCAGGAGAGTGGAGAAGGCCGCGGTCAGCACGGTGGCGGTGACCAGTTGGCCGCTGTCGAGCTGGTTGCCGAAGGCGTCCTTCGCGCTGCCGAGGATGATCGGGTTCAGCACGATGATGTAGGCCATCGCGAAGAAGGTGGCGAAGCCGCCGCGCACCTCACGGCCGACGGTGGAACCGCGCTCCGAGATCTTGAAGAAGCGGTCGAAGCGGTCGAAGCCGACCGGAGCGGGGGCCTTGTCCTGCACGGGCATGCGCAACCTCAGTCATCGTGGTCATCGGACGTTCGAACGAACAGAACAGGCCATTCGCAAAACCGTTTCAGTATGAACAGACAGATCGGTGATCGCTATCTCCGCGCGTAGATGGCTCCAGCACCGGCCTGCCGACCCCGCCCGCATAGACTGCCGCCATGGCGAAGTGGACCCCGACGCATGAGGCACCCGAGCCCCTGGAGGGGCCGGTCGTCCCGACCATCGTCGGCGGCACCGTCATCTGGTTCGTCCTCTTCCTCGTCCAGCTCCCCTTCTACGGGTGGTTCGACGACCACGGGCACCTCTGGTGGCTGTGGACCTGTCTCGCCGGTGCGGGGCTCGGGCTGATCGGTATCTGGTACGTCCGCAGGCGCGACGCCGCCATCAAGCGCGCACAGGCGGGCACCGACACCGGCGCGAACGCGGACGAGCGCCCCGCGCCGTAGTGCCGTGGGTGGACTTGTCGCCGTACCTCTCGTACCTCGGTCGGATCTTCCGGCCTCGCGGCGGGTGAACGGCCCTTCACCGCCGTAACGTCGACCCCATGACTCAGCGGGCGAAGATCGACACCGGTGACGGCGAGCCACGCGGCCCGTCCATCGACGCGGGGGCGGAGCTGGACCCCGTCCACCCGAGGGAGCTGCCGACGTCGGCCGGCCGCCGCGCCACCGGGCTGACCTCCGCGGAGGTCGCCGAGCGGGTCGCGCGCGGCGAGGTCAACGACGTTCCCGTACGCAGCAGCCGCTCCACCGCCGAGATCGTCCGCGCCAACGTCTTCACCCGGTTCAACGCGCTCATCGGGATCCTCTGGGCGATCATCCTGCTGGTCGCGCCGATCCAGGACAGCCTCTTCGGCTTCGTGATCATCGCCAACACCGGCATCGGCATCATCCAGGAGTTGCGCGCCAAGCGGACCCTCGACGGCCTGGCCCTCATCGGCGAGGCGAAGCCCGTCGTACGGCGCGACGGTGTCGCGGCCGGGATCTCCACCTCCGAGATCGTCCTCGCCGACGTCGTGGAACTCGGCCCCGGCGACAAGGTCGTCGTGGACGGCGAGATCGTCGAGGCCGACAATCTGGAGATCGACGAGTCGCTGCTCACCGGTGAGGCCGATCCGGTGCTCAAGCGCCGCGGCGACACAGTGATGTCGGGCAGTTTCGTGGTCGCGGGCGGCGGCGCGTTCCGGGCGACGAAGGTGGGTCGGGAGGCGTACGCGGCCCAACTCGCCGAGGAGGCCTCGCGCTTCACGCTCGTCCAGTCCGAACTGCGCAGCGGCATCAGCACGATACTGAAGTACGTGACCTGGATGATGGTCCCGACAGCGCTCGGGCTGATCATCAGTCAGCTCGTCGTCAAGCAGAACAACTTCAAGGACTCCGTCGCCCGGACCATCGGCGGCATCGTCCCGATGATCCCGGAAGGCCTGGTCCTGCTGACCTCGATCGCCTTCGCGATCGGCGTCATCCGGCTCGGCCGCAAGCAGTGCCTCGTGCAGGAGCTGCCCGCGATCGAGGGCCTGGCCCGTGTCGACGTCGTCTGCCTGGACAAGACGGGCACCCTCACCGAGGGCGGCATGGACGTCACCGAACTCCGGCCGCTGGGCGGCGCGGACGAGGGGTACGTACGCAAGGTGCTCGGCGCCATCGGCGCGTCCGACCCCCGGCCGAACGCCAGCCTCCAGGCGATCATCGACACGTATCCGGACGAGTCGGGGTGGCGCGCCACGGCGGCGCTGCCGTTCTCCTCGGCCCGCAAGTACAGCGGCGCGACGTTCAAGGGCGACACCGAGGGGCGGCCCGACACCGGCGGCGGGCATGTCAGCTGGCTCCTCGGCGCGCCCGACGTCCTGCTGCCCGCCGACGATCCCACGCTCACCGGGATCGACGCACTCAACCAGCAGGGCCTGCGCGTGCTCCTGCTGGTCCGCGTCGACGGCGCCCCCGCACTCGACGCGCCCGACGTGACGGCAGGCGCGGTGCCGACGGCCCTGGTCGTACTGGAGCAGCGGCTGCGCCCCGACGCGGCCGAGACCCTCACGTACTTCGCCGACCAGGACGTCGAGGCCAAGGTGATCTCCGGCGACAACGCGGTCTCGGTCGGCGCCGTGGCCGCGAAGCTGGGGCTGCCGGGCGCGGACCGCACGGTGGACGCGCGCCAACTGCCCGGCGAACGGGACGAGATGGCGCAGGCGCTCGACGAGGCGTCGGTCTTCGGCCGGGTCAGCCCGCAGCAGAAGCGGGAGATGGTGGGCGCGCTCCAGTCGCACGGCCACACGGTCGCGATGACCGGTGACGGCGTGAACGACGTACTCGCGCTGAAGGACGCCGACATCGGCGTCGCGATGGGGTCGGGGTCGGAGGCGACGCGGGCGGTCGCCCAGATCGTGCTCCTCAACAACAGCTTCGCCACGCTGCCTTCGGTGGTGGCCGAGGGCCGCCGGGTGATCGGCAACATCACGCGCGTCGCGACGCTGTTCCTGACGAAGACGGTCTACTCCGTGCTGCTGGCCATCCTGGTGGTCTGTACGCAGGTGGAGTATCCGTTCCTGCCCCGGCATCTGACGCTGATCTCCACGCTCACGATCGGCGTCCCGGCCTTCTTCCTGGCCCTCGCGCCCAACAAGGAGCGCGCGAAGCCCAACTTCGTACGCAGGGTGATGCGTTACTCGATCCCCAGCGGCATCGTCGCCGCCGCCACGACGTTCACCACGTATCTGCTGGCCCGCGCGCACTACAGCGGACCGGGCTCGCTGGCCGCCGAGACGAGCGCGGCGACGCTGACGCTGTTCCTGGTCTCGATGTGGGTCCTGGTGATCATCGCCCGCCCCTACACCTGGTGGCGGGTGGCCCTGGTGCTGGCGATGGGCTTCTGCTTCCTGGTCGTCCTGGTCGTGCCGTCGCTCCAGCACTTCTTCGCGCTGAAACTGGTGGGCGCGACGCTGCCGTGGACGGCGGTCGCGATCGCGGCCGTGGGCGCGGCGCTGCTGGAGGTGGCGTGGCGTCTGGTGGACCGGAGGTACCCGGCGTAGCGGCGTCACTGTCCGTGGACATGGCGAAGGGCCCCGCGCGTGCTGTGCAGCGCGGGGCCCTTCGTACGATCGCTCGGGCTACTTCACGTCGACGAAGTCGCCGGCCGGGATGACCGCCGGGGTGGTCGACGTACCGCCGAAGTTCCAGCGCCAGTAGCCGTCCACGGTGGCCTTGGAGGTGGTCTTCAGCGTGCCGGTGGTGGAGGTCTTGACCGTCTTCACCGTGCTGTAGGTGGTGCTCGTCTTCTTACGGAACTGGAGCTGCACGGACTGGGTGGCGTAGCCCTTGTAGGTGCCCGTCTCCCAGTTGGCGCGGGACAGCTTGCCCGTGATCGTGATCGTGCCGCCCTTCTTCACCGGCTCCGGGGCGGCGTTGACGTCCAGCTTGGACAGGCGCTGGAGGTTCGTCTTGCCGAACTTGTCGTTCTGCGCGCTGTAGGTGTCGTTCGAATTCACCCAGACACCGACGTTCCAGGTCCTGGAGTCGCTGTTGATCAGCCAGGTCGGGTCCACCTCGATGGTCTGCGTGCAGGTGGAGGTGGTGGCGTTCGCGGCGACGCAGTTGGCCGGGCCGGTCGTGCCGAAGCCGAAGGAGTCCGGGTCGTCCACGCTGGAGCCGATCCAGATGATCGCGTCGGAGTCGGCGATGCCCGACGGGTGGGACGCGGTGATCGCGACGGAGACCTTCTTGACGGCGGTGGTGCCGACGACGATCGGCTTGCCACCGTTCACCACGGCCTTGCTGATCACCGGGGCCTCGGCGGCGGCCCTGGCCTTGCCCTTCGGCGCGGCGGCGGAGTCCTGGTGGGTGGCGGAGCCGTAGGACGGCACGCCGGGACGGTCGCCCGAGGGCGCGGCCTGGGTCGCCGGCACGGCGAGGGCCGACAGGGCCAGGGCACCGGTCGCGACGGCAACAGTGACGCGGATTCGCATGCATTTCCCCATTGGTCAGGGAGCCTGTTGGCTCGCCTGTTCAGACGAGAAGGGCGGACCAATGGTTGTGCGTCACGTGCGTTTTTCGTGAAGATCACCCATCTGGGGCCCTGTCGGTCGCAGTCGCAGTTTTGATCATCAATCGAACCAGCGGTCCCGCGCCAGCTCCTCCGTGCGTGACGCGTCCTCCAGCAGCGCGGCCACCTCGAAGCGGCGCGGCCACTGCCCCGCCGCCCACGCCAGCCCGGCGGCGACGCCCTCCACCGTGGACGCGTGGATCGTGCCGTCCGGCGTGCGCCGCCAGTCCAGCTCCACGCCGCCCGCGAGCAGTCGCTCGTGCTCGGTGTACGTGTCGGGGGTGCCCACGCCGAGCAGTACGTGGACGGACTCCGGGACCTCGTACTCCTCGCCCTCCGTCGTCACCTCCGCCGTCACGCTCTCTCCGAGGCGCCCGACCTGCAACAGCTCGGCCAGCTCGGCGGCGCGCGCGGGCGCGACCGGCAGCAGCGGCAGACCGCCGGTCAGCGGCAGCAGGTCGGGAACGTCCGCGATCACGGCGTCCGCCGCGTCCACGATCCGCACCTCGCCGTCCACGACGGCGCGCAACTCGTCGGGGAGCGTGACCTGCTCGGGGTCGAGGTCGGCGATGGCCGTGTAGAGCGCGTGCAGCTGACGGACGGTCACCTCACGGTCCGGGTCCGCCAGCCGGCCCAACAGCTCGGCGGCGCCGCCCGGTTCGTCCAGCAGCGCGGCGACCGACGTCCGTACGCCCAGAGCACGCAGCACCTGCGCGTCCTCGAAGCCGGAGGCGTCCACGGAGTCGTACAGACCGGCCAGCAGCGGATCACCGCCGGCCGCGCGCAGACCGGCCGGCCGGCGCCCGTCGAGCACCGGGTGGTCGCGCAGCCACCAGGCGGTGTACGAGCGGACGCTCTCAGTGGTGCCGTCGGGCAGCAGCACGCGTACGGGCGCGACCAGCGCGTCCCGCAACGGCGGCTGGGCCAGCAGGGCCAGGGCCTGCGGCCAGGCGTCGTCGTCCACGAGGTCCAGGTCGCGTACGGCGACGATCTCGGTCGCGACGGGCGGCACGGGCGTCTCGGGCAGCCGGTCCAGCACGTCCTCGCACCACACGTCGACGGCGTCCAGCAGCCCGGCGTCGTCCGGCTCGGCGAAGTCGCCGTCACGCGGCTCCAGTTCGTCGGGGTCCAGGACGACGTCCGTGGCACGTACGAGGGTGAAGTTGGCCAGCACCCCGCAGGCGGCGAGCGGCTGTTCGCCCCAGCGTTCGGCCAGGTCGGCGTCGCACAGGGCGAGTTCGTCCTCCCGCATCACGGCGGCGAACGGGCTGCCGGGCAGGACGAGTTCACCGGCGGGGGCGAGTTCGCCCTCCTCGTCGGGCAGCGCGAGCGCGGCCAGCCACGGCTCGTCGCCGACGCCCAGATCCGCGTCCCGCACCAGCGCCAGGACGGTCTCGGCCAACTCGTCGGCGTCCAGGCGGTACGGAAGGTCCTCGTCCCAGACCTCACCGGAGTCCAGCGAGGCCGCGACCGCCGCCCGTACCTCCGGGGTCGTCAGCACGGCGCGCGGCGTGGCGGGCAGCGCGCCCAGCTTCTCCAGCAGCGGGTGGGCGGCGTCCGGGTGCGCCACCTTCAGACCGAGCCTGGCCAGGTCGGACGGTGTGTCGACGAGCGGCAGCAGGACCCGCCGGGGGCCGACGGCCGTACGGCCACTGGTCAGCGGCACCGGCAGTCCGGACAGCCGGTCCGGGTCGACACCGGCCAGCGACTCGTACAGCCGCCGCCACCACTCGGGGGGCCGCTCGGTGCCGCCGATGCGCTCGATGGCGTCGCCGAGCGGCAGCCGGCCCACCGTCAGGGACCGCAGCTCCGTGCGCCGTTCGAGCCCGGCGGGCAGCAACGTGGGCAGCACTTCGGCCAGTACGCGTACGGTGTCGGCGCCCGCGCCCTCCACGACCTCCGCCTCGAAGGGCCGCAGCGCTGTCAACTCCTCGCTGGGCGCGGCCGGTTCGAGGAAGCCGACGCGCGGCAGCCGCTGAAGGATCGCGGCCCGCAGCACCCCGTCCAGCTCACCCTTACCGAGCGGCCCCGGCACCAGGTCGATGGTGCCGGTGGACACCGGCCGCCAGTCGCGGAGCAGTTCGGCGTACGCGTCGGCGGCCCGCTCCACCAGGAAGTCGGTGAGCCGTCCGGGCGCGGGGTGCCGCCGGGTGGTGTCCAGCGGCAGCGAGGCGATCAACAGCGCGGGTACGCCCAGGGGTTCGTCGGTCGGCGTCGGGGCGTGCACGACGGGCGCGGTACGGGGCCGGGCCGGGGCGCCCTCACCGTCCACGGGGACGGCCCAGGTGACCGCCCAGTGCGGGCGCAGCCGTTCCTCGACGGGCCGGCCCTCAAGCAGCGCGGGCTCGGTGGCACCGTGGTGGCTGACGACCCGCCAGCGGCTCACCGCCTCGGCCGTACTGTCCTCGACGTGTACGTACGGCCCGTGCTCGGTGCGCCTCAACACCCGTTCGCCGTCCGGCGTTTCGACGACGACCTCGGCGAGCCCCGGCAGCGTCAGCAGCAGCGCGTCGTCGATCCCAGCGAGCAGCCGCTCCACCAGATCGAGCGCCGTTCCGTCCCGCAGGGGCAGGATGACCACGGTGTCGTAACCGTCGGGCGCGCTGCCCTCGGCGGGCAGCGGCAGCCGCAGCAACGGCACATGCCCGTCCCGGCGGCGCAGCTCGTCGCCGAGTCCGGGGCTCGCCCCGGCGACCTCCTCGGCCAGAGCGCGCGCCTCGGCGAGGGACCAGCGGACACCGCCGTGCCGCCCGACGACGGCGGGCTCGTCACTGACGGCGATGACGGCGGCGAAGCCGACCCCGAAGCGCCCGACGGCTGACTCGTGCCCCTCGCGCTTGGCGGAGGCGCGCAGGGTGCTGAGGGATTCGACACCGGCCGCGTCGAGGGGCGCACCGGTGTTGGCGGCCACGAGCACGGCGGGGCTGTCGGCGGAGGCGGGCCGCAGCGTGAGCCGGAGCCGGCCGGGCCCACCGGCGCGGGCGGCGGCGTCGGCGGCGTTCTGCGCCAGCTCGACGATCAGCCGGTCACGGTAGCCACCGAGGGCCAGGTCCTCCTCGGCATTGGCATCCTCCCGAAACCGCGCGGGCCCGGCCCCCCACGAGTCCAGCACCGCACGCCGCAGCCGACCCGTTCCGAACGGATCGGGCCCCTCGGTCGTCGTGACGCTCACGCTGTGACTCCGCTCTGTCCGTCCGCCTACCGGTCCACCACTCAGTAAGTGTGGGCCCGAAGGTACCGCGCGGCGGACCACACCCGGGTCACGGGTCGGGGCCACCGGTCGTGGCAGCGGCGAGCGGCGGTCCACCAGGACCGGCGACGACCGTACGTATGGCGTGGGCCGTCAGCCGGTGCTCTCTTCTGTGGCGACCGGTGTGGGCAGTTCGCCGGTGCAGGTGGCGCGGCCGTACGCGCCGGAGGCGGTGGCACGTTGGACATGCTCGCCCCGGACCGCGAGGGTGCAGCCGGCCATGCCACCCTTCGCGTCGAGAACGATGTTGACGGTCGGATTCTTACCGAGGGGCACCCGCACGGTCTTCTTCCACGGCGGCCTGACGCCGGTCTCGACCGTCGCATCACCGGACTCGCCGCCGGCGAGATACGAGATCTCGACCGTGCCCTCGCCCCGGACCTCGTAGGTCACCTCGGCGGTGGGCAGAACGGGCCGCTTCGGGTCGTCCTCCGTGTCGAGGATTCCGTAGGTGACAAGTCCGCCACAGACGAGCAGCACGACTGCGGCGATCCCGATGAGCGCCCGTCGCTCCCCGGCCGTGGACTCCTCGGCGGTCTCGGAAGCGTCGTGGCCCTCGGTCGTAGGCGCCGTTTCGGTCAGTGGCATGAAAGTCCGGCTTTCGGTCGGTGAGCATTCTTCGTTGCGACTGCGATCGGTGACGACCTGCGGGTTATACACGACGCGATTCACCCACGTCGAGTGAGCGGAAATAGCGGACGAACCGCCAACCGAAGAGAGACGCCTGTCTGGAATGTCCAGGTGGTTGACGCCGCAAATGATTACGGGTTAGGAATCACGCTGCCACGGTCAACTCCCGACGGAGTGAGGGGACAGGTGTCTCTTGGCGCACCTCCCTGACCGGCGGTCTGCCTTGAACTCACCCCTGCCCCTTCGGTCGTGCTTACGCGCGCGGACCATGCGCGCAGAATCGGAAAGGCTTGGGTGTGAAAATTCCATTCAGGAGATATATCTCCTGTCTAATCGTGGCGGCTGTGGCGGGTACGCTGCTGCCGCAGATCGCTTACGCGGCGCCTCATTCATCATCCGAGGACGATGAAAAAGGGGTTGTCGATACCGTCGCGGGCTGGTTCTCGGACGAGGGCGAGAACGACGACAAGCCGCCGGTGGGCGGCACGTTGGAGATACCGAGCCGGGAGAAGCTGCCGAAGGGCAAGAAGCTTCCGAAGGCCGAGCGGGTCAAGGAGCTGACGGACCGGCGTACGTCGCAGGCCCGGTTCTGGCAGTTGTCCGACGGGCGGGTGGAGGCCGAGCTGTCCGCCGTGCCGCTTTCGTACAGGGCCGGGAAGTCGTGGAAGCCGATCGACACTTCGGTGGAGGCGACGACGGCGAAGGGTTTCGAATTCGCCAACACCGCCAACACCGGGCGGACTTGGTTCGGCGCCGACGCCCGAAAGCTGATGCGGTTCGAGGCTCCGGACGGCCGTGCGGTGACGCTTGGCCTCAAGGGCGCCGGGGACGGGCTGAAGCCGGAGGCAAAGGGCGACACGGTCACGTACAAGGACGCGGCCCCCGGTGCCGATCTTGAGTATGTGGTGGGCCGTGGGCAGGTCAAGGAGAACATCGTCCTTGACGCGGCCCCGTCCGGGCCCGTGTCGTACACCTTCACGCTGGAAACGGACGGTCTGACTCCGAAGGCCCGTAAGGACGGTTCGGTCGCGCTGTTCGGTGAGTTGCCGAACACCCCGGCTCTGGTGATTCCGGCGCCGTACATGACGGATGCCAGGAAGGACGCGCTGTCGCCGACCGGTGGCACCTACTCCACCGCCGTGACGCAGAAGCTCAGCCGGGACGGCAAGGGCTGGAAGCTCACGGTCACCCCGGATGCCAAGTGGCTGGCGGCCAAAGAGCGGCGGTACCCGGTGGTGATCGACCCCACGATCACCATCGCGCCGTCGCCGACTGCCTCGCAGGACACCATGGTCCTGTCGGATCAGGCGGGGGTGAACTTCAACAACACCTGGAAGCTGTCGGCCGGCAAGACCGACACCGGCACCGCGCGTTCGCTGGTCAAGTTCCCGCTGACGGAGATCCCTTCAGGCGTGAGTGTCGATGCCGCGCGCCTGGGCGTGTACTTCGACCAGTCGCACACCACCAATGCCAACGATGTCACCATCGGCGCCTACCGGGCGACCGGCGCGTGGGACGAGGCAACGGCGACGTGGACCAACACCAACGCGCTGGTCGGCGAGTTGTCGGGCACCACAGTGCAACTCGACGACGGTGATGTTGGCACAGCCGCGGTCGGGGAGTGGCCCAGGGGCACCACGACCGGTGGCGCGGCGACCAACGACGACTTCGCGTACAACAAGAACGCCGCCACCGGTGAGACGTACACGTGGCAGCCGAAGGTGGCCGAGGCCGCGAGCTACCGGGTGGATGTCCACTACCCGGCCGCGTCCGACGCGGCGACCGCCGCCCCGTACACGGTGACATACAACGGCGGCACCAAGAACTACACCGTCAACCAGACCGGCACCGCCGGTACGTGGAAGACCCTGGATGCCACGCAGTACGACTTCGCCAAGGGCAACACGGGCAAGATCGTGCTCGGCGACACCGGCTCGTCCACCACGCGGACGCTTGCCGACTCGGTCCGTCTGGTGAACCCGGGATCGATCGTCAAGAACACCGGCGAGTACAACCAGTGGCACAACTTCGCGGTCACCGACACCGTCCAGAAGTGGGTCTCGGGCACCGCCGCCAACCACGGCTTCATCCTCAAGGGGACGGACGAGTCCGGGACCGCGCCGACCGGCGGTCCGCGCTACGAGGCGGGTGACGGCAGCACCTACGGTGGCGAGACCTCGACGATCCCGCGGCTCACCGTGACGTACGGCAAGGTCGGCACCACCCTGAACTCGCCGACCGTGGTGCACTCCACAGGACCGGAGCTGTCCTGGGCGAAGTACACCAACTCCACGGGTGACTCCGCCCTGGACATCGCCGAGTACCAGCTGCACCGCTCCACGCAGCAGGTCTTCACGCCGTCCGCCGCGACGCTCGTCGCGCCGATCGGCTCGACGGCGACGACGTACACGGACACCACCGCGGTGCCGACCCCGGACTCCAGCCCGGCGGAGATCGGCAAGTCGTACTTCTACCAGCTGGCGGTCAAGACCAGGGACGGCCAGCTTCTCGGCTCGCCGACCAGGGTGGTCGGCATTCCGAAGGCCGGCCGCACGATGAAGATCATCCAGGGGAGTCAGGGAGGTGTCACCGACACCACGCTGTCCTCGCAGCAGCCGACCACCAACCAGGACACGATCCAGTCCTTCGCCGTGGGCCAGAAGTGGCTGAGTGTCGGCAACAACTCCACCACGTACGGCAAGACCCGCGCGGTCCTGAAGTTCCCCACGACCGGCATACCGTCCACCGCCACGGTGCTTGAGAACAAGATGTACATGTGGGGTGCGGAGACCACCACGGGCACCGACGGCGCGATCTACGAACTCCACGCTCTGAACAAGGACTTCGACGAGACCACCGCCACCTGGAACAACCAGAACCCCACCACGGCGTGGACGACGCCCGGCGGCGACATGTCCGCGGCTGTCTCCGACACCGTCGCGCAGGTCGCCGATGTGGGCCGGCACTGGTGGGACGCGACCGGCCTGATGCAGTCGTGGGTGAAGACCCCGACCGGCAACAAGGGCGTGGTGGTCAAGCTCAAGGACGAGACGACCACCGGCCCGCAGGAGCGCACGCTGTTCCTGAACGCCGAGGCCCCCGACGCGCAGCTGCGTCCGTACATGCAGGTCATCTACGTCGACTCCACCACCGAGGACACGTACTACGCGCCTCAGACCCCTGCTCGTATGACGCCGAACTCCACCTACACGGTGGAGTTCACGGTCACCAACACCACCTCCGCTGCCTGGGCCGCCGGTGAGCGGGAGCTGTCGTACACCTGGAAGCTGCCCGACGGTACGGATGTGACCACCGGCGGCAACCAGCTGAAGACCGCCGTTCCGGCGCTGCTACCGGGCAAGTCCGCGACCGTACAAGCGAGGGTCCAGTCGCCGGTCAACTCCGACTCGGGCAGCAAGCGGACCGAGTACGTGCTCGGCTGGGACGTCCGGAAGGTCTCCGACGGCACCTGGCTGTCGGCGGGCACGGGCGGCATCGCACCACTGAAGCAGAACGTGGCGGTCGAGGACCCGACGTCCAACGCGCTGGGTATGGAGAAGTTCTACGGGTACTCCGGCAGGAGCACAGGCGCCGGCTCCTCGCTGATGAACAACCTGTCGGCGGGCAACACCGTCTGGCAGTACAACGCGTTCACCAACCCGGGCCGTGGACTGACCACGTTCTTCCGGATGGCGTACAACTCGCTGGACACCAGCGACACCGTCTCCGGACACGGCTGGTCGGTGCACGCCGCCGGGCCGATCCGGCTGGGCGCCGCGCTGGAGTTCCACCCGAAGCCGAACCCCACCGAGGTGCGGCTGCCGGACGGCGACGGCACGACGCATGTCTTCCGCAAGCAGGAGGACGGCACCTGGAAGGCCCCTGCGGGAGTCCACTACAAGCTCACCCCCAAGACCGGCCTGGACTGCACCCCCGCCAAGGACGCGGTCCCCGACGCCTGGACGATGACCCGTCCCGACGGCACCCGGTTCCTGTTCGGCTGCGACGGCTACCTCACCTCGACGGTGGACCAGAACGGCAACACCCAGACATTCACCTACGAAGAGCGCAAATCCAACAACAAGCCGACCAAGTTCCTCAAATACATCACCGACCCGGCCGGCCGTCAGTCGCTGACCGTCGACTACTGGGACAAGGGCCAGAACAGCTACCAGTACGTCAATGACTCGGGCGTCCTGACCACCGACACGGCATCGCTGAACAACTCCAAGATCTACGATCACATCCGCTCGGCGACGGACATCTCCGGCCGGAAGATCGAGTTCTACTACACCACCAAGGGCCTGCTCGGGCAGATCACCGACGGCGTCGGTTCCGTCCAACCCAAGGACTTCACGTTCACCTACGACGCCACCCAGGGCAACAAGAACGTCAAGCTCGTCAAGGCCACCGACCCGCGCGGCAACAGCACGTCGATGGCCTACAACGAGCCGTCGGCGGGTGACGACCCGAAGTACCACTGGTGGACGAAGTCCGTCACCGACCGCCTGAACAACCCGACGACGTACGCGTACAAGCCGAACACCGCGAACGCCGAGTTCACGGACACCAAGGTCACGGACGCCGAGGCACACGCCACGGACTATGTGCTCGACGACTTCGGCCGTCAGGTACAGGTGACCAACGCCAAGTCCGAGACCACCAGGATGAACTGGGACGCGGACAACAACGTCACGTACATCGAGGAGGCGAACGGCGCCAAGTCGGCCTACTGCTACGACCAGAAGACCGGCTACCCGCTGCGGGAGTGGGACGCGGAGACCACCAAGTCCTGGGCGTCGGAGCAGACGATCGCGACGTACTACTGCGATCCGGCGAACGACGGGAATCTGCCGAACTCCTCGAAGTACACCTACCGGACGCGTCTCGACGGCTTCTCCGCGGACCTGTCCACCAAGACCTCCCCGGAGGGCCGCGAGTGGCAGTTCGGCTATGACTCGTTCGGCAACCTGAAGACGGTCACCGACCCCAAGGGCGTCGCGACCGCGACCGCGGACGACTACACCACGGCATACGAGTACAACGCCCACGGCCAGCAGACCAAGGCTGTCGACGCCAACGGCAATCCGACCACCAACTCCGGCTTCGAGCCCAGTGGTTACCCGAAGACGATCACGGACGCGGAGAACCACGCCACGACGTTCGTCTACGACGAGCGCGGCCAGGTCACCTCGGTCACCGACGCGCTGGACAAGACCACCACGCAGACCTACGACACCTTCGGCCGTGGGCTGGTGGCCAAGGTGCCGAAGGACCAGGCGGCCGGGGTCCACATCACCACGCCGGCCCCGGAGTACGACGCCAACGACAACGTCACCAGGTCCACCAGTACGGTCGGCGCCGTCACCACGGCAGTCTACGACGCGGCTGACCAGGTCAAGGAGTCGACGGGTCCTGACAACAACATCGCGGACCGCACGACCAGTTACACCTACGACAAGGTCGGCAATCTCCGGACGACGACCGAGCCGAAGGGCGTGGCGACCACCTCGGACGCCACGGACTACGTCACCACCAACCACTACGACGCGATCTACCAGCTGACCAGCGTGGTGGACACGACGGGCGACAAGATCTCCTACGAGTACGACAACGTCGGCAACATGACGACGGTCGTCGACCCGAAGAAGAACGCCAGCGCCGACACGACCGACTACACGGCCAAGACCGCGTACGACCTCAACCACCGGGTCGTCAAGGGAACGGACGCGGCGGGCAAGTACACCACCACCGTGTACGACAAGGACTCGCTGATCGTCGCGGCCACCGACAAGGAGCGCAACAGGACTGAGGTTCGCTACGACGAGCGGGGCATGACGGTCGAGAAGAAGGAGCCCTACGAGGGCGCCACGGTCCGCTCGACGAAGTTCGAGTATGACGAGGTCGGCAACCGCACCAAGGTCGTCACTCCCCGCGGCGTGAACACCTCGGGCACCGAGGACTTCGCCCTTCGTACGGAGTACGACAAGCTGAACCGGGCGGTGAAGGCGTACCAGCCGTACGACCCGGCGGACACGCGCTACAACAGCCCGAACGTCTACACCCAGACGGTGTTCGACGCGGTCGGCCGGGTGAGCAAGGTCTCGGCACCGCCGTCGTCCGGTGAGTCGGTCCGCAACGACACCGAGTACACCTACTTCGACAACGGCTGGGCCAGGACGTCCACCGACACGTGGGACATCCGCACCTCGTACGAGTACGACGACGCGGGGCAGCAGACCAGGCGCACGCTTACCGGTGCCGGCGGCTCGCCGTCGCGGACCATGACCACCGCGTACTGGCCGGACGGGTCGATGAAGACCCGCACGGATGCCCCTTCCGCGGGCACGGACCGCAAGTCGTTCGCCTACGCCTACGACGCCAACGGCAACACCACGTCGATCGACGACACCTCCGCGGGCGCGAAGATCGACGCCTACACGATGACCTATACCGGCCTCAACCAGGTCGAGAAGGTCACCGAGGCACTGGCCGGCGAGTCGAAGAAGACCACATCGTACGTCTATGACGGCAACGGTCAGCCGGAGACCGTCACCCACCCCGACCAGCACTCCGCCTTCACCTACGACCCGCGCGAGCTGGTCAAGACCGTGAAGATCGGCGAGTCCGCAACGGACGCCGATCCGGAGGTGACGGAGTACACGTACACGGACCGCGGCCAGATGCTGAAGGAGACCAAGGCCAACAAGAACACGGTCGACTTCGCGTACTACCTGAACGGGGCGGTCAAGGGAACCACGGAGAAGAAGGTCGACGGCACGCTGGTCGCTTCGCACACCTATGCCTACGACGCCAACGGCAACAAGGCACAGGACGTCGCGAAGAAGATGAACGCCGACAACCACGCGGCGTACCTCGACTCCACCAGCGACTACACCTACGACCCGTCCGACCGCATCAGCAAGGTCACCAAGACCGGCAACGGCGCCGGTACCGAGACCTACGTCCACGACAACAACGCCAACGTCATCAGCCAGACGGTCAAGGGCGTCTCGTCCACCTTCGACTACGACCGCAACCGGCTGACCACGGCGACCTCCGGCGGCATCTCCGCGACGTACGACTACGACGCGTACGGCAGGCTGGACACGGTCACGTCCGGCGGCAGGACCGTGGAGGACAACACCTACGACGGCTTCGACCACGTCACCGAGCACACCAAGCTGCAGAGCGACGGCACGTCGAAGACGACGAAGTACACCTTCGATCCGCTGGACCGCAAGACGGCCAAGACCGAGGGCACCAAGACCACTGACTACAACTACCTCGGTACCGGTGGCGAGGTGCTCGACGAGCGCGTGGCCGGCGAGATCACCAAGTCCTACCAGTACAGCCCGTGGGGCAAGCGCCTGTCGCAGATCACACACGAGGGCGACGGCACCGAGGAACTCGGGGTCTACGGCTACAACAGCCACACCGACGCCGAGATCCTCACCGACAGCACGGGCGACACCAAGGCGACCTACGGCTACACGGCCTACGGCAAGGACGACGACACCGAGTTCACCGGCATCGACAAGCCCGAGGCGACCGACCCCGGCAAGGAGGCGTACAACCCCTATCGCTTCAACTCCAAGCGCTGGGACGCCAGTTCCGGCACCTACGACATGGGCTTCCGGGACTACAGCCCGGGCCTGAACCGCTTCACCACTCGGGACATGTACAACGGCGCCCTGGCCGACATGCGGCTGGGCAGCGACCCGTACACCGGTAACCGGTACGCCTTCTCGGGCGGAAATCCGGTGAGCAACGTCGAACTCGACGGCCACTGCTTCGGCATGGGCTGGTGCGAGGACGCCGTCGCCGCGACCGGTGACGCCATCGCCGACACCGCGAGCGGTATCTACATGGGCACCGGGGAAGTGTTCTACGGCCTGGTGTCGAACGTCCCGGACACGGCGTCGTACGCCGGCTGGTTGGTCGACGGCGACTGCTGGAACGGCGGCGCCGGTGCTCCGGGCTGCGACTACGGCGCCTCGTTCGACCAGTGGGCCGCGGACCAGGGTTACAACACCGACAAGTGGACGTACACCCTGCCCAGCATGGTGGCCGACCTGGTGGGGCGTAAGCCCTCCGCCACTCCGTCGCCGGGCGCGATGCCCAAGAAGAAGACGCCCCCCGCACCCAAGCCCAAGGAGCCGCCGGCACCCAAGAAGGAGAAGTACGGCGACAGCGACGGCTACATTTCCCTGTTCAAGGCGCCGCAGTCGGGTAAGGGCCAGCACCAGTACGACAACGGCTACCTGGCGGCGGACTTCCCTTCTTCAAGCAGGGAACCGGGTATGGCGTACTTCGGAAGGAAATACAGTCTGGTGGAGGAAAAGTACGCTCGGTACTACGGGGATGGTGTCATCGAAATTCGAATCCCCGAGGAAGACTACAACAGCTACTTCAAGCGCTACGAGAAGCAGTACGAAGGTAGCTCTGAGGTAGAAGTGCCGATCCCGACATCAGCGTTCGACCGGCT
The DNA here is from genome assembly GCF_044458565.1 of Streptomyces sp. NPDC050433. NCBI lineage: Bacteria > Bacillati > Actinomycetota > Actinomycetes > Kitasatosporales > Streptomycetaceae > Streptomyces > Streptomyces sp. NPDC050433. Next base: position 38,227 of record NZ_JBITIB010000018.1, on the reverse strand, counting down.
GAACTCATACGACAGGGTGTGGCACAGATGACAAGCGAAGAATGGGCTGCCATCAAACAGAGATTCCCCCGCGGGTCCACGGTGCACGGCACGGTGGACGAGGTCGCTCCCTTCGGAATCTTCATTTCGGTCGAAGGTGTGCAACTGAGCTGCGCTTTCGCGGATGTGGCGGGAATGCATCACGGCGATGACGGCCACACGGTGATCTGGCCCGAGTTGGGTGAGGCGGTCACCGGAGTCGTGGTCGAGCACACAGAACACAACCATCAGCTCAAGCTCCACCTGAGCTGACCTGATCGAACCCGATCCGATCGGGTCGGGTCAGGGACCGAAAGAACAGGTGGGTGAGCCCCTGGAGGGCTCACCCACCTGTATCGCAGCCGGTCAGCGGCCATGCCAGGGACTGGCGGCTGCCACCGTACGCGCGTCCCGGCCCTTGCCTTGGACTCGACCCCGACTCCGACCCGGTGAGGAGTCGGGGTCGGGGTCGGGGTCACCCACGACGCCGCCGTCCCCCGACGGCTCCAGCGGGGAACGCGTTCGCGCCCAGTTCGTCCAGGACGTGCGGGGGCCGGGCCTGGTGGCGTGGGCATCACCGCCGCCTCCGAGTGGCCTCCGCAGCCTTACGCCAGTGAGACCACCCGGCCGGTCGTTGTGACACTCGCCCTGTGACTCCACTCTGTCCGTCCGCCTACCGGTCCACTACTCGGTAAGTGTGGGGCACGAAGGCACCGCACGGGACGCCTCCGACGGGTCGCGGGTACGGCTATGGCCGGGTTCGGTTCGGTGGCCGGGCCCGTCAGGAGGGCGTCGGCGGGTGACCGCGCGCACTCATTGCCTCGGCCGCGCTGCTCGGTGCCGACGAACTCGCGGAATCCTGCCAGGGAGCCCGACGCCGGTGGCCCCGGTCCCGCTGAGTCTCAGCTTCTCTTCGCAGGTGTTCTACGCCCACATCCCCATGGCGATCTCTTCGACGGCGGGCGTTCCATTCGCCGTCTTCTTTGGCGAAGGGAACGGGACTTCCTTGTCGCACCGGTCCACGCCCTGACCCTGCGGCTGCCCTCATCGCCACATGTTGAGTCTGATCTGGTCGAAGAGTGTTTCCCACTCGCCTTCTTCGTCTGTGAAGGGTGCGGGGTCTACAGCGGTGATCTCGTGAGTCATGCGGTCCACGATCCGTGCACGCTGCTCATCGTCGTCCGGCCCCAGCTTCAGGAAGTCCACCCGCCCACTGTTCAGAACGATGAGAGCGTGTACGAGGCTCGAGACGTCCGCGTGCATCGGCTGGTAGTCACTCTCTCCCTCCGGAAAGGTGTAGATCCGACCGTCCTGGGGGTCGAGTGCGACTGTGGCGTAGATGAAGTCTCCGAGCTTCTCCCATGTCTCAGCCTCCGGCGGCAGTTCAGATCCGGCTCGTTCGAAAGACGCCTTCAAGCTCGGGCTGAAACAAAGTCGCTGCGTACTGTCGTCCTCCAGATCCATTCGAGGGCCGAAGAATTTACTCTCCGGGAGTCCGACAGTTGCCAGAAAGTGGGCCGTCGGGCCATGAAGGTGCCCAGGTACCGCCTGTGGAAAATACGTGATGGAGGTAAGGCCGAAAGCCTCGATCAGATCTTCTGGAGTGATGCGGGTAAGCATGTCGGACCTGTCTGTCATGGATGCCCTTGCTTCTGGTGGCGATCCTGCAATTCTCTCATGTACTCCCGGTGTTCTCTGTCTCGTTGGGGATCCCTGACAGAGAGCGATTGGTCGTATGAGTTAGCGTGCTCTACTTCGAGTTTCGGATTCTTCGATTTGAAGTACTCGTCGAGCCACTGGTCGCACTTCGGGGACTTTTGACAGGGTTCCCGCTCGGTGTAGACCTTGGTGACGTTGGCAGCTTCTTCGTGTCGGAGGATCGGGTATCCGATTGTTCTTTCCGAGTGCGGCCCTTCGCTGTCGCCGACGAGAATGATGGGCTTCTTGGTCTTGGGATCCACGTATTCCGCAGCGGCGAAGTTGGTGCCGCCGTAGTCACCTTTGGCGAACCGAGCGATTTCCGTGGCTCGAGACAGGTCCGTAGAACCTGGTGCAATCTTCTGGGAGACCACCTTGGGGCCGGTGCGTGTATTCGGGACAGGGTAGGGATTCGTACCTTTCGGTGGACGCCAGACAGTCCCATCCTTCTCCATGATGTTCCAGATACCGGACTTGTCATCTTTCGATACAGCGGTCCTGCTGCCGTCGGCATGAAGTTCCTGCACTGACCCGTCGGCGTTGAGGAGGTACATCGGAGTGTCTCCGCCGTCGACGTCCTTGCAGTCGTCGATGTCGCGTTTGGTTTTCTCGTCGCGTTCCTTCTGTTCGCGTTTGCTCCTGTCTATTTTCCCGCCGTGTTTTTCGAGGACGTCGACGGTTTCGTCGGCTTTCTTGTCGACGGCGTCCTCGGCCTTGTCCATGACGGTGGCGAGTCTGTGGAAGCGGCTGTCCTTCTTGACCGAGCTGCGGCGTTTGGCGCCGCCGGTCTTGTGGGTGCCCTTCTTCCTGTCGAAGTTGTTGCGGGTTTCCTCGTAGCCGCCGGTGGCCCGGTCGAAGTCGTCGAACTCGATCGCGAGGTCCTGCGCCATGTCGGCGCTGCCGGCGGTGTAGCCGGAGAGGTCCTCGCCGCCGTCGGCGTCGAGGTGGTCGGTGAAGACGTCCTCGATCTTGCCGAGGATCTTCGCCTCGATCTTGTCGGTGACGATGGCCGTGATCTCGCCGACGGCGTAGTCGATGATCTCGTGCAGGGCGAAGCGGCAGGCGGCGATGGCTCCGGCGGTGAGCAGGCCGCTGAGGCCTGCGGTGAAGAACATGCCGACGACACCGGCGGTGGCGGCAGCTGCGGTGGCGCCGAGTTCGACGATGCAGGCAGCCTTGCAGGCCTCGATCAGGCCGGCGCAGTCGTCGAGGGCGCCTGCCAGGTCGTCGAGTGCCTTGGCGAAGGTGGTGAGGTCCTTGGTGGTGAGTTTGCCCCAGCGGCGGTCGATGGCGGTGACGGTCGCGCCCTTGCTGCGCCCTCCGACGATGTGGGAGCAGGCGGTGTTGCCTTCCTTGATGACATCCCGCAGGCCTTCGGCGAGTTGCCGGTAGTCCTTGGCGCTGTCTCGGACCTCGTCCTCGTCGATGTTGGGCCACTGGACGCCGACGAGATCGAGCACCTCGACAAGTTCATCGGGCAGCTTCTTCCCCATACGGCACGCCCCCTCAGCGATCAGCTCATCACACTTTTCCCGCGATGTGAGGGTGCGTCAACTGGGCGCGACGGCAGGGTGGGTGGGATCGGCTACGTCACCGTGGGCGCAGGCAGAGCAACCGGTCGTCCGTCCCGATCAGCAGGCTCCCGACGGCTGTCAGGGCCAAGGCGTTCACCGTCGTACCGGGCCACAGGCGGCGTGTCTCGCCCTCATCGAGGAGGCGCAACTCCACCAGTCCGTCGGCCCAGGCGACCGCGAGGGCCAAGCCGCGGGGCGTGTGCGCCGTACTCAACGCCGTGACGGGACTGGTGCGTTCGGCCACCGGCGTGGGCTGCGGGTCGGTGGTCGGGGACCAGGCGCGGACCTGGCCGTCGGCCCCTGCGCTGTACAGCAGCGGCACCGCCTGCCCGTCGTCGCCGACCGGAAGGTCGAGCGCCGCCAGCGCGGTGACGGTGCCGGTGTGCAGAGCGGCCGAGCGCGCGGGCTCGTCCGGCTTGCCGGGTGTGAAGGTGTGGACGCTGCCGTCGTCCACGCCGACAGCCACGACACCGGGTGTGGCGCAGAGCGCCGTGCCGAGGGAGCGGGCGAGATGGGTCCGGAGGGTGTCGGTGAGCCGCTGCGCGGGTGTCGGCCCGTCGTCGAGCAGGGCCGCGAGGCCTGTGGGCCGCGACGCACCGGGCAGCATGGCCTCGTGCAGGTGGCCCTGGCCGTCGAGGGCCAGCACAGTTGAGTCCGCCAGGACGTAGAGCGCGGCGGGTCGGCCGGGTAGTTGGGGCAGGCGTCCGACGGGGGTGCCGTCGGTGGCGTCCACGGTCCGCAGCACACCTTGATGGTCGGCCAGGAGTGCCTGGCCGGCGGGCAGTCCCACCGTGGTCATCGCGAAGACCGGTCCGGGCCAGGGCGGGGCCATGTCCCCGCGCACCTTGGACCAGTCCAGCTGCCAGTAGGTGGGGGCCGCCAGCCGGGCGAGTTCGGGCCGTAGCCGCGGATCAGCGGCATCGCCCAGGGCGGTCAGCAGCACCAGCGCGCGCTCCGCGACCTCCTGGTCACGGCACAGCGACTGCCCGGCACGCAGCCACGCCGCACGCAGCCCCCCGTGCTCCTCTGGGTCGGCGTCGAAAGCGGCAGTGACCTCCCACGGGTCGGCCGCACACAGCGCGGCCGGGTCGGCCAACTCCACAACCGTGGCGGCCTGCTGCCGAGCCGGGGAAGCCATGGTCTCGGTGTGGGTCGCATCCCAGGACCGCCGGCGGGCCTCATCCGTCCACTGCGGCTCGTCCAGATCCATCACCGCCGCCCCGCTGTCGGCCAGTTGCACCTGGACTGCGGTCCCCGAGCGGGTCTCGACCACGAGGCGCACGTGCTCGTGGGCGTTCAGCGCGAGCACCAGTTCGGCGAGCGCACCTGGATCGTCAGCCGCGTGCAGGTCGGGCAGGACGACGGTGACCCGGCGGCGGTCGCCGGCCAGCCGTGCCAGGAACTCCTCCGGCCCCCGCGCCACCAGACCCAGCTGATCGGCGAGCATCCACACCGCACCGCGCACACTGAGGCCTCCGAGCGGCACGAAAGCATGCACCGCCCGCTCCCGTTCGGTGCCCGCACGGGTGCCATGCCGCACCAGCCAGGCCAGCAGCGCCGACTTCCCGCACCCCGCACCACCCGTGACCACACACAGGCCCGGCGCGGAGGAATCAGCCAGCCACGCCAGCAACGCGGCCCCGGCCGGTTCACGCCCGGCCGCAGGCCGGCCCCACCTGGTCACGCTCACCCGCCGCCCGCCTGCTCGGCCGCCCGCGTGATCAGTGCCTTGAGCCCCGCCTCGCGGGACTCGGCATCACTGCCGTAGTCGAAGGCGTGCGTGAACTCCGCCTGCGGGAACAGCCTTTGCATCCACACCGCGCAGTAGTGACCGGGCATCATGCACGCCTGCAACTCGCAGAACACCCGCCGCACCTGCCCCGGCGCCACTCCCCGGGCGGACAGCTCCCGCCAGACAAGCTCCTCCGGATGCGCACGCCCCGGCCCGGTCGCGTCCGTGACGATGTGCTTCTCCCCGGCGTGGTCGACGTACTCGAACGCCGCGGAGAAAGGAAAGTTGAGCGTGTGCCGCACGTCGTCCAGCACTCGCGGCCACCACCCCTCCCGCTCGCTGAAAGCCTCCGCGTCGACGCCACGCAACGCCTCGTTCAACTCCCGGAACGCAGCCGCCGCCTCGGTCAGACCGGACGAGGTCGCGATCACGGGCAGCACCCGGTCCAGCACCGCCAACGACCCGTTGAACGCCTCAAGATCCGAGCTGACGAACAAGTCCTCCTCGCCCCCCTCCAGCATGACCGCCTGCAGAGCGCCGTCAGGCCGTACGCACAGTTGAGCCAGCCCGTCATGCCCAACCCGCGGCCAGCCCTCGAACCCCGCCGCGGGGCGGGGAAGACCTGTATGAGCCGCGAAGGTACCGAGCTGGAGCGCGTCGCTCTCAGCGGCGGCGGTGAAATAAGGAGGGACTTGCAGCGGCACGCCCGTCTCCTCAAGACCCGCGCGCGCCGACTCAGGCAGCAGTACACCGGAGGCGGAACCGGTACGGAAGCGACGCATCCCCTCGACGCCGAACTGCGCTCCCACCGGATCACGAGACGACATCGACATCGAGCTACCTCACACACCAGACGACGGACGGTCTACGACCCTACTGAACTCAGGTGAAGCCGGGGTCGTTCACCGTTCGGACGAGGAGTGCGACGTCGAGTGGTGGGCCAAGCGACTCGCCCTACCCCCCGTCCCCCGGCGGCTCCAGCGGGAACGCGTCCGCGCCCAGTTCGTCCAGGACGTGGGGTGCCGGGCGAGGCGGGGTGGGCATCACTGCCGCCTCCGAGTGGCCGCCGCAGCCGTACGCCAGTGAGACCACCCGGCCGTCCGCCGGTGAGAACTCGTTCGCGCAGACGCCGAACGCCTGCCGCAGCGAGCCCGCCAGCGGGAGCAGAAAGCCGCAGGAGACACAGGGTGCCGGTGCCGCCTGGGCCATGGGGGTCTTCGCGCCGAAGGACTCGTCCCAGCGGTCGGCCGCGATGTGGAGTCCGTACCGGGACAGCACTCTGGCCCGGCGCATGCCCAGTTCCTCGGCGACCGAGGCGATGGTGCCGCGTGCGGTGACGGGTGTGCCCGAGGTGTCGCCGTCGCGGTCCGTCTCCGCGCTGACTTCGATGTCTTCCGCCTCGACCAGCTCGGCCAGGGCCTGCGGGGTGACGGCGTCCGGGATCGCGGAGTTCGGCGGGGGCGTGTCCTCGCCGGTGTAGCCGGGCTCCAGGCGCAGGTCCTGCGCCTCGGTCGGCAGCAGATCGCCGGGGCCCATGTCACCGGGGCGCAGCCGGTCGCTCCACGGCACCCATTCGGGGGGCTGGAGGGAGTCGGGGCCGGGCAGCAGCACCGTTTCGTCAAGGGTCACGAGCTTGGAGCGGGACGCGCGGGCGACGGTCACCGCCCACCGCCAGCCGCGGTAGCCCATCTCCTTGCATTCGAAGAGATGCGTGACGACGCGGTCACCCTCGGACAGCGCCGCCACATGCTCGCCGACGACACCGGGCGAGGCAGCCTCCTCGGCTGCTGACCTCGCGAGGTCTACCGCCTCGGCGCACAGGCGGTCGGGGGTTCGGCTTCGAGTCGTCGCAGCACTCACAGGTCTCGCTTCTCTCCTACGCCGTTTCACGGGTGCGCCGGCCGATTCACGATGTACGGGCCGAGGGCGGAGCGGACCAGAGGGCCGCATCGACGTCCACGCCCGACTTCTCTCGGGCACACCTACCGTCAACCATTCTGCGGGATGACGAAGAGGCGCGCGGCCGAGAACAACCGCCGGTGGCGCGCTACGCACGCTACCCCCTCCACCGCCCGCCGCCCACCGGCGCGTCCCTTTTCCCCGCGTTCGGGCAGCCCGGAGGCGGTGCGGGCACGGCGGAAAGCCCCGGAACCGGCGGTGTGCCCCGGCCCCCGGACACGCCGTGAAATCTCGGCAAAGTAATGAGAAGAACAGCCGAACTCCGCGCGTCAGCGACGTCGCGAGCGTTCCGCCGCCCGTTGTGGGGGCACTATGACGGGGTGGCAGCCGTCAGGTCGTCCGAGGGGTCCGGGCCGTTCCGCAGAGCGGGCCGGTCGATGGGGCGTGCCCTGCACCTGCCGTTCACCGGCGCCGCGAAGGGCATCCGCAAGGCCACGCACGCGCACGGCGCGGGCGAGTCGGGCCTCGGCAGGCTGATCGAACTGCACGCCGTGAACGGCGCGGGCGATGTCATGATCACCGTCGCCCTCGCGTCGACGGTCTTCTTCTCCGTACCGACCGACGAGGCTCGTGGCCGCGTCGCGCTCTACCTCGCCGTCACCATGGCCCCCTTCACGCTCCTCGCCCCGGTGATCGGCCCGCTCCTCGACCGCGTCCCGCACGGCCGCCGCGCCGCGATGGCCGGCGCGATGCTGACCAGGGCGCTGCTCGCGCTGACCATGTCGGGCGCGGTCGCGACGGGGGGTCTTGAGCTGTATCCGGCCGCGCTGGGCGTGCTCGTCGCGTCGAAGGCGTACGGCGTGGTCCGCAGCGCCGTCGTACCGCGTCTGCTGCCACCGAAGTTCCCCCTGGTCCGGGCCAATTCCCGAGTGACGCTCGCGGGGCTGCTCGCGACGGGTGCGGCGGCCCCGATCGGGGCCGGCCTCCATCAGATCGGGCCGCAGTGGCCGCTGTACGGGGCGTTCGTCATCTTCGTCGCGGGCACCTTCCTGGCGTTCACGATGCCGCCGAAGGTGGACTCCGCGAAGGGCGAGCGCAGGGTGCAGATCGTGGCGCGCGCGGGCAAGAAGCGGCCGAGTCTGCGTTCGGTCAGCCCGTCCGTCTTCAACGGCCTCCAGGCGAACGCGGCGCACCGGGCGCTCTCCGGGTTCCTGATCTTCTTCCTGGCGTTCCTGCTGCGGCAGCATCCGCTGGCGGGGCAGAGTGCCGCCGTCTCGCTGGCCATCGTGGGTGTCTCCGCCGGTACGGGCAACGCGGTCGGTACGGCGGTGGGCGCCTGGCTCAAGGCCCGCGCGCCCGAGGTGATCATCGTGACCGTGCTGGCGCTCGCGCTCGCGGCGGCGATCCTCGCGGCGGTGTTCTTCAGCGGCCTGATGATCGCGGTGCTCTGTACGGTGGCCGGTTTCTCGCAGGCGCTGTCGAAGCTGTCGCTGGACGCGTGTATGCAGCGGGACGTCCCGGAGGAGGTGCGGACGTCCGCCTTCGCGCGCTCCGAGACGCTGCTCCAGATGTCGTGGGTGGTGGGCGGCGCGATCGGTATCGCCCTGCCGCTCAACGGCGTGCTCGGTATGGCGGTGGCGGCCGGTCTGGTGGCGACCGGGGCGGTGTTCTCCTGGCGGGGGCTGCTCGGCGCGGCCCGGCACGGCACGCCGCACCCGCGCGTCGCCTGAACCCGGCCGGGCGATAGCCTTCGGCCCATGACCGTTGCGTTTATCTCTGCCAGGGCCCGCCGGACCGGTGTCGCGCTCGGCGCCATGTCCGCGGGCCTGCTCGCCCTTTCGGCCTGCGACAAGCCGACGCCGATCGCGACGTTGACGGTCGGTACGGACTCCGTGCACTCGGAGGCGACCTGCTACAACGACGGCGATTCGCTGGGCGGGAACGCGGCGCTCAAGAAGTGCCTCAACGACACGGACGGGAGGAAGACGATCACGGTCTCCCCCGACGCCAGCATCCACTTCGGCGTGGACCCGGAGATCGCGCGCAACGGCTGGACCTTCTACATCGAGGGTCAGCGGGCCGAGCCGGAGCCGGACAAGAACACCTACCGCACCTTCCCGGCCAGTTCGTTCTTCTCCTCGCGGACCGGTGAGCCGATCAAGACGGTGAATCTGAGCATCGTCGAGACGAGCGAGAAGAAGCGGGCCGTCGTCGGGGTCTGGAACTTCGAGCTGAAGAACAAGTCGCTGACCTGATCCCGACCGGGTTCCTATCCGGTTCCGACCTGATCCTGCTCTTTCGTAGGAGGGGCGCTCGTGCGCGTACTGGTGGTGACGGCCGTGGCGGCCGAGGCCGACGCGGTCTCGGGCGGGCCGGGCGCGGACGTGCCGGCGGCCACCGACGTGCTGGCGGCCGGGGTCGGTCCCGCCGCCGCGGCGGCCGGTACGGCGACGGCGCTGGCCCTCGCCTCCGCGCCGTACGACCTGGTCGTCTCCGCCGGTATCGGCGGCGGTTTCCAGCCGCTCGCGCCCCTCGGCTCCCTGGTGGTGGCGGACGCGATCGTCGCCGCCGACCTGGGCGCCGAGACGCCCGAAGGGTTCCTCCCGGTGGACGAGCTGGGCTTCGGCCGCACCGTCCACCACCCGCCCCCCGGGTTCGCCGCCCGGATCGCGGGCCTTCTGGACGCCGTCCACGCACCGGTGCTGACCGTCTCCACCGTGACCGGATCGGCGGCGCGTGCCGCCGAACTGACCGCTCGTCACCCGCGCGCCGCCGCCGAGGCCATGGAGGGATTCGGCGTCGCGGAGGCCGCGGCGGCGCACGCCGTACCCGTGATCGAGATCCGCGCGGTCTCCAACGCGGTCGGCCCGCGCGACCGTTCGGCCTGGCGTATCGGTCCGGCGCTGGACGCGCTGCGGTACGCCTTCCAGCAACTCAGCCCCGTCTTCGAGGAGTCGCCATGGCAGACACCATGAGGCACGCCGCCACGCCGCCCCTGCGGATCGCGTACTCGCCCTGCCCCAACGACACGTTCGTCTTCGACGCCTGGGCGCACGGCCGGGTGCCCGGCGCGCCCCAACTGGACGTGACGTTCGCGGACATCGACATCACCAACGGCATGGCGGAGCGCGGCGAGCTGGACGTACTGAAGGTGTCGTACGCCGTCCTGCCGTGGGTGCTCGACGAGTACACGCTGCTGCCGTGCGGCGGCGCGCTCGGCCGCGGCAACGGTCCGCTGGTCCTGACGCGCGAGCCGGCCGCCGACCTGACCGGCGGGACCGTCGCCGTACCGTCCGAACGGTCCACCGCCTACCTGCTGTTCAGGCTGTGGGCGGCGGAGGTCCTGCCCGGCGGGGTGGGCCGGATCGTGGTCATGCCGTTCCACGAGATCATGCCCGCGGTGCGCGACGGCAAGGTCGACGCGGGGCTCGTCATCCACGAGGCGCGCTTCACGTACCAGGAGTACGGGCTGCACCGGCTCGCCGACATGGGCGAGCACTGGGAGTCCACGACGGGCCTGCCGATCCCGCTCGGCGCGATCATCGCCAAGCGCAACCTGGGCGCGGACACGCTCCGGACGCTGGCGGACTCGGCGCGTACGTCGGTCCGCATGGCGTGGGACGACCCGGAGGCCTCGCGCCCGTACGTCCGCGCCCACGCGCAGGAGATGGACCCGGCGGTGGCGGACCAGCACATCGGCCTGTACGTCAACGAGTTCACCGCCGACCTGGGGCCGGAAGGCTACGCGGCGGTCCGCGGCCTTCTCACCCGTGCGTCGGCGGAGGGCCTGGTCCCACCCCTGGCCCCGGACGCGCTCTCGTTCGGCTGACGGGACCTCGGTCCTAGGACCCGGGTGTGCCGGCCTGGTCCGAGCGGCCGATACGCGACCGCCGGCCCCCGTCCTAGCGTCACACCCATGACCAACGACGTGAACACGAGCGGTGTCCTGGAAGAGGCGCTGGGGCGGCTGCACGCCTCCGGTCCCGAGATCTACGAGTGGCGCCTGACCAACCACGCCCCCATGGTGGTCGAGGCGCTCGCCACGCATGGGCAGTCGGCGGCCGTGCACCGGTGGCTGGACGCCTACCAGGTCCGGCTCGACGACTTCCCCACGCGCGTGTCCCCCGTGACCGACGCCAACTGGCGTGAGGCGCTGGGCGATACGCGCCGGGGAGCGGACTGGATCGGCTACTTCCTGCGGGCGATCGAGGAACGGCCCTGGCGTGACGTGCTCGCCGAGTGGTGGCCCCGGCTGCTGCCGGGAATGTACGGCGGGGCCACCCACCCGGTGATCCGGGTGGGCCATGCCGTACGCGTCATCACGGAGAGCGGCGAGAACGGTCCGCGCCTCACCGAACTCGCCCACGGACTCGGCTACTGGGCCGCCCGGCACCACACGGTCCGCGGCGTCACCCCGCTCGCAGGCGCCCCGGACGCCGACGCCGCGCTGGAGGCCGTACCACCCATCGGCGACCTCCGGGGCGGCTTCAGGGACCGGCTCCCCCGCGTCGACCGGCTGCCGGTCTGGTCGGCGGACGTGACCGACCCGGACGAGGCGCGGCGCCGGCTGACGGACCTGGTGCGCGCGGCGACGCACCGCTACGCCACCCACGGCCACGGCGACGAGACGATGCTGGTCCACGCGGCGACGGCACCGAACGCCGTGCTGCGTACGCTCCCCGCCCTGCCGCGCGCCCTGTGGGTCCCGAGCCTGCACGCGGCGTGGACGGCCTCGGCGGCGGTGACGTCGATGTACGCCCCGGCGGAGCCGGTCCCGTACACGCCGGTCACCGGCACCACCGCCGAGGAGGTCCTGGAACGCGCCCTTGCCCACGGCGACGAACACGTCATCAAGTTCGCGGACACCGCCGTGGACACGGGCGACGAACAGGCACTGACCGCGGCACTGCGCGCTGTGGACCTGAGCGAGCCGCTGCGCTACTGAGGCAGGTGGGGGCACCGGGTTCAGACGTCGAGTTGGTCCGCCACCGCGCGGAGCAGGCCCGCGATGCTCGCGCCCTGGGCCTTGTCCGGATAGCGGCCCCGTTCCAGCGTGGGGGTGATGCTCTCCAGAAGCGTCGTCAGGTCCTGGACGATCGACGCCAGTTCGTCGGGCTTACGGCGCTGGGCCGCCGCGACCGAGGGGGCCGGGTCGAGAACGGTGACCGAGAGGGCCTGGTCACCGCGCTGGCCCGCGACGACGCCGAACTCGACGCGCTGGCCCGGCTTCAGTGCGTCGACTCCGGCAGGGAGGACCGATGAGTGGACGAAGACGTCTCCGCCGTCGTCACGGGAGAGAAAGCCGAAGCCCTTCTCACGGTTGAACCACTTGACCTGGCCGGTAGGCACGTCTGTCCTCGTCCTCATATGTGTTGGGGGCGCTGGCGCGCACAAAACGGCTCTTGATAGCACTACAGCGGGTCGGACGACCCGCCAATCCCCAAGGCTAATGGTCCAGGGGCTGGTGACAAGACGTCGCCGGTTGGTTCCTGTCCGCAGGGAACTACCCTGGTGGAGTGACTGCTACTCATTCCTCACCGACGGCCGGACCGCCGACCGGACCCGCGGCCGGACCCACAGCCGCGCCCCCGGCTGCCGGCGATCGGCTCGTACGGATCGGCGCGATCGTTTTCATCGTCGGCGCGGTCGCCACACTGGTCACAGTGGCCCCACTGCTTCTCGGGACGGACCCGTTCCCGACGGTCGCGTATCTGCTCTCCATGCTGATGGGCGTCGGTTTCCTGCTCGCCGGCGCCGGGCTGCTCCGGTCGATCGCCGCGCAGCGCCGTCAGGCCCGGTCGGGCGCGGCGGGCGCGGCGGGCGGCTCCGCCACGTAGGACCGCAGCCACTCGGGGAACGCCAGCAGGTCCGGCAGTACCACCTCCGCGCCCGCCGCCCGCAGTTCGTCCTCACCGCAGGGGCCGGTCGGCACCGCGACCGAGAGCGCGCCCGCCGTACGGGCGCCGCGCACATCGCCGGTGTGATCGCCCACGTACACGCTCGCGCCGTACTCGCGCAGCGCCTCCGCCTTCGCCTCCGCCCACAGCCAGCCGATCACCGCGTCCGGCTCGACGCCGAGGTGCGCGAGATGCAGCTTGGCGTTCGGCTCGTGCTTCGCCGTCACCACGATCGCCCGCCCGCCGAGCGCCTGGACGGCGGCGACGGCCTCGCGGGCGCCGGCCATCAGCAGCGTCGGCGCGATGGCGTGTGTGGGATAGATCTCCCTGTACCGGTCCCCCATCGCCGCGACGCGGTCCGCCGGGAACCAGTGCGCCAGCTCCTCGTCGAGCGGTGGACCGAGCCTGGTCACGGCCAGATCGGCGTCGATCGCGACACCGGTCTCGGCCGCGAGCGCGAGGTACGCGGCGTGGATGCCGGGCCGGGAGTCGATGAGTGTCATGTCGAGGTCGAACCCGACGGTCAGCGGCTGGGCGGGAGAGGCCGACGGAAGCGAAGTCATATCAACATTGTGCCTAGGAGCTGTCCTGGGACCCTCCGCCGGTCGGTGGCTTGATCTCGGCGCATAGACTTAGCCAAGCCTTACCAAGCCTTGCCGGGCTCACCGCCTTGCCGGGCTCACCGAGCCTCACCCCGCCTCCGTACCCCCGATTGGTCCCGATGCCAGCCGCCGCCGCCCCGACGACGACCCACCGCACCGGACGCGCCCTCGTCGCCCGCCGCGTCGGCTGGACGGCCGCCGCTGCCGTGGCCCTGCTGTTCGCGGTCCTGCTCAGCCTCGCGGTCGGCGCCCGCGCCGTCGCGCCGAGCGCCGTGTTCGACGCCCTGTTCAGCGGGGGTCACGGCGACGACGCCGAGGTCGTACGGCAGTTGCGGGTGCCCCGTACCGTCATCGGCCTGATGGTCGGCGCCGCGCTCGCACTCGCCGGTACGGTCCTCCAGGGCATCACCCGCAACCCCATCGCCGACCCCGGCATCCTCGGCATCAGCCAGGGCGCGGCTGTCGGCGTCGTCATGGCCATCGCGTTCGCCGGGGTGCACACGCTGACCGGGTATGTCTGGTTCGCGTTCGCCGGCGCCGCCGTCGCGTCGGTCGCGGTGTACGCCATCGCCACCCGTGGCAGAGGCGGCGCGACCCCGGTCAAACTCGCCCTCGGCGGCGCGGCGATCAACGCGCTGCTGGTCTCCGTCACGATGGGCATCCTGACGACGCGGGCCGCCGCCCTGGACGAGTTCCGCTTCTGGCAGGTGGGGTCGGTCGCTGGCCGGGACGCCGAACTGGTCGGCCAGGTCTGGCCGTTCCTCGCCGTCGGGACGGTGCTGGTGGTGAGCGTGGCCCGCGGGCTCGACGCGCTCGCGCTCGGCGAGGACGTCGCGAAGGGCCTCGGCCAGAACGTCGGAGCCGTACGCGTCGTGGGCGGCGTCGGCGCGACCGTACTCGTCGGTGTCGGGGTCGCCGCGGCCGGCCCGATCGCGTTCATCGGCCTCGCCGTCCCGCACATCGCGCGCGCGATCGTCGGGACGGACCACCGCTGGCTGATGCCGATGGCCGCGCTCGTCGGGCCGGTGATGCTGCTCGTCGCCGATGTGCTCGGCCGCGTCCTGTTCCCGCCGGGCGAGGTGCCGGCGGGGGTGATGACGGCGCTGCTGGGTGTGCCGTTCCTGGTCGTTCTCGTACGCAGGAAGGCGGTACCGGCATGAGCGCGACGGCTGTTGACCGGAAGGTCGTCGAGGCGCGCGCCGGCGTGCGGCCCGCCGGATACTCCCTCGTACGCACCCGGTTCGGCGCCCGGCGCGTGTCGTTCCTCGTGCACCGGCGCGCGGCCGTCGTCGCCGCCGCCCTCGTGCTGCTGCTCTGCCTCAGCTGCGTCGCCTACCTCAGTGTCGGCGAGAGCTTCGTCGCCCCCGCCGAGGTCCTGAAGGTGATCCTCGGACAGCCGTCGCCGGACGAACTCGTCGTCGGTACGCTGCGGCTGCCGCGCATGGTGGTCGGTCTCCTCGTCGGCGCCGCGTTCGGCGTCTCGGGTGCGCTGATCCAGGCCGTCGCCCGCAACCCGCTCGCCAGCCCCGACATCATCGGCGTCACGCAGGGCGCGAGCGCGCTGACGGTCTTCGCGATGACGTACGGCGTCACGTCGTTCACCGTCCTGCCGTATCTCTCGGTCACGGGCGGCATGCTGGCGGCGGCGCTGGTGTACGTCTTCGCCTGGCGCGGCGGACTGCACGCCACCCGCTTCGTGCTCATCGGCATCGGTTTCGCGATCGCGCTGCGCTCGCTCACCACACTCTTCATGACGAAGGGCGACTATCTCGTCGCCCAGCAGGCCCAGGTGTGGATGACCGGCTCGCTCAACGGGCGTGGCTGGGACGAGGCGGCGCCGCTCGGCTGGCTGCTGCTGATCCTGCTGCCGGCCGTCGCGTGGGCGGCGTACGCCCAGCGCACGGTGTCGATGGACGACGGTTCGGCCACCGCGCTCGGCGTACGCCTCGGGCACGTGCGCCTCGGGCTCGTGCTGCTGGGCGTGGTGCTCGCCTCCGTCGCTACCGGCACGGCCGGTCCGGTGGACTTCGTGGCGCTGCTGGCACCGCAGATCGCGCGGCGGATGACGCGTACGGCGCAGATACCGCTGCTCTGCTCCGCGCTGCTCGGCGCGGTGATCGTGGTGCTGGCCGACCTCTTCGCGCGCAAGCTGTTCGCGCCCACCGAACTGCCCGTGGGGGTGCTCACGGCCGCGATCGGGGCGCCGTATCTGATCTGGCTGATCATCCGCAGCCGTACCGCAGGAGCTGGAAAATGAGCAAGCGCACGGTCAGTCTGAAAAGCAGGCTCAGGGCACACGAGCTGACGCTCGCCTACGACGACCGCACGGTCGTCCACGATCTCGAACTGGCCGTCCCCGACGGGCGGGTGAGCGTGATCGTCGGCCCCAACGCCTGCGGCAAGTCGACCACGCTACGCGCGCTCGGACGGCTGCTGAAGCCCAGGAGCGGTTCGGTGCTGCTGGACGGCGAGGAGCTGGCGAGGATACCGACGCGGAAGATCGCGCAGTCGATCGGTCTGCTGCCGCAGTCGCCGTCGGCGCCGGAGGCGATCACCGTCGCCGATCTGGTCTCGCGCGGGCGCCAGCCGCACCAGCGCTGGTGGCAGCAGTGGTCGGAGGAGGACGAGCGGGCCGTCACGGAGGCGATGGCGCGTACGGACGTGACCGAGCTGGCCGAGCGGCCGGTCGACGAGCTGTCGGGCGGGCAGCGGCAGCGCGTATGGATCGCGATGGCTCTGGCGCAGGAGACGGATCTGCTGCTGCTGGACGAGCCGACGACGTTCCTGGACATCGCGCACCAGGTGGAGGTCCTGGACCTGGTGCGCCGGCTCAACCACGACCAGGGGCGCACGGTGGTGATCGTGCTGCACGACCTCAACCAGGCGGCGCGGTACGCCGATCACCTGGTGGCCATGAAGGAGGGCCGCGTCGTCGCCGAGGGCCACCCGGCCGAGGTGGTCACGGCGGAGCTGGTACGGGAGGTGTTCGGCCTCGAATCGGTGGTGGTACCGGACCCGGTGACGGGGTCGCCGCTGGTGGTACCGGGGGCGCCGTACCGGCCACGGGACGGGGCGGACGCGGCGTAGCGGCGGTTCACGGGAGTTCGCGGGAGTTCGCGGGAGTTCGTACCGGGGCGCACAACGTACGTACGCGAACGCCCCGGTACGAACCCCCGCCGTACTAACACCCCGCCTCAACGCCGGCGCGAGCGCCACACCAGGAACAGCGCCGAGCTGACCGCCGCCACCCGCACCACCACCGGCCACGTCTCCGCGATCGCGTCACCCATCGCGTCGTCCGCGATGACCTCGCCCCAGCGCTCCGTCGTACGGCCCCAGAGCCAGACCCCGCCCCCGACGACGGCCACGATCGGCAGCCCGAAGACCGCCAGCTTCGCCTCGAAGCGCGACAGTCGGCGTGAGGCGTACGCGAGGAGCCAGCCGCCCGCGAGCGCCAGCAAGGAGCCGAGGACCGCGCCGAGGACAAGGAGGGCGGCGGCCAGCAGCAGGAAGGGATTGGTGAGTTGGAGTCCGGGGCGGGCGGCGGCGTCGGGGGCGGATTTCGCACCACGGCGTCGGAGCCGTGGCAGCGCTCGGCGCTTTTCGGGCGTCGTCTCCTCGGCATCCTCCTCGTCGCCCGTGTCCTCCTTCTCGGCGGCTTCCTCCGGCTTGGGCGGCGGCTTCAGTATTTCGGGGATCTCGACACCACCGACGAACCCGGAGACATCGGTCGCCGCCCCCATCGGGCCGGGGTCGACGCGCCACCAGTCCGGTTCGTCGCCGGACGAGCCGAGTCCCTGCGTACCGGCCAGATGGGGCGGGGCCGCGGTGGGTTCGGCGGCGGGGGGCCCGGGTACGGATCTGCGCTTCTGCTTCGGCAGCGAGGGTCCGTCCGACTGCCGCGCCTCGCGGGGTCGCCCCAGCCCGAGACCGAGCCCGAGACCACCCCGCTTGCCGCGCTGCTTCGGGAGAGCGGGTTGCGGCGGTGACGGCGGCCCGGCCACCGGCTCCGGGCGCACCGGGCCGCCCGCGCCACCGCCCGACGATCCGACCGGGCCGCCACCCGCGTACTCCCCCGTCGCCGCACCCACCACCTGGTCCGGCGAACCGAGCCGCCCCAGGATGCGGCGCACGGCGGCGGGGCTGTCGCCGCCGAACTTCCCGCGCTGCTTGTCGATCTCGCTCCGCAGCTCGGAGACGAGTCTCATCCGCTCACCGGAGGGCAACTGCCGTTGCTGGGCCACGTCTCCGACCCGGCTCAGATAGTCGTAGACGAGCTGGTCGCTCTCGATCCCCACACTGCCCTCCGCACTTGCGCGCCGTACCTGCGGCCGATGGTGTCGCGCCCGTACGCCTACGTCCAGTACGACATACGACCACGCTCACGCGCGGGGCGGCGGCGGCCACGGCACGTCCGCCACGAGAGGAAGGATCACCTCCTCCTCGTAGGCGAGATGCGCGTGCAGCTCCGTCGTCATCGCCGCCAACTCCGCGCGGAAGCGCCGCGGTTCGGCGACGCCGATGCCGGCCAGCAGCGCCACCAGACTCTCCTGGATCCGCGCGACCGTGCGGTGTTCGGCGCCCAGCCGGTCGAACACGTCGGTCAGGTGCGGGTGATACACGGCGATGCCGGGGAACAGGTGCCCGTCCTCGCTGGTGTGGTGGAACTCCAGAGCCTGGCAGAACTCCAGGCAGCGCTGCCGGATCTGGAACCCGAGACCGGGCTCCGGCGGCTCGCCGGGACCCTCGTGGGCCGCGAGCGCCACGAGGTGCGCGTCGACGTCCGCCGTCACCAGCCTGAGCTGGGCGCGCAGTTGGTCGTGCACTTCAAGGATCTTGTCGGCGAGGGTCCGGACCTCGCGGGGACTGACGGAGTCGTTGAACGATGTGGGCATGCGTGTCTGATTCTCCGGAAGGTGAGAGCAGCCGATCCCGGCTGCGAAAGAAATGAGGCGACGGCGGTGGCGGTGCGCTCGTAGGCGCTCGCTCGTTACGTCACGTCGTCACGTACGGATCGCGGAGTACGTACTCATCGGCGGATCCCTCGAATGAAGGGCGCTCGCCCGGTCACCGGCCCGCCCACTGCTCTTCGGCCGGCGCCACGCGGCACCACCCCCATTACATGCAGCCGTCCAACACCTGTCAACAAACCGGGGACGCCTTGGGCCCCCGACCGCCGACACCCCGGCCATCCGCCCCGCAGGAGCTAACGTGTGGCGGATGGGAATCAGCTAGCCGCCCTGGAGGCGCACGTGTCCGAACGATCCGGCGGAACGCCCCCGCGTACGCTCGCGGAGGCCCTGCGCACCCGCGACGACGACGCGCTGGCCGCCCTGCTGCGCGCACGTCCCGACCTGCTGAGCCCCGTACCGAACGACCTCGGCCAGCTCGCCACCCGTGCCGGTACCCGTGCCTCCGTCATGCGGGCGCTGGAGCGGCTCGACCGCTTCACGCTCCAGACCGCCGAGGCGCTGGCGGCCTCGACCGACCCCGCGCCGTACGAGTCCGTCCGCGCGCTGATGACCGGTGACGAGCGCGACCCGCGCGTCGAGGCGGCCCTGCCGCGCGCCGTCGCCGCGCTGCGCGAGCAGGCGCTGCTCTGGGGCGCCGACGACCGGCTGCGGCTGGTCCGTACGGCCCGCGAGATCCTTGCCCCGTCCCCGAACCGCCCCTCCCCGACCGGGCTCGGCCCGACCGTCGCCGAGGCCACGGCGGGGATGTCACCGGGCCGGATCCAGGAGATCATCACCACCGCCGGGCTGCCGTCCACGCACGACCCGGTCTCGGCGGTGACCGCCCTGACCGCGCTGTTCACCGACCGCACGCGCATGGCGGCGCTCCTCGACACCGCCCCGCCCGACGCGCTGGCTGTTCTCGACCGGCTGGTGTGGGGGCCGCCGTACGGCGAGATCACCTCGAAGCCCGCGCCGCCCGTGCAGTGGCTGCGCGACCACGGGCTGCTGCTGCCGACCTCGACGCGCACCGTCGTGCTGCCGCGCGAGGCCGCGCTGCACCTGCGGGGCGGGCGCGCGCACCGGCACACCGAGCCGGAGCCGCCGGAGATCCTGCCGCACCCCTCCGCGTCGTTGACGCCCGCGAGCCGTCCACAGGTTGTGGACAGCGCGGCGGCGGCGCAGGCGTACACCGCGCTGGAGATGATCGAGGAGCTGGCCAAGGAGTGGAACGAGGGCGGCCCGAACGTCCTGCGGGCCGGCGGCCTCTCCGTACGCGACCTGAAGCGCACCGCCATCGCGCTGGACGTGACCGAGCCCGTGGCCGCCTTCTGGGTCGAACTCGCCTACGCGGCAGGGCTGTTGGCGGCGGACGGCGAGGCGGATGAGCGCTACGCGCCGACGCCCGCCTACGACCAGTGGCCGGAGCTGCCCGCGGCCGAGCGCTGGGCCCTCCTGGCCACGGCCTGGCTGGAGGCGACCCGCACCTCGGGCCTGGTCGGCGGCCAGGACAGCAAGGGCCGTACGCTCGCCGCGCTCGGCCCGGACCTGGACCGGGGCGGCGCGCCGGAGGTACGGCGCCATGTCCTCGACCTGCTCGCGAGCCTCCCGGAGGGCACCGCCCCCGACCCGGAGAGCGTGCTCGCCCGGCTGCGCTGGGAGCGCCCGCTGCGCGGCGCGGTCGCGGGCCGGCCGGAGGACCTGCGGGCGCGCATCGCCGCGTGGACGCTGAACGAGGCGGAGCTGCTGGGCGTGACCGGCCGCGGCGCGCTGTCGTCGCACGGCCGTGCGCTGATCGCCGCGGAGCCGTCGGCCGGCGGGGCGACGGGTACGTTCCCGAAGCCGAACACCGGCACGGCCATCGGCGCGGCTGCCGCCGCCACCCTCGCGCCGCACCTCCCCGAACCGCTCGACCATGTGCTCCTCCAGGCCGACCTCACGGCCGTCGCCCCCGGACCGCTGCTGCGTCCGCTCGCCGAGACACTGTCCGTGATCGCGGACATCGAGTCGCGGGGCGGCGCGACGGTCTACCGCTTCACGCCCGCGTCCGTACGCCGGGCGCTCGACGCCGGGCAGTCGGCGTCCGACCTGCACGCGTTCCTCGCGGCACACAGCCGTACGCCGGTGCCGCAGCCGCTCAGCTATCTCATCGACGACATGGCGCGGCGGCACGGGCATCTGCGGATCGGCTCCGCGTCGGCGTACGTACGGTGCGACGACGAGGCCGTCCTGGACGAGATCATGGCCGACCGGCGCTCCCACGGCCTGCGCCTGCGCCGCCTCGCGCCCACCGTCCTGTCGGCCCAGGCCGACCCCACGACGCTGCTGGACGGGCTGCGCACGATGGGCCTCGCGCCGGCCGCCGAGTCCGCCGAAGGCGACGTCCTGATCACCCGCGCCCACGCGCACCGCACCCCGCCCCGTACGCCACCGGCCCCCGTCCCCGACGGCCCGCCGGTGCCCGCGCCGACGCTGCTCGGCGCGGCGGTACGGGCGATCCGGGCCGGGGACCAGGCGGCGACCGCCGTACGCAAGACGCTCCCCGAACCGGCCCCGGCGACGACGAGCGGCGACATGCCCCGCACGACATCGGCCGAAACGCTGGCCACGGTGCAGGCGGCGGCGCTGACGGGTTCGGCGCTCTGGATCGGTTACGTCAACGCGGAGGGCGCGGCGAGCCAGCGCGTGATCGCGCCGGTACGGGTGGAGGGCGGCTTCGTGACGGCGTACGACCACACGGCGGACGAGGTCCGCACGTACCCGCTGCACCGCATCACGGGAGTGTCGGAACTGGCGGACGACCCGGCGTAGGGCACCGCCTACTTCTTGGGAGCGGCTTTCTTCTTCGGAGCGCCCGCTTTCTTGGCAGCGGCTTTCTTGGCAACGGTCTTCTTGGCAACCGCCTTCTTGCCAACGGTCTTCTTGGCAGCGGCCTTCTTGGCAGCTGGCTTCTTGGCAGCTGGCTTCTTCGCAACCGCCTTCTTCGCCGCCACGGGCTCGCGCTTCACCACGTCCCCCTCCCGCCCCTCCGGCGAACGGAACCCCAGCGTGTGAAACCGGTGACTCAACCGGCGCCCCAGCAGCAGGTACGCGAGCAACGCACCGCTCGTATTCATGATCACGTCGTCCACGTCGAAGGCCCGCCCCTCGACGATCGCCCCCTGCGCCAGCTCCACCATGGTCATCATGACCAACGTCAACGCGACAACCCGCACCATCCGGAACCTGCGCGGCACCAACACCGGCAGCAACAGCCCGAACGGCGCGCCCATCAGCACATTGCCGCCGATCTGCTTGCACGCCGCGAGGAACGTGTAGTCCTCGGCGTACTGCCGCAACGAGCGCCCCGGCTGCAGATTGGCCCCGGCGATCTCCGACGAGGCGGGCGACGGCGTGAGCGTCAACTCCGCGAGTACGGCGGCGAACCCGACGAGCAGAACGAGCACGACGGCAAGGATGACCACCCGCAACACGGCTCCACCCCACGAGGTACTCCAGGCCGAGGCCGCGTTCCCCGCCCCATCCACCGCGCGGGCCGTCGCCCGCCCACCGTTCCGTTCCGTTCCAACGGTCATACGCCGCGTTTGCCCCCGACGGGACCACGTACGCAGCCGAGTCGGGCCGGTTGTCAGACCCCTCTGGGCGGATCACCGATGTTGGGGGGAGGCAGGCGATTCCGCCGGTGCCGGTTGTCTCCGCGAGTCACTTGTTGAGGGGGACGACGATGTCGACCGACATGTACGGCGTGCGGGTTCAGGATGTGGATCCTGACCAACTCAGGGTCAGGCTGAAGGTGTTCGTCGTCATGGTCGTGGCCGCCTCAGCGGTGGTCACGGACGAGCGGAGCCGCATCCTGCTGCAACGGCGGCGGGACAACGGCCTGTGGGCGCTGCCCGGCGGCGGCATGGACCTGGGCGAATCGCTGCCCGGCGCGGCCGTTCGTGAGGTCAAGGAAGAGACCGGACTCGATGTGGAGATCACGGGACTCGTCGGCACCTACACCGACCCACGGCACATCATCGAGTACAGCGACGGGGAGGTGCGGCGACAGTTCAATGTCTGTTTCACCGCGCGCATCGTCGGCGGTGAGCCGGCCATCTCCGACGAGAGCACAGAACTGCGGTTCGTGGAGGCGGCCGAGCTCGACTCACTGCCCATGCGCCACACCCAACGGCTACGGCTCCAGCACTTCACGGAGCATCGGCCGACGCCCTATCTCGGCTAGGGCCTCTCTTTTGGATCAGGCCGGGAGAGGAAGCCCACGACGTGCTCCAGGTCGATTCCCCACGTGCCGGTCTACAGGTCGCCCTTCACGCCTTTGATGAACGCGGACCACGCCCCCACGGGGACAACGAGGGCCGGACCGTGGGGATTCTTGCTGTCGCGAACCGGCACGACGTCGACGAGCCCGTCAACAACCTCCAGGCAACTGCCGTTGTCACCACCGCTGTAGCTGGACTTGCGCCACGGGAGCGCATCGGCCACCTCCAGGCAACTGCCGTTGTCACCACCGCTGTAGCTGGACTTGCGCCATGTGGTGAGTATGGATGCGTCAGGGATGCGATGAACGCTCATGGTCGTACTCCTCCGCCACCGAGTCGAGCAGATCGAGGGATGCCTCCGGGGGAAGCGAGGCGGCCCGCGCCAGTATGCGTCGCGGTAACGACGTACCACTGACAGCTCGTCGGTCAACGCCCCGGTGAGCAATCCCTCGACGTACACCATGTCCGGCGCGTCATCGAAACGCATCAGTTTCACCATGCTGCTCATGGTCGCGGCGCGCCCACGCGATGAGGCAGGACCTGCACCAGCACACGCCCGGATCGTCCCAACGTGGCGATATGACGGAGCTGTTCGGCCATGACCTCGGGCCCGCCGACCACGGCCCGGACGACGTTCTCGTTCAGGATCGCCCACATCCTGGGAGTCTCCGGATCATCCAGAATCCGGGCGCGCTCCAGCCGGTTGGCGATCTTCCTGTCCACGCTGTCCGCCAGGTCGTGCGGCTGAAACCCTCGGTACACCGCCCGCGCGTACCGCTCCGTCTGAAGGAGGCCCGGCACCAGCGACACCGCGTACTCCTCGATGAGCGACGCGAGTTGCTCCGCCTCGGCCGCCGCCTCGAAGTGTTCGGCGAACTTCACCTTGCCGAGCGTCCGCCGCATCCGCACGAAGAACCCGTCTGTACGGAGCGCCTTGTCCAAGCGGTGCGCGTCCGGCAGCGAGGGTGTACGTCGCCCCGCCTCGAAGTGGGCGATCAGCGACGGCGAGCACACCACCTGCTCGCCCACATCGGCCGGCCGGCCATGCGTCCAGCCCCTTTCGCGTCGCGGAATCATCTCCCGACCACGCTAGCGCCACAGAGTCACAGATCACACACAAACGGTTACATCTCTCGCCGACGTCGCTCGTAGCGTGAACGCGCCAAGTGGTGGGCGGTGCTGAGCAGTTCACGGAGCCTCGTATCGGTCCGGGGGCCCGGGTTCACCACCGCGAGCCAGCCGGCGGAGCCGTAGACGGGGTGGGCGATCAGCGCGTCGGTGGCGCCTGGGTCGTCGGCGGCGGCCGGTTCGCGCGGTGCGTGGCCGGTCCAGGTGGTGAACGCTTCCTTTCCGGCGGCCACATTGACGCGGAACGTGTCAGGGCGGTCCAGGCGCGAACTCTCGTCGCCCGGCTGGTTCTTCGTCACGATCGTCGCGAACGGCTGAGTCCCTTGCGGCATGACGCCGTCAGGGGCGTAGAAAAAGAACGTATCCCCCCAACTGATCTCCGGTGACCCGTCTCCGGGCCCCGGCCCGACGGCCAGGGCTCCGTCCAGGGCCTCGACGAATTCGATGATCTCTTCCATGGTCATGTGCTCAAGCGTTTCATTAAGGTGCTTGTGGAGACTTTGAGCCGGGAGACACGGAAGACAGGAGAGTGTCGGGTGCCAACCCTCAAGTCGCCGCCCACACGCACGGTCGATGTCGCGCGACGCGCCGGGTACTCCGTCCAGCAGGTGCGCAATCTCGAACGCGACGGTGTACTGCCGCCGGTGGCGCGCTCGGGGGCGGGCTACCGGATCTACGGGGAGGTCCACCTTCAGTCCGTCCTGGCCTATCGGGCCCTCGCGGTCGGGACCGGTCCGGTCGAGGCCAAGCGGATCGTTCGTGCCGTGCACGATCGCCCGGTCCCGGACGTACTCGCGCTTCTCGACTCGGCTCACGCTCGCCTCGACCGGGAACGCACGGACCTCAGGCTCGCCAGGGAGGCCGCCGCGGCGATCTCCGCCGAGCCGGTCGAAGACGTACGCCCTTCGGATTCGATGAGCGTCTCCGAACTCGCCGCCGCGCTCGGGGTGCGCCCGTCGACATTGCGGCACTGGGACGCCGAGGGGCTCGCCGTTCCCGACCGGGTCCCCCCGCGGGAGACGCGACGCTACTCACCGGCGCAGACCCGGGACGCCCGGATCGTGCACCAGTTGCGTGCCGCCGGGTACCGCATCGGGCAGCTCCGGGAGCTGCTGCCGGGCCTGCGGCGCGGGCGCGGGTCGCAGGACGTCGCAGCCGGGCTGGCGGCCCGGGACATGAGCATCGCGGCCCGCTCCCGTGCTCTCCTCGACGCCGGTGCCGCGCTCAGCGCGGTCCTCGCCGCCACCGGGCCCACCTCACACGCGGCCCCGCCCCGAAAACGTCGGTGATGGGCGACACTGGACGTTTGGCCGCGCGCGGCGGCCGTACGCAAGACGGACGAAGGACGAAAGGGCGCAGCTGTGAATGGACCTCTCATCGTCCAGAGCGACAAGACGTTGCTGCTGGAGGTGGACCACGACCAGGCCGACGCCTGCCGTCGTGCCATCGCGCCCTTCGCCGAGCTGGAGCGCGCGCCGGAGCACATCCACACCTACCGGCTGACCCCGCTCGGGCTGTGGAACGCGCGGGCGGCCGGGCACGACGCCGAGCAGGTCATCGACGCGCTGGTGGCGTTCTCGCGCTACCCGGTGCCGCACGCGCTGCTCGTGGACGTCGCCGAGACCATGGCCAGGTACGGGCGGCTCACGCTCTCCAAGCACCCCACCCACGGGCTGGTGCTGACCAGCACCGACCGCCCGGTGCTGGAGGAGATCCTGCGGTCGAAGAAGGTCCAGCCGCTGGTCGGGGCCCGGATCGACCCGGACACCGTCGCCGTGCACCCCTCCGAGCGCGGGCAGATCAAGCAGACGCTGCTGAAGCTGGGCTGGCCGGCCGAGGACCTGGCCGGGTATGTGGACGGTGAGGCGCACGCCATCGAGCTGGACGAGCGGGAGTGGTCGCTGCGGCCGTACCAGAAACAGGCCGTGGAGGGCTTCTGGCACGGCGGGTCCGGGGTGGTCGTGCTGCCGTGCGGCGCGGGCAAGACGCTGGTCGGCGCGGGCGCGATGGCGCAGGCGAAGGCGACGACGCTGATCCTCGTCACGAACACCGTCTCCGCCCGGCAGTGGAAGCACGAGCTGATCAGGCGGACGTCGCTGACGGAGGAGGAGATCGGCGAGTACAGCGGTACGCGCAAGGAGATCCGCCCGGTCACCATCGCGACGTACCAGGTGCTCACGGTCCGCCGTAAGGGCGTCTATCCGCATCTGGAGCTGTTCGACTCGCGCGACTGGGGGCTGATCGTCTACGACGAGGTGCATCTGCTGCCCGCCCCGGTGTTCAAGTTCACCGCCGACCTCCAGGCGCGGCGCCGGCTGGGGCTGACGGCGACGCTCGTACGGGAGGACGGCCGCGAGTCGGACGTCTTCTCGCTCATCGGGCCGAAGCGCTTCGACGCGCCGTGGAAGGAGATCGAGGCGCAGGGCTACATCGCGCCCGCGGACTGTGTCGAGGTACGGGTCAATCTCACCGACGGCGAGCGTCTGGCGTACGCGACGGCCGAGCAGGACGAGAAGTACCGCTTCTGTGCGACGACGGCGACGAAGCGCAAGGTGACGGAGGCGCTGGTCCGCCGGCACAAGGGCGAGCAGACGCTGGTCATCGGCCAGTACATCGACCAGCTGGACGAGCTGGGTGAGCATCTGGACGCCCCGGTGATCAAGGGCGAGACGAGCAACGCGCAGCGGGAGAAGCTGTTCGACGCGTTCCGGCAGGGTGAGATCTCGGTGCTTGTCGTGTCGAAGGTGGCGAACTTCTCGATCGATCTGCCGGAGGCGACGGTCGCGATCCAGGTGTCGGGCACGTTCGGCTCACGGCAGGAGGAGGCACAGCGGCTGGGCCGGGTGCTCCGGCCGAAGGCGGACGGGCATGAGGCGCGCTTCTACTCGGTGGTGGCGCGCGACACGATCGACCAGGACTTCGCGGCGCACCGCCAGCGCTTTCTCGCGGAGCAGGGGTACGCCTACCGCATCGTGGACGCGGACGAGTTGCTGGCCGGCAGCTGAGCGGCGGGGGCCGCCGTGGCGAGGGGCTTGAGCGGCGGGATGCGGCGCGTGCCCCCTGGCCGTCGCACCCGGAGGGCCGTACGGGCGCGACAGCGGTACGCCGCGTACGCCAGGAGCGCGAGCGCCAGCAGCGCGTAGGGGGACGCCAACAGCTGCTGCCACCAGGGCAGTTCCAGCTCGCCCCCGCCCTCGTGCGGTACGAACCGGAAGGTCCGGGCCGCGAAGACCAGCGCGACCGCCACCGCCGTACGCCAACGGCCCTCCGCGAGCAGGACGACCAGCAGCGGCACGCACCACACCCAGTGGTGGGACCAGCTGACCGGGGAGACGAGCAGCGCGGTCAGCGCGGTGACGAGGACCCCCCATGTCTCAAGTCTCGCCCGTACGACGGCCCTTCGCGCCAGCCACAGTCCGGCGAACGTGAGGACGACGCAGGCCAGCGCCCAGCCGACACCCGGCTCGGTGGTGTGCAGAGCGCGGGCGAACAGCCCTTGCAGCGACTGGTTGCCGATGGTCCACCCGTCGCCCGCACGGCCGGTCTCGAAGACCCGTAGCGTCCAGAAGTCGGCGCTCGCCCGCGGCAGGACGAGCGCGCCGAGCAGCATGGTGCCGATGAGCGACGCGAGGGCGGTGAGCCCGGCACGTACGGCACCGGGACGGCCCGCGAGCAGCAGATAGGCGATGAAGAGGGCGGGCGTCAGCTCGACGCCCGCCACGATCCCGAGGGCGAAGCCCTTGCCGAGTGCGTGGTCCGGGCGGGTCAGGTCCCAGAGGATGAGGCAGGTCAGCGCGAGGCTGATCTCTCCGAAGTGGACGGTACGCAGGACGGGTTCGAGCCACAGCCCGACGGCGACTGCGACAGCGACGACAACGACGACGGGCACGCACAGCGGGAGGGGGACGAGGGCGCGGGTGGGGGTGCGGTGGCGCCCGGCGAACCGCCAGGACAGCCGGACGAGAAGGGCGAGCAGCAGCACGTTGCCCACGACGGCGACGGCCTTGAGCGTGGCGACCGGCAGCCAGGTGGCCGGGACGAACAGAATCGCGGCGAACGGCGGAGAGGCGACGGGCAGTGCCCATTCGGTGACCGCGAAACGGTCGGCCGCGTGGATGGGCTGGGCGACGGAATCGACGGGGGCGAACGAGACCGGGCAGAGCGCGGCGAATATGAGCGCGGTCAGCGACAGGGCGAGTGCGCCAACTGCGAAGAGCGTTCGGATAGTCACGTTCAGGTACGTCACGGCCGCGACATTAGCCGATCAGGCCGCCACCGAGACGCTGGTCAAAGCTGCGGCAGAGCTGCGGCTCAGCGCATGATGCCCGCCTCCTCCCCGTACTCACCGAGGACGGCCACGCTGAACGCGGCGGCCACGAAGACCTTGACGGCCCGCAGCGCGTCACCGAGCCGGTGCGGGGAGTGCGGTCCGGAGTGAGGGGCGGAACCGAGCGCGGTGGCCCCGCTCTGCGGAGGCCCGACGTGCGCGGATGGCATGGGGTTGAAGGTCGCTGTACTCATACTTCAATGGTGCTTCTCCCGCGACCGGAACACATCGCTCTGCGGGGTGAAGCTCCGGAGCCGTTCCCTACGACTCCAGAGATAGGGCATCCCGTACGGCATCCCCTACGGGGACTACACCCCCCTCCCCCATGACTACCCAGGAATGACAGACGCCCCCGGCGGAAAACCATTTCGCCCGTCCGCCACCCCCTGACTACACTCTCCCTCTTCTCCCGCCTCCCTCCGAGGAGCGCCGCCGCCCGGTCGGAAACCGGACGGCTGCCCTGACGTGATCCACCGCCGATGTCTCGCCGCCACCCCGCCACCACCGGGTCGCGGCCCGTCGGCCTGCGTACATCCGGAGGCACCACCGTGTCCGCGCACGACCACGCACCGACGTCTGCTCCCGCCATCGCCCCCCTCTCCCCCTTCTCCCTTGACGGCGCCGACCCGCTCCTCGCCCGTGAACGCGCCCACCTGGGCGCCTCCCGCGCCGCCCTGCGCGCCATGCGCGAGGACGTCCAGGCCCTGGACATCCGCGACGTGACGGCGAACTGGGTCAACGCCGCCGTCCTCGAATCGCAGATCGAGGACCGCATCAAGGCACTCGCCGACCTCTCCCACACCCCCCTCTTCTTCGGCCGCCTCGACTATCTGCGCGCGGTCGGCGCCGAGGAGGCCGAGGGCGCGGAGGGCGAGCGCTTCTACATCGGCCGGCGACATGTCCACGACGCCGACGGCGACCCCATGGTCATCGACTGGCGCGCGCCCGTCTCGCAGCCCTTCTACCAGGCCTCCAAGAAGAACCCGCTGGACATCGGCCTGCGCCGGCGCTTCGGCTACACAGCGGGCGAGCTGACCGCGTACGAGGACGAACACCTCTCCGACCCGACGGAGACGGCCCACTCCAGCAAGTTGCTCCAGGCCGAGATCGAGCGCCCGCGCGTCGGCCCCATGCGTGACATCGTCGCCACGATCCAGCCCGAGCAGGACGAGATCGTCCGGTCCGGGCTCGGCGGCTCCGTCTGCGTACAGGGCGGCCCCGGCACCGGAAAGACGGCGGTCGGCCTGCACCGGGTGGCGTATCTGCTGTACGCGCACCGCGAGCGGCTGGCCCGGACCGGCACGCTCGTCATCGGACCGAACGCCTCCTTCCTCCACTACATCGAGCAAGTGCTGCCCGCCCTGGGCGAGTTGGAGGTCAAGCAGGCGACGGTCGACGAGCTGGTGGCGTCCGGGTCCGGCCAGGTGCGGGTGCGGGGCGTGGACGGCGCGGCGACGGCGGTCGTCAAGGGCGACGCCCGTATGGCGCGGGTGCTGCGCCGCGCTGTCCGGTCGCACGTCACTCTGCCGACCGAGCCGGTGATGGTGGTGCGCGGGTCCCGGCGCTGGCGGGTCCCGGCGTACGAACTCGAAGAGCTGGTAAGGGAGTTGCTGGACCGCGACATCCGCTACGGCGCCGCGCACGAGGCCCTGCCGCAGCGCATCGCGCACGCCGTGCTCGTACAGATGGAGAGATCCGGCGAGGCGCCCGACGACCGCGTGCAGGACGCGGTGGCCCGTAACCCCGCGGTGAAGGCCGCGGTCAAGACGGCATGGCCCGCCGTCGACCCGGCGAAGCTGGTGCTGCGTCTCCTCTCCGACGCGGACTTCCTGGCCGAGCACGCGGAGGGGCTGCTGACGGACGACGAGCAGAAGGCGCTGCTGTGGACGAAGCCGCCGCGCAGCGTGAAGACGGCGCAGTGGTCGTCGGCGGACGCGGTGCTGATCGACGAGGCGAACGACCTGGTGTCCCGTACGCATTCGCTCGGCCATGTCGTACTGGACGAGGCGCAGGACCTGTCGCCGATGCAGTACCGGGCGGTGGGCCGACGCTGCTCGACCGGCTCGGCGACGGTGCTCGGGGACCTCGCGCAGGGCACCACGCCCTGGGCGACGGCGAGTTGGGCGGAGGCGCTGGCGCATCTGGGCAAGCCGGAGGCGGTGGTCGAGGAGCTGACGGCCGGTTTCCGCGTACCGCGCGAGGTGATCGCCTACGCGTCGCGCCTGCTGCCCGCGATCTCACCGGGGCTGACGGAGGTGGCGTCGGTACGTGAGTCGCCGGGGTCGCTGGAGGTACGCCCCGTGGAAGCGGACACCCTGGACGCGGCGGTCGTCGGGGCGTGTGTGGAGTCGCTGCGCCACGAGGGCTCGATCGGCCTGATCGCGGCGGACGCCCGCATCCCGGAGCTGGCCGCCGCCCTGTCGGCGGCGGACCTGTCGTACCTGGCTCCGGGCGAGGAGACGACGGCGGCTTCCCGCCTCACCCTGGTCCCGGCGTCGCTGGCCAAGGGTCTTGAGTACGACTACGTGGTCCTGGACGAGCCGTCGGCGGTGGTGGCGGGCGAACCCGACGAACGCACGGGCCTGCGCCGCCTGTACGTGGCACTGACCCGCGCGGTCTCGGGCCTGACGGTGCTCCACGCCACCGCACTCCCGCCCCAGCTGACCTCGCCCTGGGCGGACTCGGCCGGGTAGGCGACACTGTGCGGGTGAACGCGAACGATGAGCCCGAGGCGGCCGACACCGACACCCCCGCCCCCACCCGCCGGCTGTTCTGGTCCGCTCTCGGTGTCGCCCTTGGGCTTCTGATCGTCGATCAGGGCACCAAGTGGTGGGCTGTCACGGCGTTGGGGGACTCCGAGTCGATCCCCGTCATCGGTGACTTCATCCGCTTCTGGCTCGTCTACAACCCCGGCGCCGCCTTCTCCATGGGCACCGGGGTGACCTGGATCTTCACCGTCTTCGCCGGGCTCGCCGTCGTCGCCATCGCCTGGTACGCGTGGCGCGTGCGCTCCGCCCCGTGGACGTACGCGCTCGGGCTGCTCCTCGGCGGCGCCACGTCGCACTTCGGTGACAGGCTCCTGCGCGAGCCCGGCTTCGGGCGGGGGCATGTGGTCGACTTCATCGACTACTCGGGCTTCTTCGTCGGCAACGTCGCCGACATCGGGATCTTCGCGGGAGCCGTGACCATCGTGGTGCTCTCGTTCATGGGCGTAGAGGCCACCCAGGACCCGCAAGCAACGGCGGCCGAGAGCATCCCCTCCCACGAGTAGCCGCTGTACGTAGCTCCGGCCGGGACGGCTCAGTGGTTGTGGGAGTTTTCCCATGCTTTGAGGATGTCCGGGGGGACGCGTCCTCGGGACGGTACGTCGTAGCCGTTTTCACGAGCCCACGCGCGGACGGCCGCGGTGTCGACAGGGGCGGAGGCAAGACGGTCGTAGGGCTGGGGTTTCAAGAGAACGGGATGTGAGGGCGTGAACGTGAGGGGAACTTCGAGCAGGCTTTGCGGGAACTGGGGTACGCGCGTCTCGCCGGTGAGGACGGACACGAGGAAGCCGGCAGCGGTGCCGTCGTAGGTGAACCAGCGAGGCCCGCGGGCCTCGTTGACCGCGATTCGCCAGCGGTTACTGTCGGTCGCGGGGTCGGTGATCCAGAAGAGGTACTCGCCGTTGCCGGTCACACCGAAGGCGAAGAGGTGGTCGGGGTCGTAGGGCACCGGGTGTGTGCCACGGTCGTAGTCCGTGCGTAGCTGGGCCCTGATCCGCGTGGGCATGGGGCCGGTGAGGGTGACGTACTCGGTGGGCCCGTGGGGATGGTAGAGGGTGAGGTAGTCGCAGAAGGTTCCGGGCCCGTAGCTCTCGGCGAGGGCCTTGTAGTCGTCGGGCAGGGGCATTCCGAGCCCGGCCTCGATTCCGTTCCAGTCGATGGGCATCGGCGGGTTCGGGGGAGGGCACAGTCGGATGAGGGTCTCGAGATCGGTCATTCGATTCCCAATCGGCGTCGGTTCTGCTGCGCTGCGTGGTCGGGGTTGGCAAAGTTGGTGTCCATGAAGTATCCGTCGGAGCCGTCCGCTGCCATGAAGACGCGTGAGGGCACCGAGGTCGTCATGTCGTCGGTGTATTGAAGATAGACGCTGTACTGGACGGTCTGGCCCGGGACACCGTTGGCCGGATCTCCCATGACCGCGTTGTAGATGTCTTGCTCCAGATCGCGCATGAGGGGGCTGTTGGTGGGGTTCTGCGTGATGGTGAAGAGGTTGTCCAGGTTGTCGCCTGTGCCCCCGAGCATCCGGGCGAGCATATGGCCACGGGCTTGGTTGTAGAGGTTCCCGTCGATGAAGCCCGGTGGCATCCGCCGCGGGTTGGCCTCGGTGCCCTCGTCAAGCATGTCGCGGGTGATCGTGGCGTGCATCTCGTAGGGGCGACCGTGCTCGTCCCGGACGAAGACGACCCTGCCGCCCCAGGTGTGGTCCGGTGAGCACCCGGCCAGCCCCAGGGGGTCCGCCATGACGAACGGGTTACTGACGTAGGCGTACTGGTGCGGGGCAGGTGCCAGGCCGAGCGGGTCCGGGCTGATGTAACGCCCGTTGTCCGGATCGTAGTAGCGCTGGACGTTGTAGTGGAGCCCCGTCTCCGGGTCGAAGTACTGCCCGGGATGGCGGAGCGGGGTGTACGCGGTGGCGTTGCTGTTCCACCGCGTCGTACCCCAGGTCGTGGTACGCGCCCGCCAGGGGATGGATCCGTCGGGGGCCAGCATGTACTGCGGGCCGCCGGTGAGGTCGGTGACGATCGCGAAGAACCGTCGGTCGATCTCACGCTGGTCCTCGTCGTCGGAGTCACGCCGGGTCTTCACCTCTCGCTGAGCCAGGGGCCTCAGACCGAGGTAGTCCCATACCAGGACGGTGTCACCGGCCCGTTGTTCCGCGAGTTGTGGTCCGTCCCAGCTGAAGTGCACCGACTCGATGACCGTGCCGTCGGCGTGGTGCTGGACCTTGGCGATCCTGCGGTTGAGGCCGTCGTAGACATAACGCCAGAGGGTGCCGGCAGGAGTACGGACCTGGATCAGACGGTCCGCGGCGTCCCAGTCGAACTTCCAGGTCAGCCGTTTGCCACTCAGAGAACGGCTACTCCGCTCAATGAGCCGCCCCTGCGCGTCGTAGGTGTGGTGGCGTCGGCCGGCGCGGGTCAACAGGGTGCCGTCGTAGTGACGTTCACCCGCCCCGTCCTGCCCGGCCGCGGACGGGACGCTGACATCGGACGTCACTTGGTCGCCCGCGCTGTTGTACGTGTACTGCTCGCTCCAGCCCCGTGCCCGCACACCGGTGATACGGCCACCCGTATCCAGCGTGAAGGTACGGCGGCCGGTGATGTTGTCGTCGATGGCGACGGGTGTGCCGTCAGGCTGGTAGGTGAAGGCCCTGACGAGAACTTCGGCGTCCTCCGTCTCCACGCGGTGCTGCGTGAGCCTGCCCACCGCGTCCCAGGACTGCCGCATGACCAGAGACTCGTCAAGGGTCCTCGCTGTCTCCCTGCCCAGAGCGTCACGCTCGAAGCTGAAGGCGTGGTCCCCGACACCGTAGGTGGTCAATCCCTCGGGGCCGTAGTCGAGGCTGCTCTCAGCACCGGAAGGGGTACGCCGCCACACGCGGCGGCCCTGCGCGTCGTAGGCGTAGCGGAAGGTTCGCCCGTTCACCGTCTCCGACATCAGGCGGCCGGTGACGTCGGTCTCGCGCGTGATCCGGGCATCCGGGCTGGCGATCTCCCGGACGGTGCCGCTGGAGGCGTAGGCGAAGGCGGCCAGGGTGCTGCCATCGTGTGTGACACGCCGCACCCGGCCGAGGACGTCACGCTCGTACTCCAGAATCTGCCCTGCCGCATTGCACCGCCTGACCAGACGGCCCACGGCGTCGTACGCGTAGGTCATCGAGCGCCCGTCGAAGTCCCTCTCCCCGACGAGCCGGCCGGCCAGGTCGTAAACGTATGTCCACGAAGCACCGTCGGAGTTGGTGACCTGCGTCAAACGCAACTCGGTGTCATGGGTGAAGGCGTAGGCGGATTCCTCCGCACTGGTTTCGAGTGGCAGGTCGAAGTGAGTGTAGGAGTGGGCTCTGACGCGCCCCATCCGGTCGGTGTACCGCAGGAGGTTCCCCTCACCGTCCCAGGCCCACTCCTCCCGCGTACCGTCGGGCAGTTCACGCCACGCCGGCTTCCCCTCGACGGTCCACTCCTGGTGGACGGAGCCGCCGAGGGCATCGGCGACGCCGGTCACACGACCGAAGGAATCACGGGTGCACACGGCTTCGGCACCGTTGACCGCTGTGATCGTCAGGGGCAGGCCCGCCTCGTTGTTCCGGACACGGATCGGGTTTCCGGCCGCAGGGCGTATCTCGACGACACCACCAGCACTGTCGTACCGGTATTCCGTCCTCGCCCCGAGAGGACTGATGACCGCCGTGCGATTGCCCCTCGCGTCGTACGCGTACCGATACCGCGCGCCTCCCCGCTCGACCACCTCGACCGGTAGTCCGAGGTCGTTGTACGTGGCCGAGGTCCGTTGCCCGTCCGGCGCGGTCATCGCAATGACGTTGCCGGAGGCGTCGCGTTCCAGTTCCGTTGTCTGCCCGAACGGATCAGTTGCCGCGACGAGCAGGTCGTAGGCGTCGAAGACGTACTGGCTGGTGTTCCCCAGAGGGTCGGTCTCCGCCACGACCTGCCGACGGTCGTTGAGGCGGTAAATGGTGGTGGCGCCCTGGGAGTTGGTGTAGCGAGTGACACCGCCGCCCGACTCCGGATCCGTCTCGTAGGCGAAAGTGCTGGAGAGGTATCCGTCAGGGCCGATGGTGCGGGTGACTCGTCCTGCGGTGTCGTAGCGGTACTGGTAGGTGGAGTCGTTGCGGTCGGTCCAGGAGGTGATACGGGCTTCCGCGTCGTAGGTGAAACGCAAGGGGACGCCGGAGGAGTTGGTGACGGCATCGAGGTTGCCGTCCTGGTCGTAGCCGTAGGCCATGACTGTGACAGGACCGTCGGAAGTGCGCAGCACCGTGGAGCGTATTCGACCGTCGCCGGTCGTGAGGGTGATGTGGTAGCCGCCGTCGTGGACGACGCTGGTGGGGGTGCCGTCGGGGCGGCGATGGATGGTGATGCCGTTGCCGTGCCGGTCCTCGATCTCGGTCAGCCAGTGCGCCTTCGACGTACGGTACGGGCTACCGGTGAACCTCCGGACCAAGCCCGACCGCAGGTCCGTGATCACGTACGTGGTCACGTCGTCGGCGAGGCCGCCGTGCGTCAGAGGCAGGCGGTCACCTTCCAGCGGGAGGACACCCTCACTGTCGCCGACAGCGGGCAGGCGCGGATAGACGAGGACCGAGCCGTCCTCGCGGGCCAGGAGCGCGCCCCGGCCGCGGGCGTCGAGTTCGATCCGCTCATCGAGAGTGGAGGCCCAACTACGTCCGAACCAGTGCCCGTACCGGTAACCCGACAGATGCGTACGCCGCAGGGCGAGTGGAAGCGTGCCGGGGAGCGCGAGATCCGTCTGAGGCAGCACCATCCCACCGGTGGCCACATCGACAGGGTCGGTGGCGCAGACCGTCTTCTCCAGCGAGACCGCATTGCCGCGGGGATCCTTCGTCGCTCCGTCGAGGGAGGCCGGTTTGGTGCGGGTGTCGTCGGGGCGATTGCGGGCGGGGCCGCCGGAGTCGCCGCGCCTGTCGCCCAGATCACCGTCGTCCCGGCGACCGCCGCCGGGGATCTTCTTGATGCGGTCGTCGATGTCCAGGTCGGTGTTCTTGTGGGTCTTGGAACTGAGGCCGATGGCGTCGGGCAGTTCCTTCCCGACGTGCTTGCCCATGTGGTTGTGGCCCTTGACCAGCTTCTCGACCACGCCTTCGATGGTGGAGTCGAGGACGGCGGTGAGGGAGTCCTTCCCCTTCGCCCTGCCGTGATGGCCCTTGGCCTTGCCTATCTTGCCCGCCGCGCGGGTGTTCATCGACACCTGCACGTTCACGAGCTTCCCGCCGGTGTTGCCGTGGGCGTCGTGATCGATGCCCAGGCCCCCGCCCGGACCGGTACCCCCGCCGGCCGAGTTCAACTGGAGGCTGTCCCTGCCTGCCTGGACCGCCTGGCCGGCGTTGACGCCGTCCTGCTGACCGGTCACGTTCATCGCGGTCTGGATCACCAGATCCGTCACGATGCTCTCCAACGCCGCCACCGCGGGCTGAGTCAGGATCGCGGTGATCTCCGAGACCGCCGCCTCAGCCATCTCCTTGAGGATCCTCCTGAACGCGATACGAGTGGCCGCGATCTTCGCCCCCGCGATCAGCGTCGACAGCCCGGCCGTAACCGGCGCGAAAGCCAGCGTGATCCCCACCGTCGCGCACAAGTCGGCGAGTTCCGCGACAGCGGCGATCTTCCGGGCCACGATGATGTCCGCCACCCGATCCAGAGCCCCGGCGATGAGCCGCGCCGCCCCCGCCAGGTCCTTGTTCTTCCCCTGGACCTTCCTCCAGTGCGCGTCCAGCGCCGTCAGCGACTCACTCTGACCCGTCGACAACAACCGCTGGATGTGCCCGTGCGCCGCGTGCGCGTCCTCGTCCGCATCCTCCGCGAACTCCCGCAACGCGTCCGCCATGTCGCGGTACGCGTCCTCATCGACATTCGGCCAGCCCACACCCACGATGTCGAGCATCGTGTCGACACCCTCGGGAATCGTGTACCCCACCGGTCAGTCCCCCCGCACTGCTGTCACTCACTACCGACCAGATCCACGCTGCCATGTCCCACACGGCTCACCCAGGCGGATATCCGCCACTCACGAGCCCTTCACCTGTCTCCTCATGATCTGGACAAAGATCGAAGACGAAGGTGGTCGCGGCTGTGGTCCATGCTGACGTTCAGCGGGTGCTCGTCCTCCCTCATGGCGCTGCCCGGATTCGACACCACACCATCGGGCCGACTGCCGAGACCGCTCGGCTACGCGTCGATCGCCTCGCGCCACTCCCGCACCGTCGCCTCGTCCACGGGCGCCCCCCACCCGTTCGGCCGCGCCGCGCCACCGATGTGGAACGCGTTCAGGCCGCCCTCGCGCAGCCGCGGCAGATGGTCGAGCCGCAGCCCGCCGCCGACGAGGAGTTCGGGACCGTAACCCGGTTCGCCACGGGCCCCCGACGCCGCCTCCTCCAGCAGGACCGGAATGCCAGCGTCCACCCCGCTCGCCGAACCGGCCGTGAGATACGTGTCCAGGCCGGGCAGGTCCGCGAGCTGCTTGCGCAGCGCGTCGCGGTCGACCGCGCGGTCGATCGCCCGGTGGAAGGTCCAGCGGCAGGGGTCCAGCTCCGCGACGAGCCGTTCGACGGTGACGAGGTCCGGATTGCCCGCGATGTCGAGGAAGCCGAGTACGAACTCGTCCGCCCCCTCCATCCGCATCGCGACCACGGCTTCCACCAGCGCGTCCACGTCTTCCGGGGAGCCCGCCGAGAACCCGTCCTGGAGCCTCAGCATCACGCGCAGCGAGATGTCGACGGAGGCACGGATCTTGGCGAAGGTCTCGACCGCCGGGGTGAGGCCGTCCGCCGCCATGTCGGTGACCAGCTCAAGGCGGTCCGCCCCGCCGGCCTGGGCCGCGACAGCGTCCACGGCGTCGAGGGCGATCACCTCCAGGACTGCGCGCTTGCTCATGGGAACCCATTTCCGTTCTGAAGGCTGGTTGGGAGGCTCGTAAGCCCGCGATAGGTCTAGTCCAATAGCCAGCCTACGACGCCGTGGGGCGCGCTCGCATCACCAAACCTCCAGCATGGTCGACCTCGCAGTCGACCCCATGATTGATAGATACCCCCTGGGGGTATAGTAAAAGACAAGCAACTACCCTTGCCCGAGATAGGGGCGAGGGGTATACATGAATCAAGGGATAGATACCCCCTAGGGGTACTGGACCGCAGCAGAGGACACAGAGGAGAAGCCGGCCATGACCACCACACAGGCAACCGACACACCCGCCGCCGCCACGGCTGAGGTCGAGCTGGCCATCGGTGGGATGACCTGTGCTTCGTGCGCGGCTCGTATCGAGAAGAAGCTGAATCGTATGGACGGTGTCGAGGCGACCGTCAATTACGCGACGGAGAAGGCCAGGGTCAGTTATCAGGGCGA
>NZ_JBITIB010000017.1:0-188144 GCF_044458565.1 Streptomyces sp. NPDC050433 | reverse complement strand
GGTTGCGGGGGGCGGCGGGGCGCGCCCCCCCCCCGGGAACGTCCCCGCCCGCGGGGCCCCGCGTGGGGCGACGGCCCCCTACCCCGAACCGGTGACGGGGCCCTT
This sequence comes from Streptomyces sp. NPDC050433, assembly GCF_044458565.1. Classification (NCBI taxonomy): domain Bacteria; kingdom Bacillati; phylum Actinomycetota; class Actinomycetes; order Kitasatosporales; family Streptomycetaceae; genus Streptomyces; species Streptomyces sp. NPDC050433. The sequence continues at coordinate 188,039 of NZ_JBITIB010000017.1, read as the reverse complement.
CGCGCAAGTCGGGCCGCTACGGGCCCGCGAACCTACGCGGACCAGCTGCGCGACGACGACTGGCGTCCGCCGCCCGACCGGCCCTGCGCGGCGCCGGCCCCCGACGACCTGCGGCCCTGGGACGGACGGCCGCGGCCACGGCTGCCCGAACCGCTCTTGGCGCGTTCCGAGACGGGCGCGGAGATGACCACGGGCACACCCGACGGGGCCTGCGCCCCGGTGATCCGGCTCAACTCGGCCTCGCCGGAGCGTACTTGCGCGACCTGCGGGACGATGCCCGCGTCGGCCATCAGCCGCGTCATGTCGCGACGCTGGCCGGGCAGGACGAGCGTGACGACGCTGCCCGACTCCCCGGCGCGCGCGGTGCGCCCGCCGCGGTGCAGATAGTCCTTGTGGTCGCTCGGCGGATCGACGTTCACGACGAGGTCGAGATTGTCGATGTGAATGCCGCGCGCCGCGACGTTCGTCGCGACGAGCACCGTGACATGACCCGTCTTGAACCGGGCGAGCGTCCGCGTGCGCTGCGGCTGGGACTTGCCACCGTGCAGCGCGGCGGCCCGCACGCCGCTGTTCAGCAGGTGCTCGGTCAGCCGGTCGACGGCGTGCTTGGTGTCCAGGAACATCAGCACCCGGCCGTCGCGCGCCGCGATCTCCGTCGTGGTCGCGTACTTGTCGGCGTTCTGCACATGCAGGACGTGGTGCTCCATGGTGGTGACCGTGCCGACGGCGGCGTCCACCGAGTGCACCACCGGGTCGTTCAGATAGCGGCGGACCAGCAGATCGACATTGCGGTCCAGCGTCGCGGAGAACAGCATCCGCTGCCCCTCGGGCCGTACCTGGTCGAGGAGTTCGGTGACCTGCGGCATGAAGCCCATGTCGGCCATCTGGTCGGCCTCGTCGAGGACCGTGATGGCGACCCGGTCCAGCCGGCAGTCGCCCCGCTCGATCAGGTCCTTGAGCCGACCGGGAGTCGCGACGACGACCTCGGCGCCGCCGCGCAGCGCGCCGGCCTGCCGGCCGATCGACATGCCGCCGACGACGGTGGCGAGCCGCAGCTTCAGCGCACGGGCGTACGGCGTGAGCGCGTCGGTGACCTGCTGCGCCAGTTCGCGGGTCGGTACGAGAACGAGCGCCAGCGGCTGCTTCGGCTGGGCACGCTGTCCGGCGGTGCGGACGAGGAGCGCCAGCCCGAAGGCGAGGGTCTTGCCGGAGCCGGTACGGCCCCGGCCGAGGACGTCACGTCCCGCGAGCGAGTTCGGCAGCGTCGCCGCCTGGATCGGGAACGGCTCGCTCACGCCGAGGCCGGCGAGCGTCGTCATCACCGGCGACGGCATGTCCAGCTCGGCGAAGGCCGACACGGCGGGCAGGGCGGGGGTGACGGTGACCGGCAGGGCGAACTCGCCCTGCACGGCCGCCGGACGACGGCCGTAGCCACCCCCCGACCGGCCGGAGGAACCCGAACGGCCCGAGCCCGACGACTGCGGGCGATAGCGCCCGCCGCCGGAGGCACCGGGGCCGCCGGAGCGGGTACGGGAGTAACGGTCGTTCGTGCGAGGCGTGCGGTTCATGCTGAACCTCTCTCGATGCGGCACGTATCGAGGAACTCTTGGGCAGAATGACCGCGCAAGGAATCGCAAGAACGAGCCGGGGAAAACAAAAACAGAACCGCGCCGGGGTATGCGACGCGGATGTGCCGGCCGGCCGTCAGGGACAGCGAGGAGAAACCTGGTCCCGCGCCACACTCCGATGTGTCACGCGCACCGGGCGGGCCCGGAGAAAAAGCAACGCAGCCGGGTCCCGCATCGCAAGGTGCGGGACCCGGCTACGTCTTACGCGTCGGCGTCAGGCGGGAACGATGTTCTCCGCCTGCGGGCCCTTCTGGCCCTGCGTGACGTCGAAGGTCACCTTCTGGCCCTCCTGCAGCTCACGGAAGCCCTGGGTGGCGATGTTCGAGTAGTGGGCGAAGACGTCGGCGCCGCCGCCGTCCTGCTCGATGAAGCCGAAACCCTTTTCCGAGTTGAACCACTTTACGGTGCCACTAGCCATTTTGATCTCCTTCAGGGCAATGCTGCCCGGGGGTTCGCACTGTGCGAACTCCGCGTCGCCTTAGATGATTACCCTGTCCGGAAAAGCACCGGAAATACAAAAGCGCGCCCACCGGCACATAAAGTCGGCGAGAGCACTTGAAGTCTTCGGGAACCACAACTGCAACTGACGGCTACAGTAGCACGGTGCATGCGGCCGAGTACGTGACGTCTTGGCGACCCCCGGGCGGCGCACCGGAAAATCGAGCGGGTCGCCGTGGAATTTTTTCGGACCACGCGATCGGGGAATATTCTCCGGTTCTTCACGCGGCGGCTACTTCCATCGGTGTATGCGCGGCACGGCGAGGCCGCCTGGCGTTCACGGAGTGAACCGGCCGATGACCTTCGGACTTCTGAGGACCCGGGCCATGGCGCTGTTGCCGCTCGCCGTCGATCTGCTGCTGGTGGCGGCCATCGTCGGCCTGTTCACCGCCTCCGCCGCCGCCGTCAACGATCCCGAGTACCGGGGGCACATCGGGGAGACACGGCTCGACGCGCTGTTCGCCTGAGAACGCGGGGCCCGCTCCCAGGGGTGTGGATCAAGGGGTGTGGACGTACGGCGTGGTCGTGCTCAGCTCCTCGAAGCCCAGCCGCCGCAGGATGGGGCGGCTCTGGCTCGACGCGTCGACCTGCATGTAGCGGTAGCCCCGCTCGACCGCCAGACGCGTACGGAAGGCGACCAGCGCACGGTAGAGGCCCCGGCCGCGCCAGGCGGGGACGGTGCCGCCGCCCCAGAGGCCGGCGAACTCCGTGCCGGGCGGCAGCTCCATCCGCGCCGCGCTCACCGGTACGTCACCGGCCACGGCGACGGCCGCCGCCACGCTCCGCGGGGCGGCGGCGAGTTGGGCCAGCAGCCGCTCGCGGGTGTGGTCGCGGTCGGTACCGAACGCCTGCTCGTGGACCTCGGCCATCAGCTCCACCCCCGCCGCGTCGGTGACCTCGATCAGCCGCACCCCCTCGGGCAGTGCGACGTCGTCCGGCAGGGCCGCGGCCTCGGCGATCATCAGCGTCTCCGGAGGCTCCGGTGTGAACCCGGCCGCCTCCAGCCGGCGGGCGAGGTCGTCAGGTCCGTCGTGGGAGTAGAGCTTCCACTCGAACTCAAGGCCCAGGGAGGTGAAATGACGAATCTGCTCGGCGATCGCGGCATCCGCCGACTCCGTGTCCAGAGCCGACCACAGGACGCCGTTCCAGCCGCCGTCTGCGTCTGCCTCCACGCCCGCGCCGGAGGTGATGGCCGTCTGGCGGACGACGGCGCCCACCCGTTCGACCACGACGCCCGGACCGTCGGCCGGGGCCTGGCAGCGCATCTGGCGGTCGAACAGTGTGCGTACCGCTTCAGTGTCCATCCGCCCACTTCAGCGAGGTGCCGCCGGCTTCGCAACAGGTTTGCCGCGCCGGCGGACGGTCAGGCCGCCTTGCGGGTCTCGGTCAGCCGGGCGAAGGCGACGACGTTGCCCTGGTAGCCCGTCTTCTCGGTGAAGGCGCCGCCGCAGGTGATCAGGCGCAGCTCCGGCGCACCCGTCGCGCGGTAGACGCTCTTGGCGGGGAAGTTCCGCTTGGTGAAGCTCTCGACGCCGTAGACGGTGAACACGGCGGTGGTGCCGTCGGCGCGCGACACCTCGACTCTGCTGTCCCTGACGATCCGCCCCAAGTCGTAGAAGACGGCCGGGCCCTCGGCGGTGTCGACATGTCCCACGACCACCGACGTGCCCTGCTCGCCGGGTGTCACCGACCCCTTGAAGTGGCCCGCCAGATCGGGGCGGGTGGGCGGCGGCGCGTCGATCAGGCCGTCCGCGTCGAGCGCCACCCGCGTCAGCGGCGCGTCGACGCGTACGGAAGGGATACGGATCCGGGTCGCCGTGGAGCCCGGCAGCGGAGGCGCGGCCCTCGCGGCCGTACCCCTGGGCCGTGGCATCGGGACGGCGTCCGCGGCCCCGCCGGGGTCCGGGTCGGCATCGGGCACGGCGGGTGCCGCGCCCGCCGGCTGCGGTGGGAGGACGACCTGGCCCTCGCTGCTGAGCCGCACCACGAAGATGCCCACGAGCAGGAGAAGCACGACCGTCGACCAGCGTGACGCCCGGAGCCTTTCGGTCTCCGTCATCGCGAGCCGTTCACCGACCGGTCGCGGACGAGGCGGACGCCGCCGCCGATCGCGACCGCGATGACCGCGGCTCCGGCCGCCAGACCCGCCGTGTTCGGCCCGCCGTCGGTGCTGCCGCCGATGCCGGCGTTCACGCCCTTGTGCGCGCCGTCCTCGCGAGGCTCCCGGGGTTCGTGAGGCCGTTGTTCCGGGGGCTCGGGCCGGGACGGCTCCCACGGCCCCGGCGGCTGTGCCGAGTGCGGCGGCTCGCCGGGCTTCTCGGGCTTCTCGGTTTTCTCGGGCTCGCCCGGCTTCTCGGGCTTGCCGGGCTTTCCGGGTGCGCCGGGCTTGATCATCAGCGGCACCGAGCGGATCACGCCGTCGCAGTCGAAGGTGATCTCGTACTCGGCCTCCGGCTTCACGTCGTCGAAGATCTTCGCGGACTTCTCCTCACCCTCGTTGAGGGTGACGGTCTCGAACACGCCGGACGACACGGTCACGGTGGGCACCTGGCATCCGGTGGTCCGGATCGTCACCTCGCCACCGGGTGCGACGGCCTCCGGCGAGACGCTGTAGTCGTATTCCGCCTTGTCGCCCGCGAAGACGGACGCCGCCGCTTCCGCCTTGTCGCCCGCGAAGACGGACGCCGCCGCCCCGAGAACGAGAGCCGCGGCACCCGCGACCGCCGCCGAGGCCGTAACTATCGTGCGCATCGGATCTCCCACTCGTGAGCGTCCCCCTGGACAGGACGGTAGAAGTGATGAATTGTCAGCGCACTCCGGGAGCCCGCCACTGCGGCCAATCGGGTGGGGTTCTCGAACACCTGAGCTGACGTGAGGGCCGGCGCGAATTCCAACGGCGTACGGCTCCCGCGATTTCCCCGAAACCGACCGGCGGGCACATGCCGCGTGCCATGCTCGATAAGCACTCTTACCGCTGACTCCGCCATGGACGCGTGGCGTGATTCGGGCATGCCGTCATTCGGGGAGAGCGGATGGAATCGACAGATGATCCCGCCGGCGTCGCGGGCGGTCCGCGCGGGGCGGAGTCGGGCACCGGACACGTGCGCAGGGCGCTGCGCCGTGAGCGGCTGCTGACGACGGCGACCGACCTCTTCACGACCCGCGGTTACGTGGGCACGTCGATCGAACGGATATGTGCCACGGCGCATGTGTCGATACGCGCCTTCTACCAGGAGTTCGAAGGGCGCGAGGCCCTGCTGATCGCGCTGCACAACCAGGTCGCGCGGGACGGCATGGAGGCGACTCTCGCGTCCCTCGACGGTGCCGGGATCGACGAGGCCGACACCCGGACAAGGGTGACCGCGCTGGTGCGCGCGTACGTCGGCGCTGTGACCGCCGACCTCGCGTCCGCGAAGGTCGCCTTCGTCGAGGTGATCGGTGTGAACCGCGCCGTGGAGGACCACCGGGTGGTCTGGCGCAGCCTGTGGACGGACTTCCTGACCGGCGAGGCGGACCGGGCCGTCGGGCGGGGCGAGGCGGTGGCGCGTGACTACACCCTGGCGATGGTCGCCCTGATCGGCGCCATCAACGAGCTGATCGCGCACTGGGCCCGCAGCGGCGGGACGGTGCCGCGCGAGGTCGTGGCGGACGAGATGATCCAGCAGGTGCTCGCGACGATCGGCCATCCCACGGGGCCGGGTCCGGGGGCGGGTGTCCGCGCCGTACGGGCGGACGAGGGGGCGTGAGCGTATGAGCGGGCTGTGGCACGAGGTCATGCGGAGCATGTCCCGGCCGGACGCGTCGCCCGACGACGACATCCTCGCGCTGGCCGCCGCCGACATCGCCCTGCGCAACCATCCGGAACCGCCCGCCGACGCCGATGCCGTCCTGGACATCGCGCGGTCCGAGTTCGCCGCCGTACTGACCGTGCGGCAGGCCAGGGCAGCGCTCCAGCGGGCCCGCGAGATGGCCAGGGAACAGGCGGCGCGGGACCGGGCGCGGGACCCGGACCGTATGGACAGGGACGGCTGAACGGCAGTTCAGCGGGGTACGCCGCCGAGGGCGGCCCGTCCGCTCGGTTAGCCTGAGTGGACGATGAACCGTTTGACGACGCCCTGGGGCGATCTCGACCTTGCCCGCTTCCCCGAGCAGCCCCGTGACACGCTCCGGGCCTGGGACGCGGCCGACGAGTATCTGCTGAGGCATCTCGCCGAGGCGCAGGCCGAGTCCGAGGCGGGGTCCGAGTCCGAGGCCTCAGACGGTGCCGGCGTCGATCTGTCCGGCAGCGTGGTCGTCGTCGGCGACCGGTGGGGCGCGCTCGCCACCGCGCTCGCCCCGCACCGCCCCGTACAGATCACCGACTCGTACCTCACCCAGCAGGCCACCCGAGCCAATCTGCTGCGCAACGGCATCGACACCGACGCCGTACGGCTCCTGTCGGCGCGCGACACCCCGCCCGAGCGGGTCGACGTCCTGCTGATCCGGGTGCCCAAGAGCCTTTCCCTGCTGGAGGACCAGCTGCACCGGCTCGCGCCCGCCGTGCGTCCGGGGACCGTCGTCGTGGGCACCGGCAAGGTCACCGAGATCCACACCTCCACGCTGAAGCTCTTCGAGCAGATCCTCGGCCCCACCCGGACCTCGCTCGCCGTGAAGAAGGCGCGCCTGATCTTCTGCGCGCCCGCCGCCGAACGGGACCGCGCCGCCGACCGCGCCCGTGCCGGTGACCGCCCCCGCACGGCGGCCGGTCCCTGGCCGATCTCGTACACCGTGCCCGAGGGCACCGGCAGTGCCTCGGGCCTGACCGTGACCAACCACGCCGGGATCTTCTGCGCCGAACGCCTCGACATCGGCACCCGGTTCTTCCTGCGCCATCTGCCCGAGCGCCGTGGCCGCGAGCACGTGGTCGACCTCGGCTGCGGGAACGGCGTCGTCGGCACGGCCGTCGCCGTGGCCAACCCGGAGGCGCGGCTGACCTTCGTGGACGAGTCGTTCTCGGCCGTGGCCTCCGCCGAGGCGACCTTCCGCAAGAACGTCGGCACCGGCAATCCGGCGGAGTTCGTCGTCGGCGACAGCCTGGCCACCGTGGCGGCCGGGTCGGCCGATCTCGTACTCAACAACCCGCCGTTCCACAGCCATCAGGCGACCACCGACGCGACGGCCTGGCGGATGTTCACCGGCTCGCGTGAGGCGCTGCGCCCCGGCGGCGAGCTGTGGGTCGTCGGCAACCGGCATCTCGGCTACCACGCCAAGCTGCGGCGGCTGTTCGGCAACTGCGACGTCATGGCGAGCGATCCGAAGTTCGTGGTCCTGCGGTCCTTCCGACGCTGAGCGGAGCCGGCAGGCGGGATGCGGCGGCGCGGACCAGGCCCGGCCCAGATCGCTGACCGGCTGGAACTTGCCTTTCCTGACGCCTTGTTGGGCAGACTGTGCCTGTGACCTCACTGCCGCAACTTCCGCCCCAGGTGCAACACGGCTCGCAGCCGGGCCACATGATCGTCTGTGGCGACGACGCCCTCGGCCACCGGCTGGCCGGTGAGCTGCGTGAGGTCTACGGGGAACACGTGACCCTGGTCGTCCCGCCCGTACGCGCGGAACGCAGGGACCCCGCGCCGCTCACCGGGCGTGGCAGGGCGTCCGCCCTCATCGGGCGGATGTCGGCGGTGATGGCCCGGACGTACGGCCCCGCGAGCGGCGGTGCGGACGCCCGGCCGGGCGACCTCGCGTTCCCTCACCTCGTCGAGGCCGCGGAACTCGACACCGACGTCCTCGCGGAGGCGGGCGTGACCGAGGCCGCGGCGCTCGCGCTCGTCCACGACGACGACGAGGTCAACATCAGGACAGCTCTCGCGGCCCGGCGTCTCAATCCCCAACTGCGCCTCGTCATCAGGCTCTACAACCGCAAACTCGGCCAACATCTCGAAGACCTGCTCGACCAGGCCGCCGCCGTCGCCGTGCCGGGCCTCGACATCGCCGCGCTCGACGCGTCCACCACCGTGCTCTCGGACGCCGACACCGCGGCTCCCGCGCTGGCGGCCACCGCCGTCGCCGGCACCAGCAAGATCGTCCGCGCCGACGGGCTGATGCTGCGGGCCGTGGAGCGCAACCCACCGGGCCCCGGCGAGGTCGCCGACCCCGGTCTGTGCACCCTCGCCCTGCTGTCGTCGACGACCAACGACCCGGCGGGCGCGGAGGGTTCGGACAGCAGCGGGCACGACGGCCCCCGGCTGCTGCCCGACGACGCCAGCACCGCCGCGGCCACCGGCCGGGGCACCGTGGTCCTGGAAGCCGTCTCCCACGACGGCGAGACGCTGTCACGCCGCCGCACGACGGGGCGCGGCGCGCCGCTCGGCTCGCTCCTCTCCCGGCGGCTGCGCTGGTCCTTCGCCGGGATCGCCGCCGCCGTACTGGCCCTGGCCGTCGCCTCCTCGATCACCATGGACGACCACCCGCTTCACGCGACGTACATCGTCCTGCTCGACCTCTTCGGTATCGGCGACCCCGCCACCGGCGAGGACCTGGAGCGCCAGGTGATCCAACTCCTGTCCGGAGTGGCCGGGTTGCTGCTGCTGCCGGTGCTGCTCGCCGCCGTACTCGAAGCGCTCGGCACGTTCCGCAACGCGTCGGCCCTGCGCAGGCCGCCCCGTGGTCTGTCCGGTCATATCGTGCTGCTCGGCCTCGGCAAGATCGGGAGCAGGGTGCTGGTACGGCTGCGTGAACTCGACATACCCGTCGTCTGTGTGGAGGAGGACCCCGAGGCCCGCGGCATCGCCCTCGCGCGCAGCCTGCGGGTGCCGACGGTGGTCGGTGACGTGACACAGGAAGGCGTCCTGGAGTCGGCCAAGGTGCACCGGGCGCACGCCCTTCTCGCGCTCACCAGCGTCGACGTCACCAACCTCGAAGCCGCCCTGTACGCGCGCTCCGTCAAGCCGGACCTGCGGGTCGCCCTGCGGCTGTACGACGACGAGTTCGCCACCGCCGTCTACCGGACGCTGCGCGCGGCCCACCCCCGCGCGCTCACCCGCAGCCGCAGCGTCTCCACGCTCGCCGCTCCGGCCTTCGCCATCGCCATGATGGGGCGTCAGATCCTGGGCGCGATCCCGGTCGAGCGCAAGGTGCTGCTGGTCGCGGCCATCGACGTGGCCGGGCACCCGAGGCTCGAAGGGCGCACCGTAGCCGAGGTGTTCAGGCCGGGCGCCTGGCGGATCATCGCCCTGGACACGGCGGAGCCGGGGGACCGGCTGCCCGATCTCGCCGACACCCGTCGCGACCACGACGAGGACCGCACCGCCGGCCTGGTCTGGGATCTGCACCCCGGCTATGTGCTGCGTGCCCAGGACCGGGTCGTGCTGGCCGCCACCCGGCGGGGTCTCGCCGAGCTGATGGGGCGTCAGTCGGCGCCGCCGCCGTGGCCCGCCGCGTCGTAGGGCCCGCGTCGGACGGAGCGGGTGCCGCGGATACCGGCCACCGGTGGTGTCCGTTCTCGCCGTACTGCGGACGGTGCCGGTCCACGTAAGCCTCCGTCCCCCCATACGTCACTCAACTGCCCTACCGTTCCCGTGACTTCACTCGTCTGACGGGAAGGCCGGGAACATGGGAAGACTCATGCGTACGACAGTCGCGGCGAGCGCGGCCGGAGCGCTGGCCCTCGCGGGCGCGCTGAGCCAGGCCGGCGTCGCCGTCGCCGACGAGCAGCTGCCGTACTCCTCTTCCACCGGGGTCGGAGTCCACAACGCGTACGAGAAGGCGACCTTCCCGTACTTCGCCGACGCGCTGGACTCCGGTGCCGGAATGCTCGAACTCGACGTCTGGACCAATGTGTTCGGCGCGTCGTGGCGGGTCTCGCACAGCAACCCGCTCGGCAGCGACAGCAACTGCGTGAACGCCGCCAACGCCGGTGAACTGCGCACCAAGGCACGCGACCAGGGCCTGCCCGGCTGCCTGAAGGACATGAAGGCCTGGCACGACGCCAACCCCGGCCACCGGCCCATCCTCGTGAAGGTCGAACTGAAGGACGGCTTCCAGGCCAACGGCGGACGCGGCCCCGCCGCCCTCGACGCGCTTCTCGGCTCCACGCTCGGCGACGCGCTCTACCGCCCCGCCGACCTCGTCGGCGGCAGCGCGAACCTCGACAGCGCCGTCCAGGAACGCGGCTGGCCGGCGCGCTCCGCGCTCGCGGGCAAGTTCGTCTTCGAGCTGATCCCCGGCACCGTCGAGCAGGCGAACCCCCTCGACACCCTGTGGACCGACCGCGAGTACGCCACGCACCTGCGCGACCTCGCCGCCGCCGGCCGGCTCGGCGAGGCGGCGGCTTTCCCCGCCGTGCTCGGCGCCGCCGCCGGTGACCCCCGCACCCGGTACGCCGACGCGTCGCTCCGGCCGTGGTTCGTCGTCTTCGACGGCTCCGCGTCCACCTACGCCGCCGAGGGCTTCGACACCGCCTGGTACGACCAGCGGCACTACCTGGTGGTCATGACGGACGCGCACGCGGTGCCGCCCGCCATCGACGGCACCAACCCGACGGAGGCCCAGGCGCGCGACCGCGTCACGCTGCTGGCCGGTCGGCACGCGAGCATCGTCTCGTCGGACTGGTCCCCGCTGCCGTCCGTACTCTCCACGGTCGTGCCGCGCGGCGCGGCCGGGTAGCGGGCTTTCCGGGTCGCGCGGTCCAGCCAGGCCGCGCGACCCGGCCGGCCGGCTCTCTGAGAGGCCGCCCTACGTGCCCAGCACCGTCTCCAGCGTGTCGGCCTCCGACGCCGGTTTGTCCTCGCGGTGGCGCAGCACCCGCGCGAACCGCAGCGTCACTCCGGCCGGGTAGCGGGAGGAGCGCTGGAGACCGTCGTACGCGATCTCCACCACCAGCTCCGGACGCACCCGCACGGTGAAACCGTCGTCGTCCACGGCCAGTTCGCGCAGTCGCTCCGTCTGCCACTCCAGCATCACGTCCGTCAGGCCCTTGAACGTCTTGCCCAGCATCACGAATGAGCCGTCCGGCTGCCTGGCGCCCAGATGCAGATTCGACAGGCGGCCCGTGCGCCTGCCGTGGCCCCACTCGGCGGCCAGCACCACGAGGTCTAGCGTGTGGACCGGTTTGACCTTCATCCAGCCCGCCCCGCGCCGGCCCGCGCTGTACGGGGTGTCGAGCGCCTTGATCACCACGCCCTCGTGGCCCCGGTCCAGCGTGGCCCGCGAGAACTCCTCGGCCTCCGTCAGATCGGGCACCGCGTCCCCGTCGGGCACCGCGTCCCCGTCCGGAGCCGGCACCACCACCCGCCGGACCCGCATCGGCTCCGGGACCAGCCGGTCCAGCGTCGTACGGCGCTCGGCGTACGACAGGTCCAGCAGGTCCGCGCCGTCGGCGGCGAGCACATCGAAGAAGACCGGCGACAGCGGTACGGAGACGGCCGCCGCCCGTACGTCGGTACGGGAGCCGACCCGCCCCGCGACCTCCTGGAACGGCCGGGGCCTGCCCTCCGCGTCCAGCGCGATGACCTCCCCGTCCAGGATGAAGCGGTCACCGTCCAGCGCGAGCGCGGCGGCCGTCACCTCGGGCAGCCGGCCGGTGATGTCGTCCAGGGTGCGGGTGTAGACCCGTACCGTGTCACCCTCCCGGTGGACCTGTACGCGGATCCCGTCCAGCTTCTCCTCCACGGCGCACGGCGCGAGCTTCTCCACCGCCTCGGCCAGGCTCCCCGCCGTCCGCGCGAGCATCGGCAGCACGGGGCGGCCCACGGTCAGCCGGAACTCGTCCAGCGCGTCGGGGCCGTCCGCCAGCAGCCGTTCGGCGACGCTCTGGAGCGACCCCGCCAGCATCACCGCCCGGCGCACGCCGGCGGGCGGCGCGCCCGTCGCCTGCGCGAGGGCTTCCCCGGCGACGGCGTCCAGCGCGCCCTGGCGCACCTCACCGGAGAGCAGCGCGATCAGGAACCGCTGTTCCTCCTCGGTCGCCGCGCCCAGCAGGGCCTGGACCAGCCGTCTGCGTTCGGTCTGCGAGCCGGGACCGGCGACGGCGGCGAGAGCGGTGACCGCGTCGTCCGCCTCGCGGATGGTCAACGTCGCCGCCTCCGCCGCCGGTACGGGGTCCTTGAGCGCGTGCCAGCCGACACCGATCCGCCCCTGGGGCAGCCGGCCCGCCAGCCACGGGATGACGACCGGGACGTCGGCGGGCCCGGCCGCGCGGAAGAGTTCGGCCAGCAGGGCGATCTTCCGGGACCGCGCCGACGTCGCGGCGACCTCCCGTGAGACATGGGCGAGCGTGGCCAGCAGCATGGGCCCATCCTGCAACGCCCCGCGCCGGCGCGCCCCTCCGCGCGCGCCCGCCCTGTGCCGGGCGGACGGCGCTACTTTCGCACACGGCCTAACCTGGGCAGTCCGGCCGACAGCGGAGGGGAGCCATGGTGAGACGCGTGGACGGCAACAGGGACGGCGACCCCGGTCTCTTCGGCCCCGACTCGGTCACCTGGCAGCTGCACGGCGACCCGATGATGTGGATCGCCGGCGTCCGCGCGCTCTACCTCCAGGCCCTGCACCCACGCGCCGTCCGCGGCGTCATACAGAACAGCGACTTCCGCAGGGACGCCTGGGGACGGCTCAGGCGTACGGCCAACTTCGTCGGCACCATCAGCTACGGCACCACCGACGCCGCCGAGAAGGCCGGCGCCCGCGTCCGCCGCGTCCACACCCACTTCAAGGTCACCGACCCGGAGACGGGCGAGCGCTACGGCGTCGACGAACCGGACCTGCTGCTCTGGGTGCACTGCGCCGAGGTCGACTCCTACCTGCACGTCCTGCGCCGCTCCGGCCTCCCCGTCACCGACGCCCAGGCCGATCTCTACATCGACGAACACCGCGAAGGCGCCCGCCTCGTCGGCCTCGACCCGGCACTCGTACCCGCCAACAGGGCCGAACTCGCCGCGTACTTCGAACGGGTACGACCCGAGCTGGCCGCCGGCCCCGACGCACGGGAGGTGGACGACTTCCTGCGCCGTCCCCCCGTACCCCCGCTGCTCGTCCCCGTCCGCGCTCTGCTGTGGCGCCGGGTCTCCGCGCTCGCGTACGACTCACTGCCCGGCCACGCCCATGAGTTGTACGGCAGACCCGCCCCCGCACCGCGACGGGTCACCCGCCGTCTCCGCGTCACCGGGGCCGTCCTGCGCGCCGTCCCCGGTTGGCTGCGCCGCCGTATCCCACCCGGCCACATCAGAGGCGCGATGGCCAGGCTCGGGCGCGAGACCCGCCCCGGTCCACGCCAACTCAGGAGACAGGCTGCCAAACTCCGCAGACGGACGGCCATACTGGACGGGCCGGGGAGGGCGCAGAAGCGAGGCGACGGGGGCGACAGCGGGCGATGGCGGAAACGAGTCTGATCCAGGGCCGGTACCGGCTGCTCGATCTGATCGGGCGCGGTGGCATGGGCGAGGTGTGGCGGGCCCAGGACGAATCGCTCGGCCGGCACGTCGCCGTGAAATGCCTCAAGCCGCTCGGCCCGCAGCAGGATCAGTCGTTCACCCGCGTACTGCGCGAGCGGTTCCGCCGCGAGGCGCGTGTCGCCGCCGCCCTCCAGCACCGGGGCGTCACCGTCGTCCACGACTTCGGCGAGCACGACGGTGTGCTGTATCTGGTGATGGAGCTGCTCGAAGGGCGCAATCTCAGCCAGCTCCTGGAGGACAACGGGCAGGGCCCGCTCCCGGTGCCGGACATCGTCGACATCGCCGAGCAGGTCGCGGACGCGCTCGCGTACACGCACGAACAGGGCATCGTCCACCGGGACCTGAAGCCCGCCAACATCATGCGGCTGACCGACGGCGCGGTGAAGATCTGCGACTTCGGCATCGCGAGGCTCGGCCACGACATCGGGTTCACCTCCAAGCTCACCGGCACGGGCATCGCCATGGGCACCCCGCACTACATGTCGCCCGAGCAGATCGGCGGCGGCGCGGTGGACCATCGCAGCGACCTGTACTCGCTCGGCTGTGTGCTCTACGAGATCGCCACCGGCGCCCCGCCCTTCGATCTGGACGACGCGTGGGCCATCCTCGTCGGGCACCGGGACACCGCGCCGCGACCGCTGCGCAGCCACCGGTCCGAACTGCCCGGCTTCCTCGACCGGATCGTCCTGGACCTGCTGGCCAAGACACCCGACGAGCGCCCGACGGACGCCACCGCGCTGCGGCACCGGATCATCGCGGCCCGGTCCCTGTCCGGTGGCCGGGAGGGGCGCGAGGGCCGTCCGCCGGTCCAGCCGCCGATGCTCGCGCACCCGCCGTCGTCCGGCGGCTCCACGTCCCACGGGCACGCCGCCGCCGGCCCCGACGGGCGGGGCGCCCGGCTGCCCTCCTGGACGTACGGCATGACCGTCGGCCACAAGGCGACCGGCGCCACCGGGCTGCGGATCACGCCCCCCGACCACACGGCGGGACTCACCGGCGAGTGGACCACCCCGTCGGGGCCGGCGGGCGCCATGACCGGCGGGTACGCGCGCCCCGAACGCCCCACGCCCTCACCCGAACACATCGCCGTGCTCAACAGCAGACACAACGCGGGCCTCAGCCTCGGCAGGCTCGGCCGCTGGGACGAGGCGGGGGAGGTGCACCGCTCGGTCGCGGCCGAGCGGGAGCACGCGCTGGGGCCCGACCACCCCGACACCCTCTCCAGCCGTTACGAGGTCGGGTTCACGCTCAGCAGGACCGGCCGCACGGCCGACGCGCTGCGGGAGTTCGTCCGCGTCACCGAAGGCCGCGAACGGGCGCTCGGCCCCGACCACCCGGAGACGCTGGCCGCGCGGCAGGAGACGGCGTACGTGCTGGGGCAGCTCGGCCGGCACTTCGAGGCGCACGAGGTGTACGCGACGGTGCTGGCGTCCCGCGAACGCACCATGGGCGCCGATCATCCCGACACCCTGCGCTGCCGCCACAACCTCGCCTTCAACCTCAGCCGGCTCGGCCGGATCGAGGACTCGTACCGGATGGCGCTGGAGGTGGCGACGGCGCGCACCAGGGTGCTCGGCGCCAACCACCCCGACACGCTCGTCACCCGTTATGAGGTCGCGTACGCGCTCGGCATGCTCGGCCGCTGGACGGAAGCGCTCCAGACGTACCACGAGGTCGCCGTCGGCCGCGCCCACGCCCTCGGCGGCGACCACCCCGACAGCCTCGCGGCGCGTTACGAGGTCGGCATCAGCCTCGGCCGGCTCGGCCGCAGCGACGAGGCACTGGAGCTGTACCGGGGCCTCGTCGACGACCGCACCCGCGTGCACGGCCCCAGCGACCCGGAGACGCTGCGCGCGCGGCACGGGCTGGGGGTGAACCTCGGCCGGCTCGCCCGCTGGGAGGAAGCCCTCGTGGAGTCCCGCGACGTGTGCGCGATCCGCGAACGCGTACTTGGCCCCGACCACCCGGACACCCTCGTCAGCCGTCGCGAGGTCGCCGTCGGACTGGGCTGGCTGGGCCGCTGGGCCGACGCGCTGACGGTCTACCGCCGGGTGGCGGAGTCCCGCGAACGCGTCCTCGGCCCCGACCACCCCGACGCGCTCGCCAGCCGCAACGACGAGGCGCACTGTCTCGAACAGCTCGGCCGGGGCGGTGAGGCGGTGGAGCTGTACCGCCGGGTGGCGGCCCTGCGCCAGCAGCGCGAGGCGGGGCGGTACTGAGGCCCGCCGCCACCGCTGCGGCCGTCAGGACGGGCAGGTCTGCCGGTACGACAGGCCCGGTACGTACCGCTTCCACTCCTCCTCGGTGAGACCGCCCCCGGCGACGGCGCAGGCCCGCCCGATGGTGTCGGCGCTGATGGCGGGGAGGTCGTTCAAGTCCCACAGAAGGACGTTCGTGCCGTCGGAGCCGAGGAGGTGGCGTCCGTCGGGGGTGAACTCCACGGTCTCGACGCCCTGCGTGAGTTGGGTGAGAACAGCGGCCTGATGGGGCCGGCGTCGTTCGCCGACCGCCCACAGCACGATGTCACCGTCCGAGCCCGCTCCGGCGAGCAGATTCCCCTTCGGGTGGAACGCGAACGAGTTGAAGCCGTCGTCCGGCCCGTCGATGCCGGCGATCTCGCGGGGGTGCTTCGGGTCGCCGATGTCCCACAGCAGTACAGCCTTGTCGGAGTGGTCGGTCGCCAGAGTCCTGCCGTCCGGCGCGAAGGCGGCCAACGGCCCGGCGGACGGGACCTCGACCAGCTTCCCGGCCGCGTTCCCGTCCCACAGGTTGGTGCCGATCTGTGAGGGCAGGGCGAGCAGCTTGCCGTCGGGGCGGAACTGCGGCGAGCGGGAGAGGCCGGCGTTGGAGAAGGACCCTCTTCCACGGGGACGGTCAAGATCCTCGACGTTCCACAACGTGGCCGAGCCCGTGAGGAAGATGCCGTCGGTGGCGACGACGGTCGTGCCGCGGGGGGAGAAGGCAAGCGAGAAGATCTCGTTCGGTCGGCGTACGGTGGCGGCCCGGCGTGGGCGGGAGGGGTCGGTGAGGTCCCAGAAGATGACGGCGCCGGAGGCGTCACCGCTGACCAGCGCCTTTCCGTCCGGGCTGAAGGACACGGCCCGCACACCCTTGGTGTGACCCTTCAACGAGGCGACGCGCGTCGGCTTGAGCGGGTCGGTGAAATCCCAGAGGTCGACGACTTCCCTGGCCCCGCCGGTCGCGAGCAGCTTGCCGTCCGGGCTGATGTCGACCCCGGAGACCCCGCCTTCCTGGCCCAGCGCCTTGACCGCCCGAGGGCCGCGCGTGGTCACGTTCCAGCGGATGACCTCGTTGCCGGTCGTACTGACGAGTTGCCGGCCGTCGGCGCTGAAGGCCACCGAGTCAACGGTGCTCCCGTGCTCGTTGAGGGTCAGCGCCTTCGAGGGGTTCGCCGGGTCCGTGAAGTTCCACAGCACCACGGTTTTGTCGACGCTGCCGGTCGCCAGGACCTTGCCGTCCACGCGGAAGGCGAGGTCGGTGACGGATTCCTTGTGGGCGTTCCAACTGCGCTCCCCGCGAGGCCTGGCGGGTGTCGAGACGTTCCACACCTCGACGGTGATGCCGTCCGCCAGGACCAGCCGCCGGCCGTCCGGGCTGAACGCGAAGGTCTCGCCCCTGCCGTCGAAGCGGTTCAGCCGTTTCAGCCGGGTTGGCTCGGTCATGTCCCAGAGCGTCACTCCCGGCCGGTGCGTGATCGAGTCCTTGTCCGGCGGATCCTCGGACGCCATGGTCCTGCCGCTGGCCGTGGCGAGCGTCCTGCCGTCGGGGCTGAACTCGATCCGACCGTTGTCGTAGAGACCACGCCGGACGGCGAGCGTCCGGGGCCGGGTGGCGTTCCGTACGTCCCACAGGACCAGGGCTCCGAAGGCAGTGTTGCTCTCCCACCACCCCACCGCGCCGAGCGTCCTGCCGTCGGGGCTGAACCGTACGGCCTCCACCTCCCCGTGCGGCGTGGTCACGCGCAGTGTGGTGATCCGGTCCGGCGGCGTGGTCCCTCGCAGCTTCCACAGACCGACGGTGCCGTTCTCACAACCCACTGCCAGGGTACGGCCGTCGGGGCTGAACGCGAGGGCGGAGAGCTCGTCCTGGCAGGCGGTGAAGGCCGCGAGCCGCCGCTGCTCGCCGGGTACACGGACGTCCCACAGCAGGACGCGCCGCCCGTCGTCCGCGTCGTCGACGGCGAGCGTCGCACCGTCCGCGCTCTGCGCCACGGTGAAGTTCAGCCGCCGGGACAGGTGCGTACGACCCGCGAAAGGTGTCTGCGCCAGGGTGTCGAAGAGTCCTGCGCGAGCTTCCGCCGACGGCTGGAGGCGGTATGCGGCGACGCCGAGGCGCAGCGCGGTCTGCGGCTCCTCGGCGCGCTGGTTCACGGCCTCCGCCCGAAGCGCCCGGTAGGTGGCGAGGCGCCGCTGGGAGTCGGCGGTGCCGCGCTGGTCGACGGCGATCAGTGCGGCGGTCACGGCCAGGCACAAGGCGAGCGCGACGCCGCCCAGCGCCAGCTTCAGCCGCCGGACACGCCGCAACTCCAGTGCGCGTTCCGCCCCTTCGGCGACCACGCCCTCCGCCAGGAACTCCCCGTCGACGTCACGCCGGGGCCGGTCCCGCTCCAGCAGCTCCAACGCGCTCCGCAGACGGGTGCCGCGATACAGGAACGCACTGTCGCGCCCGGACTCCAGCCAGGCGTCGGCGTCGTCGGCGATCTGCTGACGCAGTATCAGTTCCGCCCGGTCCTCGTCGATCCAGCGGCGCAGCCGCGGCCAGGCGTGCAGCAGCGCCTCGTGGGACATCTGCGCGCTGTCCTGGCTGATGGTGACCAGCCGTGCGGCGACCAACCGGTCGACCAGATCGCTGTCTTGAGGCCGGAGCAGCAGCGTGTCGAGAGGGATACGGCGGCGTACGGCGTCCCCGGAGCCGTCCGCCGCGACATGCACCATGCGCAGCAGCAGTTCGCGCAGCGCCGCGCGGCCGGCCTCGTCCAGGTCCTGATACAGCTCCTCCGTCGTGGTGGTGACGGCCCGCCAGATCCCGCCGGTGGTCTCGTATCCGGCGAGTGTCAGCGTCGCGCCGCTGCGGTTCAGCCAGGTCGCGCGCAGCGCGTGCGCCAAGAAGGGCAGGCCCGCGCGCCCGCCCTGGCGCAGGTCGTGCAGCAGCCTGTCGGTGAGACCGGCCTGCAGCGTCAGACCGGCGGCCTGTGCCGGGTGCTCCACGGCGGCACGCAGATCGTCCGTGGTCATCGGCGGCACGGTCAACTGGCTGACGGCGAGGGCGCGGACGAGTTCCGGGTGGTCGAGGCAGCTGCCGTAATGGTCGGCGCGCAGACTCACCACGACGCGCGGTCCGTCGGGCCGTCGCCGCGTGAGGACGGAGATGAAGCGTGCCCGCTCCTCGTCGTCCCGGCACCGGGTGAAGATCTCCTCGAACTGGTCGACGACCAGCAGCCGGCAGGGCCGCCGGCCGGGGAGCGGCGGTGGCAGGCGGTCTTCGTCCAGCGCGGCGCGCACCTCGTCCTCGGGACGTCCGGTGTACCCGGCCCACAGCTCGGCCAGTTGACGCAAGGGGTGCGGTCCGGGTGCGGGCAGCAGAAGTACGGGCCAGGCCTCGCGCTCGCTCCTCAGGCGGGCGATGAGCCCGGCGCGCAGCAGCGACGACTTGCCGACACCGGACGCGCCGACCAGGACCAGCGGGTCCGGCCCCGACAGCGGATCCGGCCCGGACGCCTTCACGGCGGCCAGCAGATCGTCGGTGAGCGCGTCACGGCCGTGGAAGTAGCCGCTGTCCTCGGCGCGGAAGGACTCCATGCCGGGATACGGGCAGGGCACATCGGCCGGCGGATCGTCCTGCGGAGCGGTGGCGGCGCGGTAGGCGGGGTTGCGGGCGAGCACCAGGTCGCCGAGCGTTCCCTCGCTCCGGCGGTGCGGGCGGGCGGGGTCGTCCCTCAACTCCCGGTCGAGAGCGGCGTGGACGTGGTCGAGGGTGAGCAACGGCGGCCCTGCCGGGTCGCCGTCCTCCAGCAGGCCCAGCAGCCGCCCGGTGAACCGGGTGTGCCGCTCGCCTTCCGGCGCGTACGACAGGTCGTAGTACGAGGCGGAGCTGAGCAGGAAGCTGCCGCGTGGCCCCACCGCGACGAACGGGTTGGCTCCACGGCCGCCGCCGGGCACCGACGCCCGCCCCGAGAAGCAGCAGTCGAGGATGACGGCGCTGCCCTCGGCGGCCCCGCCGAGCAGGCCCTTGAGGACGTGGTACGAGACGGCTCCGCCGATCTCCTCCGTGGACCGGCTCGTACGGGTGGCCAGAAACAACTCGTCGCCCGGTCCGAGCAGTCCATGGCCCACGTAGTGGAACAGGACCGGGCCGGTCGCCCCGGCCACGACGTGCTCGACGGCGGCGACGACGTCCGAGGAGCCGGCGTCGGCGGCGACCCGGTGGACGCGTTCGGCCGGCATCCCGCAGACGTCCCGCAGCACGCGCTCAAGGTCGTCGAGCGTCGTGTCGACGGACGGGAGGTCCCGGAGGGCCGAACCGGGCGCGTGGCGGCCGGTTCCGACGAGGATCGCGTGCGTACCGGGCGCGGCGAGCCCCTGACCGGGCCGGGTCCCGCCCGATCCGGCGGTCACGGGGCGGGCGGTCCGTCGCCGCGGGCGGGCGTCGCGTCGCTGCCGGGGTCGTCCGGCGCCGGGACCACCTCGGCGGCCAACTGCCTGGCGAGCGTGGCCGTCTCCTGGGCGTCCAGCCCGCGTACCCGGTCCGAGGAGACCGTGATCTCCGTACCGTCGGGCCGGGTGATGGTGATGGTCTGGCTGCCGCGCCGGGTCTGCGCCCAGGCGACGACCGCCCCGGCGAACACCGCGGCCACCCCGCCGGGGGCCAGCAGCGCGATCAGCGCGTCGGCCGCGACACCCATGGCGCCGGCCGGCAGATCGCCTCCGCCACCGGCCCGGATCCGGCCGCGCAGACGCGGATCCTCACTCAGCCATTGCCGTAACTCGTGGATGTGGGGCCCGTCTTCACCCTGGACCGTGATGACTGCGCGCATGTCATGCACCTTACGGTTCGGGGCTCGGGTATGACCTCCGGATTGATGTGAACTGACGTGATCCGACCGATCACCCTGGTGGGCGGGGCCCCGCCGGGTCCCGTACCGGCGGCAAACGTGTTACCAAGAGCCATGCCCGCACTCCTGTCTCCCACCCATGCCTCCTACGACGCCGTGATCGTCGGCGGCGGCCACAACGGACTCGTCGCCGCCGCCTATCTCGCCAGGGCCGGGCGCACCGTCCTCGTCCTGGAACGCCTCGGCCACACCGGCGGAGCCGCCGTCTCCACCCGACCCTTCGCCGGCGTCGACGCCCGGCTCTCGCGCTACTCGTACCTGGTGTCGCTGCTGCCGCGGAAGATCGTGGACGAGCTGGGACTGCGGTTCGCCGTACGGAAGCGGACCGTCTCCTCGTACACACCGGCCGAACGCGACGGCAGGGCGACCGGACTGCTGGTGGGCGGCGTCGCCGGCCGTACGAGGGACTCGTTCACCGCCCTGACCGGAGGCGACGCCGAGTACGCGGCGTGGCAGTCGTTCTACGCCTCCACCCTGAAGGTCGCCGAGCGCGTCTTCCCCACCCTCACCGAACCGCTGCCCGAGCGCGCCGAGTTGCGGGCCCGGATCGACGACGAGGCCGCCTGGCGCATGCTCTTCGAGGAACCGATCGGCGTCGCGATCGAGGAGCGGTTCGCCGACGACCTCGTACGCGGCGTCGTCCTCACCGACGCGCTGATCGGCACCTTCGCCGACGCCCACGACCCGTCCCTCCTGCAGAACCGCTGCTTCCTCTACCACGTGGTGGGCGGCGGCACCGGCGACTGGGACGTGCCGGTCGGCGGTATGGGCGCGCTCACCGACGCACTCGCCGACGCGGCACGCGCGGCGGGCGCGGAGATCGTCACCGGCCACGAGGCGACCCGCGTCGAGACGGACGGCGGCAGCGCCGAGGTCACCTTCCGTACGGAGGCGGGCGACACCGGGAGCGTCGCCGCGCGCCACGTCCTGGTGAACGCGTCGCCGCAGGCGCTCGCCGGCCTGCTGGGCGAGGCCCCGCCCGCACCCGCCGCCGAGGGCGCCCAGCTGAAGGTCAACATGCTCCTGCGCCGGCTGCCACGGCTGCGCGACCGGAGCGTCGACCCGCGCGACGCGTTCGCCGGGACGTTCCATATCGCGGAGGGTTACGGGCAGTTGGCGACGGCGTACGAGGAAGCGGCCGGTGGCCGGCTGCCGTCGGCGCCGCCCTCCGAGATCTACTGCCACTCACTGACCGACCCGTCGATCCTGGCCCCCGAACTGGCCGCGCGGGGCTATCAGACCCTCACCCTCTTCGGACTGCACACGCCCGCGCGGCTGTTCGCCGAGGACAACGACGCCGTACGCGACGAACTGCTCAAGGCGACCCTGGACCAGCTCGACGCCCACCTGGCCGAGCCGATCGCCGACTGTCTCGCGGTGGACGGCGAGGGGCGGCCCTGTATCGAGGCGAAGACTCCTCTCGACCTCGAACGTGAACTGCGGCTGCCCGGCGGCCATATCTTCCACCGCGATCTCGCCTTCCCGTACGCCACGGCCGACACGGGCCGTTGGGGCGTGGAGACGGCGCACGCGAATGTCCTGCTGTGCGGCGCGGGCGCGGTACGCGGCGGAGGCGTCAGCGGCGTACCTGGACACAACGCGGCGATGGCGGTGCTGGAGCAGGGCCGGACCCCGGCCGGCTGAGCCCGGCCGGAGTCAGCGTGAGGTCTGCGTACGGTCTACCGGGAGACGTTCTTCATCTCGACGGACGCGACGCGCCCGGCGTCGTCGAACAGGACCTCGACCGTCGAGCCGCCGGGCAGGTCGGCGCTGATCCGGTCCGCCTCCTGACACCGAGTCACCCCGTGGTGGTCGAAGTACCCGGCCACCACGGCACGGGCCGAACTCCCGCCGAACAGGCCCGTGCCCGTCAGCAGCACACGCGGCAACGTGATGGCGTCGGGCACGGCACGCGGCACCTGCGGGTCGTCCGGCACCATGTACAGACGGCCTTCGGCGGAGGCCTGGACACCGATGTAGCCGGAGGCGCCGAGCGCGCCCATCGCCCCGAACGCGAGTGTCTCCACCGCGAAGCGCGGGTCGTCGAACGCCGACAGGTCGACCAGATCGGCCGTGAACTCAGGGATGCCGTGCGCCTCGCCGAGCCGCCGTATCTCGTCCGCCGCGCCGACGACGGGGGTTCCACCGAAGCCGGGGTTCGCCCAGCCCCACAGCCACGAGCCCTCGGTCGTGTCGAAGCTCCCCAGCACCGAGATCCGCAGATTGCGCTCCGCCTGACGGTAGAGGCGCTGGTCGAGATCGGCCGTCCACGGCCCGGTCGGCATGAACTCGTTGAAGGCTTCGAGCTGTTGGGCGCCCCAGGCGGCGTGCCGCTCGGTCGTCCGGAGGAAGGCGTCGCTGAAGGTGGTGGTCACAGTCACCCCGGAAACCCTAGGGGGTGGGCTTGGAACGCCCGTACCGGGGTTCAGTCGGCCGACACGCTCCAGCCGTCCAACTCGACTCGGACCGCGTCCCCGTGCCGCGAGTCGTCGAACACCGTACGGCTGCCGTCCTCGACCCGCAGTCCGTCCACGTAGACGCCACGGCCGACGTACGGCCCACCGGTCGCGTACCGCCAACGCAGCCGCACCCGTCGCCCGCGCCAGTCGGCGAGGTCCGCGTGGAGCCGGTGCCAGACGCGCCCCGACCAGCCCGATACCGAGCCCGTCGGATGCGGTGTGCCCGGCTCCTGGCCGGACTTGGTGGTCGTGAACGGGACCGGCAGCCACTCGGAGTCACCGCCGGACGCCTCCAGGACCAGCACGTCCGTGACGGGCTCCGTGTCCCACCACAGGGAGCAGCGCACCCGCGCCTCCCCGGCGGTGACGTCGACCGCGGGCAGTGTGAGCGTGGCGGTGGTGGCGGCCATCCCCGAGAACCACGCGGTCCGGCCCCGCGCGGGCGCCACGGGCACGGCGCGCGCCAGGTTGTCGGCGGCGGCGACCCGCGGCGCGCTGCCCGAGCGCCAACCACGCACCGGATGAATGGAGTTGCCGAGGACGACGAGGAACGAGTCGGTCGTCGGATCGAGCACGAGACTGGTCCCGGTGAAGCCGGTGTGCCCCGCCGTACGCGGCGTGGCCATGGCCCCCATGAACCAGTGCTGGTACAGCTCGAAGCCCAGACCGTGCTCGTCGCCGGGGAAGTCCGTGTTGAAGTCGGTGAACATCAGCTCCACCGACGCCGGCCGCAGGATCCTCGCCCGGCCGTACACGCCGCCGTTGAGGAGCGTACGGCCCAGGACCGCCAGGTCCCACGCGCACGAGAAGACCCCGGCGTGACCGGCGACACCGTCGAAGCCGAACGCGTTCTCGTCGTGCACCTCACCCCACACGAGACCGCGGTCGAGCCCCGACCACGGCTGCCGGCAGTCCTCCGTGGCAGCGATCTTCGGCTTCCACGACGCGGGCGGGTTGAAGCGGGTGCGGTGCATGCCGAGGGGAGCGGTGATCTCCTCCCGCAGCAGGACGTCCAGGGCGCGCCCGGTGATCTTCTCCAGGACGAGCTGAAGGGAGATCAGATTGAGGTCCGAGTACCGGTAGACGCTGCCCGGCGGGCTCGTGGGCGCCTCGTCCATGAGCCGTTGGAGCATCCGCTCGCGCGTCGGCTCCCGGTAGAGCGGGATCCAGGCGGCGAAGCCCGAGGTGTGCGTGAGTAGTTGACGGACCGTCATGTCCTGCTTGCCCGCGCCGCCGAAGTCCGGGAGGTACGCGGCGACGTGCTCCTCCAGGGCCAGCGCCCCCCGCTCGATCTGCTGCACCGCGAGGATCGACGTGAACAGCTTGGAGACGGACGCCAGGTCGAAGACGGTGTCCTCGGCCATCGCGATCTGCCGGTCGGCCGGGAACTCGACACCGGTGTCGGTCGCCTCGTCGTACGCCGAGTAACGCACCGCCTTGCCGATGGGCCGGTGCAGCGCGACCGTGCCACCGCGCCCGGCGAGCAGGACGGCGCCCGCGTACCAGGGGTGCTTCGGCGACGGCGCCAGGAACCGCTCGGCGTCCCCGACCAGCCGCTCCAGCGGACCCGGCAGCAGCCCGGCGCGCTCGGGGGAGCCGCGCCGCAGCGTGGGCGAGGGCCGCCCGGTACCCGAGCCCGCGGGGCCGGGTGACCCCGCCCCCGCGCCTATGGCGGTGGCCGCGTCGGCGAACGGGATCGGCGCCAGCGCGAGCGCACCGCCCAGCGCCAGCATCCCCCCGCCCAGCCTCCGCCGGCTGATTCCGCCGCCCGCCGTGTCCCCGCTCATCCGGCACACCCCTCTGACGCTCCGTCCGAAACCGTCCGCCGCCCGAGGTTACTGGCACCGGCCCCGCTTCGGACCGGTCCACGAGGGTGCCGGCTGCTCACCGCGCGGTCACCAAGCACCTCTGGCAGCGTGAGGCGTATGACGACGCGTACCGGGATCCGATCGCTGTGGTCCCGCTGGACCGAAGTCGTACCGCTGCTCGCCCTCGTGGCGCTCGTGCTCAGCTGGGGGCGCGACCTGCCGGGCTACGCGGTCGCCCTGGTGGCGCTGCTCCTGGCGGGCGCCGTACTCGCCGCCGTACACCACGCCGAGGTCGTCGCGCACCGGGTCGGCGAGCCGTTCGGCTCACTCGTGCTCGCCGTCGCCGTCACCGTCATCGAAGTGGCGCTGATCGTCACCCTGATGGTCGACGGCGGCGCCAAGAGCTCCACCCTCGCCAGGGACACCGTCTTCGCCGCTGTCATGATCACCTGCAACGGCATCATCGGCATCTCCCTGATCGTCGGTGCCCTGCGCAGCAGGGTCACCGTCTTCAACGCCGAAGGCTCGGGCGGCGCGCTGGCCACCGTCGCCACACTCGCCACGCTCAGCCTGGTCTTTCCGACCTTCACCACGAGCAAACCGGGGCCCCAGTTCTCCACCGCGCAGCTCACATTCGCCGCGATCGCCTCCCTCGGGCTCTACGGACTGTTCGTCGCCATGCAGACGGTCCGGCACCGCGACTACTTCCTGCCCCTCACGCAGGAGGGCGAGATCAAGGAGCTGGACGACCACGCGCCGCTGCCCACCCGGCGCGCGACGACCCTGAGCGCGATCATGCTCGTCGTGGCGCTGGTCGCCGTCGTCGGCGACGCGAAGGCGGTGTCGCCGACCATCGAGTCGGGCGTGGAGTCGGCGGGGATGCCGCACGCCGTGGTGGGAGTCGTCATCGCCCTGCTCGTCCTGGCGCCGGAGACCCTGGCCGCCGTCCGGGCCGCCCGCCGTGAGCGGGTCCAGACCAGCCTCAATCTGGCGCTCGGCTCGGCCATGGCCAGCATCGGGCTGACGATCCCCGCGATCGCGCTCGCCACCATCTGGCTGGAAGGACCGCTGGTCCTCGGCCTGAACGCCACTCATATGGTGCTGCTCACCCTCACCGTCGTCGTGGCCGCGCTGACGGTCGTGCCGGGGCGGGCGACCCTGCTCCAGGGCGGCGTCCACCTGGCGGTCTTCGCGGCGTTCGTCTTTCTCGCGGTGAGCCCTTAGCGCCTCGGGCCCGCCGACGCAGGGGCTTGACCGGCCCCGTGACGGCACGGAGTATCACGCCATGAACGCCGAGGAACGCGCCGTCAGGGAACTGCTCCACAACACCGTCGACGGCGTCGTTCGCCGTAGCGCCCGGCGGGTCCCCGACCGCACCGCGGTCGGATACGCCGACCGGAGCTGGACCTACGCGGAGCTGGACACCGCCGTATCGACGGCCGCCGCGGTCCTGCGCGGACACGGACTCCAGGACGGCGACCGCGTCGCCACCTACGGCCACAACTCTGACGCCTATCTGATCGCCTTCCTCGCCTGCGCGCGGGCCGGGCTCGTCCATGTACCGGTCAACCAGCACCTCACCGGCGACGACCTCGCGTACATCCTGGAGCAGTCCCGGAGCACCCTCGTGCTCACCGACCCGGCGCTCGCCGACCGCGTCCCGCCGGGTGTCGCCGTCCGCGCGCTGCGCGACACCGACGGCTCGCTGCTCGCCGCGCTGGCCGTCCCGGAGCCGTACGACCCCGACCGCGACCCCGACGACCTGGCGCAACTGCTCTACACCTCGGGCACCACCGCGCTGCCGAAGGGCGCGATGATGACGCACCGGGCGCTCGTGCACGAGTACGCCAGCGCCATCGACGCGCTGGATCTGCGGGAGAGCGACCGGCCCATCCACTCCCTGCCGCTCTACCACTCGGCGCAGATGCATGTGTTCCTGCTGCCGTACCTGGCCGTGGGCGCGGAGAACGTCATCCTCGACGGGCCCGACCCGACGGCCGTCTTCGACCTGGTGGAGGCGGGACGCGCCGACAGTCTCTTCGCGCCGCCGACCGTATGGATCGGCCTCTCCAACCACCCGGACTTCGCCACCCGTCAACTCGGCGGACTGCGCAAGGCGTACTACGGCGCCTCGATCATGCCGGTGCCCGTCCTGGAGCGGCTGCGCGCACGGCTGCCGTCGCTGGCCTTCTACAACTGCTTCGGGCAGAGCGAGATCGGCCCGCTCGCCACCGTCCTCGGCCCCGAGGAGCACGAGGGCCGGATGGACTCCTGCGGGCGCCCGGTGCGCTTCGTGGAGGCGCGGGTCGTGGACGAGGACGGCAAGGAGGTCCCCGACGGGACGGCGGGCGAGGTCGTCTACCGCTCGCCGCAGCTCTGCGCCGGCTACTGGCAGAAGCCGGCGGAGACGGCGGAGGCGTTCCGGGACGGCTGGTTCCACTCCGGCGACCTCGCCGTGCGTGACGCCGACGGCTACTACACGGTGGTCGACCGGGTGAAGGACGTCATCAACTCCGGTGGTGTGCTGGTCGCCTCACGCCAGGTCGAGGACGCGCTGTACGCGCATCCCGGCGTCGCCGAGGCCGCGGTGATCGGTCTGCCGGACGACCGCTGGATCGAGGCGGTCACGGCTGTGGTCGTGCCGCGCGGCGAGGTGACGGAGGCCGTACTCCTGAACCACGCGAGGGAGAAGCTCGCGCACTTCAAGGCGCCGAAGAAGGTGCTGTTCGTGACGGAGCTGCCGCGCAACGCGAGCGGCAAGATCCTCAAGCGCGAGCTGCGCGACCGGTTCGCCGGGTGACCGGCGTGGGCACCGGACGGGGCTTCCCACCGGCCGAGGCCGTCGGCCGGCTCAGGGCGTCCTGAGGTCCACGATCCGCTTGATCTTGCCCACCGACCGCTCCAGCGTCTCCGGGTCCACCACCTCCACCTCCACCGAGACCCCGATCCCGTCCTTCACGGCCGTCGCGATCGCCCGCGCGGCGGCCGTACGCTGCTCGGCGGTCGCCCCCGCCCGCGCCTCCGCGCGTACCGTCAGGGCGTCCATCCGTCCCTCGCGGGTGAGCCGCAACTGGAAGTGCGGGGCGACCCCCGCCGTACGCAGCACGATCTCCTCGATCTGGGTCGGGAAGAGATTCACCCCGCGCAGGATCACCATGTCGTCGCTGCGTCCGGTGACCTTCTCCATCCGCCGGAAGACCCGCGCCGTGCCCGGCAGCAGCCGCGTCAGGTCGCGGGTGCGGTAACGGATCACCGGCATCGCCTCCTTGGTGAGGGAGGTGAAGACCAACTCGCCCTCCGCCCCCTCGGGCAGCACCTCACCGGTGAACGGATCGACGACCTCCGGGTAGAAGTGGTCCTCCCAGATGTGCAGTCCATCCTTCGTCTCGACGCACTCCTGCGCCACACCGGGGCCGATCACCTCGGAGAGGCCGTATATGTCGACCGCGTCGATCGCGAACCGCTCCTCGATCTCCCGCCGCATCTCTTCCGTCCACGGCTCCGCCCCGAAGATGCCGACCTTCAGGGAGGTGGTCCGGGGATCGACGCCCTGGCGCTCGAACTCGTCCAGCAGCGTCAGCATGTAGGAGGGCGTCACCATGATGATCTCGGGCCGGAAGTCCGTGATCAGCTGGATCTGGCGGGCGGTCATGCCGCCGGACGCCGGGACGACGGTGCAGCCGAGCCGTTCGGCACCGTAGTGCGCCCCCAGCCCGCCGGTGAACAGGCCGTATCCGTACGCCACATGGACCTTCTGGCCGGGCCGGCCGCCGGCCGCCCGGATGGAGCGGGCCACCACGTCGGCCCAGGTGTCCAGATCCCCCTGCGTGTAGCCGACCACGGTCGGGCGGCCCGTGGTGCCGCTGGACGCGTGGACGCGCCGGATGTCCGCCTGGTCGACGGCGAACATCCCGAAGGGATAGTGGTCCCGCAGATCGGACTTGGCGGTGAAGGGGAAGCGGGCGAGGTCGGCGAGCGAGCGGCAGTCGTCCGGCCGCAGCCCGGCGGCGTCGAACGACTCGCGGTAGAACGGCACGTTCTCGTACGCGTGCCGCAGCGTCGCCCGCAACCGCGTGAGCTGCAACGCTTCGAGTTCGTCCCGGCCGAGCCGTTCCCCGGCGTCCAGCAGAACCGTCATGGCTGACTCTCCGACTCTTCCGTACCGGCCGGGGACACCCGGACGACCGATCATTCGGTTGATCTTGTTCCCGCCCAGTAATCCAGCCCTCCGGACGGGCGTCAAGACTCAGGGGTCCGGGGCCGTCACTCCCGTGACCGACCGGGTCGAACGCCCGTCCGGCGGTCATCGCGGGCCCAACCGGCCACCACCCCAAGGGGGTTGAGGCCGTCCGGTGCAGCGGCCTGTGCGGGACCGGAAACGATCGATAGGCTGACCCCGGACGACGAACCGGGAGGAGCGGGACGTGGCTGAGAGCACCACCGCCCAGCAGCCGCTGGCGGGCTGGGACAAGCCGGAGCTGGACCTGAGCAAGGCTGACTGGCGGTCCAGCAGCCAGGGCACGGGAGACGTCCAGATCGCCTTCGTCGAAGGGTTCATCGCGATGCGCAACGGCGGTAAACCCGGGAATCCCTCACTGATCTTCAGCCCCGCCGAGTGGCGGGCCTTCGTACTCAACGCCCGCGAAGGGGAGTTCGACCTCACCTGATCGCGCCCCGTGGCCCGGGGGCCGAGGCCCTGTCCGGCGGGGTCCCGCGGAGACGTACCATGGCCGCATGTCCTTCCTCCGCCGCCGCAGCGCCGCCACACCCGCGGGCCCGGACTTCGACGTCCTGGCCATGGACCCGGGTGACTGGCCCGGCAATCTGGGCGCCGGCCTGCTGCCCGCCCCCGACGGCAGCTGTCAGGGTGTCTTCCTGAGGTACGACCTGTTCGGCGGACGCGGCCCGGCGATGATCATTGGCAATCTGCCCGAGGGGTCACCGGCCCGCGAGCTGGAGGACGGCCAGATCCCCTTCGAGGTCGCACAGCTGCTGATCGCCCTGGAGAACGAGGAGCAGGTCGACGTCGTCAGTACGGAGGACGTGCCGGTCATGCAGGGCGACAACCTGCTGATCGTGCGCCGGCTGAAGCTCTCCGAAAGCC
Source organism: Streptomyces sp. NPDC050433 (assembly GCF_044458565.1). Lineage (NCBI taxonomy): Bacteria > Bacillati > Actinomycetota > Actinomycetes > Kitasatosporales > Streptomycetaceae > Streptomyces > Streptomyces sp. NPDC050433. Next base: position 157,984 of record NZ_JBITIB010000017.1, on the reverse strand, counting down.
GTATCGCCTGCGTGCAGTTCGACCGCAGCGACAACGTCCTCGTCACCATCGCCAGCTGGGACCGGCCGATCACCGATGATCTCTACGCGCTGCTGAAGCCGCTGCCCGCAGAACTCTTCCAGCAGGGCTGAGCCTCCCACCCCACTGCCTCGCGGCTTGAAAATTGTCTGCCGCGAGGTTTTGTCATGTGCCTTGCCAATTCAGTCATCGGACTTTTAACGTCTGCCGCATGACTCAGGGCATCACCCGCAGAACCACGATGAAGTCCGCACTCGGCGTAACCAGTGCTCTCGCGCTGGGTGTACCTGCTCTGGCCGGTAGGGCCGCAGCCGCCGACACCTCCGATGAATTGACACTCTGGTACGCGAAGCCCGCCGCCAACTGGGAACGCGAAAGCCTCCCCATCGGCAGCGGCGCGCTCGGCGCCGGCGTCTACGGAACGCTCGCCTCCGAGCGCCTGGTCCTCAATGAGAAGACGTTGTGGACCGGCGGCCCCGGCGCGCCCGACTACGACCACGGCAACTGGACCAGCCCGCGACCCGGCGTGCTGCGCGGGATCCAGGACCGTATCGACGCCGAGGGGTCCATGACCCCGGAGGACGTCGTGGCGGAGCTGGGCCAGCCCAAGCACAACTTCGGCTCCTACAACGTCTTCGGCGACCTGCTGCTCGACGTCCCCGGAGCGCCCGGCGTCCCCGACGCCTCCTACCGGCGCTCCCTGAACATCGGTACGGCCCTCGCCACGGTCTCGTACGCCCACCAAGGTGCCACGTACACACGGGAGTTCTTCGCCTCCCACCCCGGCAAGGTCATCGCGGGCCGGTTCGCCGCCGACCAGCCCGGCAAGATCGGCTTCACCCTCCGCTACACCTCACCCCGCAACGACTTCACGGCCACGGCCAGCGGCGACCGGCTCACGATCCGGGGCAAGCTCCAGAACAACGGGCTGCTCTTCGAGGGCCAGATCCGGGTACGTACCCAGGGCGGCAGCGTCACCGCCGCGAACGACACCCTCACCGTCAGCGGCGCCGACAGCGCGTGGTTCGTCCTCGCGGCCGGCACCGACTACGCCGACACCTACCCCGACTACCGCACCGACGACCCCCACGGCGCCGTCACCGCCGCCGTCGACCGGGCGGCCGGCCGCTCCTACGACGACCTGCGCACCGAGCATGTCGACGACTACCAGGGGCTGTTCGACCGGGTGTCGCTCGACATCGGCCAGCAGCTGCCCGACTTGCCGACCGACCAGCTGCTCGCCCAGTACACCGGGGGCACGAGCGCCGCCGACAGGGCGCTCGAAGCGCTGTACTTCCAGTACGGCCGGTATCTGCTCATCGCCTCGTCACGGGCCGGGTCGCTGCCGGCGAACCTCCAGGGCGTGTGGAACAACGTCACCAACCCGCCCTGGGACGCGGACTACCACGTCAACATCAACCTCCAGATGAACTACTGGCTCGCCGAGGTCACCAACCTCGCCGAGACCACCGTGCCGTACGACAGCTACGTCGACTCGATGCGCGAACCGGGCCGCGTCACCGCGCGGGAGATGTTCGAGACGGCAGGCTGGGTGGTGAACAACGAGACCAATCCGTACGGCTTCACAGGCCTGCACACCTGGCCGACCTCGTTCTGGTTCCCCGAGGCCGGAGCCTGGCTCACCCAGCAGATGTACGACCACTACCGCTTCAACGCCTCCACCGACTATCTGCGCTCCACCGCCTTCCCCGTGATGAAGGAGACCGCCGAGTTCTGGCTCGGCTTCCTGCGGACCGACCCGCGCGACGGCAAGCTCGTCGTCAACCCGAGCTACTCGCCCGAGCAGGGCGACTTCACGGCCGGCGCGGCGATGTCCCAGCAGATCGTGTACGACCTGTTCACCAACACGCTGGAGGCCTCGGAGACCCTGGGCGACGACCCGAGGTTCCGCGGGCGACTGCGGCTGGCGCTGCGCGAGCTGGACCCCGGACTGCGTATCGGCTCGTGGGGCCAGCTCCAGGAGTGGAAGGAGGACCTGGACGACCAGAACAACGACCACCGGCATGTCTCGCACCTCTACGCACTGCATCCGGGCCGGCAGATCGAGGTCGGCACCGAATGGGCGGACGCGGCCAAGGTCTCCCTCACCGCCCGCGGTGACGGCGGCACGGGCTGGAGCAAGGCCTGGAAGATCAACTTCTGGGCGCGGCTGAGGGACGGCGACCACGCGCACAAGATGCTCACCGAGCAGCTGAAGAGCTCCACGCTGCCGAACCTGTGGGACACCCATCCGCCGTTCCAGATCGACGGCAATTTCGGCGCCTCCTCCGGTGTCGCCGAGATGCTGCTCCAGAGCCAGCACGGCCCGATCGAGGTCCTGCCGGCCCTGCCCGCGTCCTGGCCCGACGGCTCGGTCACCGGGCTGCGGGCACGCGGCGGCGCCACGCTGGACATCACCTGGGCGGCAGGGAAGGCGAGCCGCATCGTCCTCACAGCGAGCCGCACCGGCAATCTGACCCTGCGCAGCACGCTGCTGTCCGGCGGCGAGAAGACGTTCCGCGCCACGGCGGGCCGGACCTACGAATTCACAGCCGGCCGCGGCGGGCACTGACACCTCCCGGTCGCCCCGTCCGGCAGCGGCGGCAGCCGGGCGGGGTCCCGCCGTGTTTCCGGTGGCCCCGGATTCCGGCGGCTCCGCGCCCCTGCGGATCTCGGCGGCGTCGCGCAGACTGGAAGCAGGTCCGGGGTACTCCATACCGGCCGCTCGCCGGTGTCGGATCTCCGCCGAGCGAAGGGGCAGCATGGACAGTAACGATCTGACGCTCGAGGTCCTGCGGAAACTGCGGCAGCCGAGGCCGTATCCGGCGGTGTCCCTGACCATGCCCACCCACCGGCACGAGCCGCTGAACGACGGCGACGCCGTGCGGCTGCGCAACGTCGTCGCCGAGGCCCTGCACCGCATGGAGGCCGACCCCGACATCCCGAAGGCGACCCGCCTCGCCGTCGGGGCGCAGCTCAGCCAGGCGGCGGCCGAGGTGGACCTGCGCCACAAGCTCGACGGGCTGCTGATCCTCGCCGACGCCGACGAGCACCAGGTCTGGTACCTGCCTCGCGAGACGCCCGAGTCGGTCGTCATCAGCGACACGTATCTCACCCGGAACCTGGTCGCCGCCACCACCCAGCCGCACCAGTACTGGGTGCTGAACGTCGCCGCCGACCGCGCGACGCTGTGGAACGGCGTGGGCGACGCCCTGCACGAGCACCGCGCCGACGGCTTCCCGATGACCGCGCCCGAGGAGACGTGGGACGTGGAGCGTGAGGAGCGGATCGGCGACACGCCGAGCACCTTCATGGACGAGGAGACCCGTAAGTTCCTGCGGTCCGTGGACGACGCCTTCATGGCTGTGCTCGCCGTCAGCCCGCGCCCGTTCCATCTGGTCGGCGTCGCTCCCGCGCTGGCCCTGCTGGAGGACGCGGGCAGCACCGCCAGGGCCGCCGCGGGCCGGCTGGCCAAGGGCGGCCTGACGGACGGCCCGGCGCATGTGCTGCGTACGGCGGTCCGGCCCGTTGTCGAGCAGTACGCGCGCGGCGAGGAGAGGGACGTGCTGGCCCGGCTCGACGACGCGAGGGGGAGCCGTACCTTCGCCGCCGGTCTGGACGAGGTGTGGGAGGCGGTACGCGAGAGGCGCGCCGGACTCGTCGCGGTGGAGGAGCACTTCCAGCGGTCCGCCAGGGTCAGCGAAGGGCATCTGATCCCGGTCGACGGCGACGACGGGGCGGCTCTCAGCCGTGACGTGCAGGACGACATCGTCGACGAGCTGGTCGAGACGGCCCTGGACGGCGGCGCGCGGGTCGTGTTCCTCGACGACGACGTGCTCGCCGGGCACCACCGGGTCGCGGCGGTACTGCGTTACTGACGGTCGGACGGGGAGCGTGAACCGGGCGCCACCGGCCCCCCACAGGCCGGTGGCGCCCGTCGCCCTGCGAGGGCCGCGTGACAGGCTCTCAGCGGCCCGAGGGCAGTACCCGGACGTCGGACGCCTTCACGAAGGCGACCCGGTGCCCGAACTGGATCTCGTAGTACTGCTCCTCGCCGCTCACCACACGGTGACCCGTCGTGTCGAAGGTCGGCGCGAAGTAGTACGCGCCCGGCACCCGGTCACCGACCACGTACTCCTGGCCGGCGAGCAGCTTGTACGGGAACGGCGAGATCGTCTGCACCGGGATGTCGGCCGGGTACGCCGATGCCTCCGGGTAGGCCCTGCCGTACACCGGCACCTCCGCGAGACCGGCCTTCGGCGTCAGCACCCGCTCCTCGGTACTCACGGCCGTGGGCGCCGTACGCGGATTGTGGAACCAGGCCTTCTGGCCGAGGTACCAGATCGCCGTCCAGTCGCCGTCGCGCCCGGCGACGGCGAACTGCTGGCCCGTCGAGGCACGTGCGCCCAGGTCGTTGACGCCGGTCGTGGAGTCCCCGCCGCCCGGCCGCAGACCGATGTCCTTGACCAGCGGTGACGTGGCGTCCGGCGCGGTGTGCAGCCGGACCGCGCCCGAGCCGTGCGGGGCGCACGCCTGACCTGCCGTCACACAGCCCGTGTAGACCGGCTGGTTCGACGCGTAGTCGGGACGGATCGTCACCGCGCCCGCGTCACGTCCGCCCTCCGCCTTGAACGGCTTGCCCAGCAGCTCGAAGTAGTGCGCCCAGTCCCAGTACGGCCCCGGATCGGTGTGCATCCCGGCGATGGTCGACGCAGTCGTGCCCGGCACGTTGTCGTGGCCGATGATGTGCTGCCGGTCCAGCGGGATGTCGTACCGGTCGGCGAGGTAGCGCACCAGCCGCGACGACGTCCGGTACATCGCCTCGGTGTACCAGGCGTCGGGGGAGACGAGGAAACCCTCGTGCTCCAGGCCCACCGAGGTGGAGTTGACGTACCAGTTGCCCGCGTGCCAGCCGACGTCCTTCAGCGGGACGTGCTGGGCGATGTGCCCGTCGGACGAGCGCAGCGAGTAGTGCCAGGAGACGTATGTGGGGTCCTGGACCAGCTTGAGCGTGGTGTCCCAGGTCGCCTCGGTGTCGTGGATGACGATCGACTTGATGGCGGGGGACCCCGCCTTGGGGCGCTCCGCCTTGTCGTGGTTTCCGTAGTCGCCCTCGCCGAACTCCTCGTACGGCGCGGGGATCCACTCGCAGGCCACCGTGCGCGGACACTCGGTCTGCCCGGCGTCGGCCTTGCGCAGCCCGAGCGTCGACACCTGGGAGGTGTCGGGGGCGATGTCCGGCGTGGCGGTCAGCGCCACCCGCTGGCCGCTGTCGGTCGTACGCCGCTGGCCGTCGCGGATCACCGCGTACACGTCGTTCGCGTACGTCGCGGCGGTGGCCGAGTCGTCGGCGCCGGAGAAGCGGGCGACGGCGCCGTACCAGTCGGCCGGGTCGGCGCTCGCCGGTCTGCCGAGCGCCCGCTGGGCGTCGGCCAGCAGGGCCGCGCCGCCCCGGATGTTGGCGGCCGGGTCCTGCCTGAGCCGTTCGGCGGACTGTCCGGTGAGCTTCGCCGCCCGGTCGACGGTGCGCAGCCGCGCCGGGAGTTCGGAGTTCTCCGGTACGGCGTCCTCCCGGACCGCGTCCGGTGCGCCCGTCCGTACCGCGCGGGACGTGTCGCCGCGGGCGTCCTCCGTGCCGTGCGAGTGGTGCGGCGCCTCGGCGATCGCGGTCCTGGCGTCGGTGAGGTGCATGGGGCCGTAGCCGCCGGTCACGCTGGGGGCGCCGCTGTGCGTGTCCCACCGTGACTGGAGGTACGAGACGCCGAGCAGGACGCTCTGCGGTACGTCGTACCGGGCCGCCGCCTCGGCGAAGTGGCTCTGGAGCGAGCCTGCGGTGGGCCGTTCGGCGGTGGCGGAGGGCGAGGCCGACACCAGGGGCAGCAGCAGGGCGGCGGAGGCGACGGCGCCCGCCGTGCGCGTCGCACGTCCGCGGACGGGTCTGGCGGGGGTGGGGGCGGAACCTTGCAAAGCAGCCTCCAGTGACGTGGTGCGCGAAGCGGGGGTGCCGGGTGCCGAGTACAGGGCAGGGGTACAGGGGTATCGGCTTGAAGGCGATCCGTCAATCAGGCGTGGGGAGAAGGATTTTGCACGTCAGCGCGCGTGTCGCGGACTTTCGTGAGCGGCAGGCCACGGGCCTGCGGCGCGTCAGTGGTGTGAACCAATGAGCGGACCCGGCCGGCCTGGAAGGATGTTGGTCCGACCTTGACGTTCATTGAATATGACGGCCCGTCAGGCGCGTTGCCGACGGGGCGGGGTGGGATTCACGGGACCGCTCCCGGCGTGACGCCCGGTCACGAGGTGACGTCGCGCGCCACCTGCCGGTCCACCTGCGCCGGCGACAGCGCGTGCTCGATCGCGAGGATCCCCGCCCCGAACGCCGCCGCGTTCTCACCCGTACGGCTCGGCTCGATGCGCAGCACATGGGTCGCCAGCGGATGCGACCGCCGGTACACCGCCTCCCGTACGCCGGCGAGCAACTGGTCGTGCACGGCCGCCAGCGCCCCGCCGAGCACCACCGTGTCGGGGTTGAAGAAGTTCACCAGCCCTGCCAGCACCTCGCCGACCGCGCGGCCCGCCTCGCGCACCATGCGCAGCGCGTCCCTGTTGCCGGACTTCACCAGCCGTACGACATCGCTGCCCGACGCGGTGTCGAGCCCGAGGCCCGCCAGCTTCGCCGCGATCGCCGCACCGCCGGCCACCGCCTCCAGACAGCCGAAGTTCCCGCACCGGCAGGCGTCCTCCTGCTCGCTGACCTTGATGTGTCCGATGTCGCCCGCGCTGCCCTGCGCGCCCCGGTGCAGCCTGCCGTCGGCGACGATGCCGCAGCCGATGCCCGTACCCACCTTGATGTAGAGCAGGAAACGGGTGTCGGGGAACGCCCGGCGCTGTTCGGCCAGGGCCATCACGTTCACGTCGTTGTCGACGAGCGCCCGCGCGCCGAAGCGCGAGGCGAAGAACTCGGGGATCGGATACTGGTGCCAGCCGGGCATGATCGGCGGATCCACGGGGCGCCCCGTGGAGAACTCGACCGGACCCGGCACCCCCACCCCGATGGACCGCAGCGTGCGCGGATCGCGCTCCGACTTCTCCAGCAGCGTGTGCAGCGTGCGCTCCACATGACGCAGGACGGAGTCGGGTCCGTCCCCGATCGACAGCGGATCCTCCTGCGTCGCCAGGGTCGTACCGCCGATGTCCATCAGCGCCACCCTGCAGTGCGAGGCCCCGAGGTCGACGCCCGCCACCGCGTGCTCGCGAGTACGGAGCCGGAGCCTGCGCGGCGGCCTGCCGCCCGTCGAGCCGCCGGCCTCCGGCCCCGACTCGTCGACGAAGCCGTGCGCGATGAGCGCGTCCACGCGCTGGGAGACCGTGGAGCGCGCGAGACCTGTCATCCGGGAGAGATCCGCGCGCGTCGCGGCGGCTCCGGAACTGATCAGCGTGAGCACCTCGCCCGGTGTGTGGGAGACGGTGTAACTGCTGTGATCCGGCAGCGCAGACATGCCCTCACCTTAGGGACGACTTTCGCTGCTCACAAGACATCGTTATTTCGCCGGTCGACCAAAGTCTCCGTCAGCTCCGCTGAAAAGAACGGTGCTTGGACCCTTGACAGGTCAAAGCCCAGTCACGACATTGCACAGCAGACCGCGACCGAGAGCCATCGAGGAGCCAGGGGATGCTGACGATGCAGGGCGTGTCCAAGAGCTTTCTCGGGGTGCGTGTGCTCCATGACGTGGGACTCGACCTTCAACCCGGTGAAGTCCACGCCCTGGTGGGCGAGAACGGCGCGGGGAAATCGACCCTGATGAAGGTCCTGGCCGGCGAGCACACCCCCGACACCGGCACGATCACCCTCGACGGAACAGCGCACACGTTCAGCCACCCCGGCCAGGCGCAGGCCGCCGGGATCGGCATCATCCACCAGGAGTTCGCGCTCCTGGCCCACCGCACCGTCGCCGAGAACGTGTTCCTCGGCCGGGAGCCGACCCGCTACGGCCTGGTCGACCGCACGGCCATGGAGCGGCGCACCGCCGAACTCCTCGCCGAGATCGACGAGACGGGCATCACCCCGCGCACGCTCGTGAAGGACCTGTCCGTCGCCCGGCAGCAGACCGTGGAGATCGTCAAGGCGCTCGCCTCCGACGTACGTGTGCTTGTCATGGACGAGCCAACGGCGCCGCTCGCCGACCACGAGGTCGCGCTCCTGTCGGCCCTGGTACGCCGGCTGACCGCGCGCGGCCTCGGTATCCTGTACATCTCGCACCGCCTCAAGGAGGTCTTCGACCTCTCGCGGCGGGTCACCGTCCTCAAGGACGGCCGCCATGTCACCACCGTGCACACCGCCGACACCACACCGGAGGACATCGTCCGCGCGATGGTCGGCCGCGACCTGACCGCGTACTACCCGCCACGGGCCCGCCACGACGAGATCGGCGACGTCACGCTCACCGTCAGCGGCGGCGGCAACGCCCGCGTCAGGGACATCGACCTGACGCTGCGCGCCGGTGAGGTCGTCGGCATCGCCGGACTCCAGGGAGCCGGGCGTACGTCACTGGCCCGCGCCCTGTTCGGCGCCGCGCCCTTCACCACCGGCGCCATGACGGTCGGGGACAAGCCACTGCGGCCGTCGAGGCCGCGCGAGGCCATCCGCGCGGGCATCGCCCTGGTCACCGAGGACCGCAAGACCGAGGGCCTGGCCCTGCGTCAGTCGGTACGGGACAACGCCCTGCTCGTCACCCGCGCCGTCGCGGTACGGGGCAGACCCCCGGCGGGACGTGAGGTCACCGCGCTCCTGGAACGCGTACGGCTCCAGTCGCGCGGCGAGGACCAGCAGGCCCAGTTCCTCTCCGGCGGCAACCAGCAGAAGGTCGTCATCGCCAAGTGGCTGGCCGCGAACCCGCAGGTGCTGCTCTTCGACGAGCCCACCCGCGGCGTCGACGTCGGGGCCAAGGCGGCCATCCACACCCTCGTACGTGACCTCGCCCGCGAGGGACTGGCCGTACTGATCATCTCCTCCGAACTCCCGGAACTGATCGGGATGAGCGACCGGATCCTCGTGATGTCCGACGGGCGCCTCGTGGGTGAACTGCCCGCCGGGGCGACGGAGGAGAGCATCATGCGCCTCGCGACAGCCGGATCGGACCGCCCGTCCGACGCACCCGGTGCCCGACGGGAGGGCGCCGCGTGACCACCGTCGAATCCGCTCCCGCACCGTCCGGACCGCCGCGGAAACAGACATCGTTGTCCAGGTCCAAGGGGCTCCGCTCCGCCCGCCGCTCCGTCGACCCCGTCGTCGGCGTCTGGCTCGCGGCGCTCGCCGTGACCGTCCTCGGCTGGATCGTCGTCGCCGCCCAGGGCGGGAACTTCCTCACCACCACCAACGCGGTCGCCATCCTGCAGAACTGCGTGGCGCTCGGCCTGGTCGCCGTCGGTCAGTCCGCCGTCATCCTCACCGGCTCCCTGGACCTCTCCGTCGCCTACCTCATCAGCCTCGGCACGCTCGTCGCCGCCGAGACCATGGTGAGCGGCGGCGTCGTCACCGCCGTGCTCGCCGTCCTCGCCCTCTCGGTCGCCGTCGGACTGGTCAACGGACTGATCGTCACCGGACTCAAGGTCAACGCGTTCATCGCGACCCTCGGCATGGCGTTCATCCTGCGCGGCTGGATCGAGGACAACTACACCGGACCCGCCGGCGAGGTGCCGGTCTCCTTCCAGCGCCTCGGCTACGACCGTATCGGCCCCGTCCCCGTCTCGGTGTTCCTGCTCATCGCGGTGGCCGCCCTGATGTGGCTCATCACCCGCCGCACCCGCCTCGGCCACCACATGTACGCCACCGGCGGCGACGAACACGCCGCCCGGCTCTCCGGCGTACGGACGGGACGCACCGTCGTCATCGCGCACGTCCTGTGCTCGCTGTGCGTCGGCGCCGCCGCGCTCTTCCTCGCCGCGCGACTGGGCGCCGGCGCACCGTGGGCGGGCACCGAGGCGCGTTACGACCTGGAGTCGATCGCCGCCGTCGTCCTCGGCGGCACGGCGCTCGCGGGCGGCCGTGGGGGAGTGGCGGGCACCCTCGGCGGCGTGTTCGTCCTCGCCGTCCTCGACAGCGTGTTCAACCAGCTGTCGGTCGACCCGTTCTTCAAGAACGTCGTACGCGGCGTCGTCATCATCGCGGCCGTCGCCATCTACGCCCGGCCACGGCGGACCCCGAAGCCACCGAAGGCCCTGACGGATGGGCGGACCGCATGAGCGTCCCGACCGAGACCCTGGCGAAGAGAGCCCCCACGGCCGCTCCCGGCAAGAGGATCGTCCGCGCGCTCGGCACCGGCATCCCCGTCTACGTGCTGCTCGCCGGGCTGCTCCTCGCACTCCTGATCACCGACCCCGGCTTCTACGAACCCGACAGCTTCCTCTCCTTCGTCAAGCGCGCGGCCCCGCTGGTGATCCTGGCGGCCGGGCAGTATCTGGTCATCGTCAGCGGCGAGTTCGACCTCTCCGTCGGCGCGATCGTCACCGCGGGTGTGGTCGTCGCGGCCGAGCTGTACGGCTCCTTCCCCGACGCGCACTGGCTGGTGGTCACCGCCGTCCTGATCGTCGCCGGCGCTCTGGCCGGACTGGTCAGCGGACTGATCACCACCGTCCTGCGGGTGCCGTCTTTCATCACCACCCTCGGCATGATGCTCATCCTCGAAGGCGCCGTCTTCTTCTGGACCGGCGGCTCACCGCAGGGCGTACTGCCTTCCGCCTTCCGCCAGTTGGGCCGGGGAACCGCCTTCGGCTGGCTGCCCTGGGCCGTTGTCGCGTGTCTGGTCGCCGGGACCGTCGCGGTCCTGGTGACGCGCTCCGACTTCGGACGGACGCTCGTCGCCACCGGTGACAGCGACCGCGCCGCCGCGCTCGCCGGCGTGCGGGTGATCCGGGTCCGGACCGTCGCCTTCATCCTGTCCGGCGCCGCCGCCGCGCTCGCCGCCGTCCTCGTCGGCGGTTTCTCCGGAGTCTCCGCGCAGGCGGGCAGGGGCTACGAGTTCGAGGCCATCACCGCCGTCGTCCTCGGCGGTGTGGTCCTCGGCGGCGGACGGGGATCGGTGGCCGCCGCCATGGCCGGTGCCTTCTCGCTCCAGGCACTGTTCACCCTGCTCAACCTCCAAGGTGTCTCCGGAGCACTGGAGTCCACCGTCCAAGGCGTCATCGTCATCGCCGCCGTCGGCCTCGGAGCCGCCGACTGGTCCCGGCTACGCCGCCGTACACCACCCGGCGGCACACCACCCGCCGGCGGCCCATCACCCGGCAGCGGTCCAGCAGGCCGCACGCCCCCCACCGGTACGCACCCCTCGGGAGGAACACCCTCATGACCGTCATCCGTACCGTCCGCCAACGGGCGCTGGCCTCGGGCGCCGCGCTGCTCGGCGCCGTACTCCTCGCCTCCTGCACGAGCGACGCGCCGCCCGAGTCCGCCCCGGCCGCCTCCGGCGGCGGGAGCACGGCGGACACGGGCACCGGGAAGCAGTCCTCCTTCTTCGAACAGGCCGAGTACGACCGCCAGTTGGCCCTCGCGGACGCGAAACCCGAGGGGCCGGAAGGCAAGCCGTGGGAGCAGATGCTCAACCCGGAGATGGTCGACACCTCGCAGTACAAGATGGCCGACCCGAGCGGCATCGAGCTGTGCTTCTCCAACGCGGGCGTCTTCAACCCCTGGCGCCAGGTGGGGCTGAAGAACATGCGGGCGGAGGTGAAACTCCACAAGGAGATCACCAAGTTCACCGTCCTGGACGCCCAGGGCAAGGACGACAAGCAGATCTCCGACATTCAGGAGCTGTCCGCACGCGGCTGCGACGCGCTGATCGTCTCGCCGAACACGACGGCCACCCTCACCCCCGCCGTGAAGCAGGCCTGCGGCAAGGTGCCCGTCATCGTCTTCGACCGGGGCGTCGAGACCGACTGCGCCGTCACCTTCGTCAACCCGATCGGCGGTTACGCGTACGGCGCGGTGGCCGCCGACTTCCTCGTCGAGAAGGTCAAGCCGAAGGGCAAGATCCTCGCGCTGCGCATCTCGCCCGGCGTGGACGTCCTGGAGACCCGCTGGTCGGCCGCGAAGGTCGCCTTCGACAAGAGTGAACTCGACGTCGTGGACGTGAAGTTCACCGACGGGGACCCGGCCAAGGCCAAGTCGATCGTGACCGACGCGCTCACCCGGCACGGTGACATCGACGGTGTGTGGATGGACTCCGGCGCCACGGCCGTCGCCGCCGTCGAGGCCTTCGAGGACGCGGGCAAGGACGTACCGCCCATCACCGGTGAGGACCAGCAGGACTTCCTCCAGGCCTGGCAGGACAAGGACCTCACGGCGATCGCCCCCGCGTACCCGACGTTCCAGTGGCGTACGCCCGTCATCGCCGCGCTGGACATCCTCAAGGGCGAGGAGGTGCCCAAGGAGTGGAAGCTCCCGCAGCCCACCATCACCCAGGAGAACCTGGGCGACTACCTCAAGCCGGGTATGCCGCCGCTGCACTACGCGATGTGCGGCTGCGAGTCGATGCCCGGATTCCCGAAGGACTGGGGCGGCAAGTGAGCGCGCCGACAGGGCCGTTCACCGTCGGCGCCAATCCGTGGATCTGGCACTCGCCGGTCGACGCCGAAGCGCTCGCCGAGACACTGCCGCGGCTGGCCGCCTGGGGCTTCGACTGTGCCGAACTCCCGCTGGAACAGGCCGACGACTGGCAGCCGGCCGCCGCGGCGAAACTGCTGGACACCACCGGGCTCGCCCCGGCCGCCGTCGTCGCCGTCATGCCGCCCGGCCGTGATCTCGTGGCCACCGACCCGGCGACCGTGGGCGCCACCCAGGACTATCTGCGGCGCTGCGTCGACGCGGCCCACACGATCGGCGCGCCGGTCGTGGCGGGTCCGGTCTACGCGGCCGTCGGGCGCTCCTGGCGCATGACCGGCGGCGAGCGGGCGGCGGCGTGGGCCGAGTGGCGTGAGCACATCGCGCCCGTCGTCGCCCACGCGCGGGACGCGGGGGTGACGATCGCCGTCGAGCCGCTGAACCGGTACGAGACGAGCCTGCTCAACACCGTCGCCCAGTGCCTCACGGCCATGGACGGCCTGGACCCGGCGGGCATCGGCATCGCGCTCGACGTCTACCACCAGAACATCGAGGAGCGCGGGCTGCCCGGCGCCGTACGGGAGGCGGGCAGCCGCATCGTCCATGTCCAGGTCTGCGCCAACGACCGCGGCGCGCCCGGCGCCGACCATCTCGACTGGCCCGGCTTCCTGACCGCGCTCACCGACAGCGGCTACCGGGGGCCGCTGTGCATCGAGTCCTTCACCGCGCACAACGACGCGATCGCTGTCGCCGCCTCCGTCTGGCGCCCGCTCGCACCCAGTCAGGACGCGCTCGCCACCGACGGCCTGGCGTTCCTGCGCCGGGTCCTCGCCGGCATCCGCTAAGAGGGCCCGGAGCCACCCGCCCGATCCCGCCCGATCCCGATCCCGAAACCGATCCCGCCCGATCCGCCCGCCCAGAGAGGACCGGCATGAAATGGCATGCGCATGACAAGAAACATGACATCAACCGTCGTGGGAGAGCGATCCGAAGAGCGTTCGTCGCCGGCGTCGGCGCCCTGCTGCTCGCCCTGACCGCCCTGCCCACCGGCGCCGGAGCCGCCGAGAAGGAAGAACCCGCCTTCAAGGCCCTGCTCTTCACCCGCGCCGTCGGCTACGTCCACGGCTCCATCCCGAACGGCATCGCCATGTTCGAGGAGGAGGCGGCCGAGAACGGCTTCGAGATCGTCCAGAGCGACGACCCCACCGTCTTCAGTGACGACAACCTCGCCCAGTACGACGCGATCGTCATGCTCCAGAACTCCGGCATGGTCTGGGACACCGAGGCCCAGCGCCAGGCCATGCAGACCTTCGTGCAGAGCGGCAAGGGCATCGTCGCCATCCACAACACCCTGGACATGGGTGTCGAGGAGGCGTTCCCGTGGTGGGACGAGACCATCAACGGCGGCGCCCACATGCCGACCCACTCGCCCGGTGTGCTCAAGGGCACGGCCAAGGTCGCCGACCAGGTCCACCCCTCCACCAAGGGACTGCCCGAGCGCTGGGAACGCCCCGAGGAGTGGTACAACTTCGACGAGAACCCGCGCGGTGACGTCCACGTCCTGGTCACCGCCGACGAGACGACCTACAACCCCGGCCCCGACGCCATGGGCGCGGACCACCCCATCTCCTGGTGCCGCAACACCGAGGGCGGCAAGGTCTGGGCCACCGCCATGGGCCATGACACCCCCGCCTACGACGAAGAGGCCTTCCGCGACCATGTCGTCGGCGGACTCCAGTGGGCGGCCGGCCAGAAGCCCGGCGACTGCGGCGGCACCGACTGGGGTGCCTACGAGAAGATCACCCTCGACGACAACACCGCCGACCCGATGGAGCTGGACGTCGCCGACGACGGCCGCGCGATCTACGCGCAGCGCAACGGTGAACTGAAGATCTTCGACCCCGCGTCCCACTCCACCGTCACGGCGGGCAAGCTCGACGTCTACACCGGCGGCGAGGACGGCCTGGTCGGCATGGAGTTGGACCCGGACTTCGCGAACAACAACTGGGTCTATCTCTACTACGCGCCGGCCGCCGAGACCAAGGACGTCAACCGGCTCTCCCGCTTCACCCTCAAAGGCAACACCCTCGATCTGACGAGCGAGAAGAAACTCCTCGACGTCCCGGCCTACCGCTCCCGTACCTTCACCGAGCCCGGACACACCGGCGGCGCCGTCGAGTTCGGCCCCGACGGCACCCTGTACCTCGGCGTCGGCGACGACGTACCGCCCAACCTCGACCCCGACTGGCAGGGCTACGCGCCGATCGACTGGCGCAAGGGCAAGGAGATGCTGGACGCCGCGCGCACCGCCGGCAACACCAACGACCTGCGCGGCAAGCTGCTGCGTATCAAGCCCAAGAGCAGCGGTGGCTACACCATCCCCAAGGGCAACCTCTTCGCCAAGGGCACCGCGAAGACCCGACCCGAGATCTACGCGATGGGCTTCCGCAACCCGTTCCGCTTCACCGTCGACCAGGAGACGGGCTACGTCCACCTCGCCGACTACGGCCCCGACCGCGGACTGCCCACCACCGACCGGGGACCCGAGGGCCTGGTCGAGTACAACGTCGTGAAGAAGCCCGCGAACTTCGGCTGGCCGTTCTGCCACGGCGACAACCAGCCGTACGCGCCCTACAACCCGGACACCGGGGAGATCGGCGCGAAGTTCGACTGCGCCAATCCGACCAACCCCTCGCCCAACAACACGGGACTGACGAAGCTGCCGCCGATCCAGCAGCCCGAACTCTGGTACGGCTACGGCGTGTCGGAGCAGTTCCCGGAGATGGGCCAGGGCGGCTCGGCCCCGATGAGCGGGCCCGTCTACCGCTACGACGCCGACAACCCCTCCGAGACGAAGTTCCCCGAGTACTTCGACGGCGCGAGCTTCCTCTACGAGTGGTCACGCAACTACATCAAGGAAGTCCGCTTCGACAAGGACGAGAAGCTGCTCAAGGTCAACGACTTCATGGACTCCGTGGCCTTCAAGAGCCCCATGGACATGACCTTCGGTCCCGACGGTTCGCTCTACGTCCTGGAGTGGGGCAGCGAGTTCGGCGGCGGCAACAACGACTCGGGCCTCTACCGCGTCGACTACGCACAGGGACGGCGCAGCCCCGTCGCCAAGGCCAAGGCCTCCGTCACCGACGGACCGCTCCCGCTCAAGGTGGACTTCTCCAGCGCGGGCAGCGCCGACCCGGACGGTGACGCGCTGACCTACGAGTGGGACTTCGACGGTGACGGCACGTACGACTCCACCGACGAGAACGCCACCCATACCTACACCGAAGCGGGCGAGTTCAGCGCCCAGTTGAAGGTCACCGACTCCAGCGGGAAGTCCGGCTTCGCCAACGTGCCCATCACGGCGGGCAACACGACCCCGAAGGTGACCATCGACTTCCCCGTCAGCGGCAAACTCATCGAGTTCGGCGACCGGATCCCGTACAAGATCACGGTCACCGACCCGGAGGACGGGACGATCGACTGCTCCAAGGTCACCATCAACCCGGCACTCGGACACGACGAACACGAGCATCCGACCAACGACATCGCCGGCTGTGAGGGCACCGTGGACACCGGTGACCTGGGCGGCCATCCGGAGGGAGCCGACCTCACCTACGTACTCAACGCCAAGTACACCGACGGCGGCGGCGCCGGAGCACCGGCGCTGACCGGCTACGGGCGGTCCGTCCTGCAACCGAAGCTCAAGCAGGCCGAGTACTACGACGACCAGAAGGGCACGCGCATCGTCAACCAGGCGGGCGCGGCGAACGGCAAACGCATCGGCGACATCAGCGACGGCGACTGGGTGGCGTTCGAACCGATGAGCGTGGAGGGCATCGACTCGGTGCGCTACCAGGTCTCCTCGCCGTACGGGGTCGGCGCGATCGAGCTGCGCGCGGGCGCACCGGACGGCGAACTGCTCGCCACCACCCCGATCCCCAACACCGGGGGCTGGGACGTCTACAAGCCGACCGATCCGGTACCGGTGAAGGCCCACGACGGTACGCACAAGCTCTATCTCGTCTTCACGTCACCGCAGAACAATTCGTTCGACGTGGACACGGTCGAGTTCAGCGGACCGTAGGGCCCGGCAGGCCAGCGAATACGCGCGTCGCACGCCCGGTGTGTCGGCACCGGGCGCGCGACGCGCCGCTCTCCGCGCCCGGCCTGTGGAGGGGGCGACGGACCGGGCGTGGGACGGGGCCGGGGATCAGCGGGTCCCGACCGCGGCGCGCACGGCTCGGCGGGCCATGGCGCAGTCCTCGTGCAACCGCCGTAGCAGCAGCCGCTGTTCCTCGCCGCTCGGCGCCCCCGGCTGAGGCTGGTTCGCCCCGCCGACGGGAGGCGCCTCGCGCATGGTGCGCTGCACCTGGGTCTCGTACTTACGGATCTCCGTCGTCAGCACCAGCATCAGATTGACCAGGAACGCGTCACGGTCCGCCGTACCCGTCATCTGCGCCAGCTTGCTGATCTGCGTGCGCGCGGCCGTGTTGTTGCCGAGCACCATCCACAGCGTCGCCAGGTCGTAGCCGGGCAGATACCAGCCCGCGTGCTCCCAGTCCACGAGCACCGCCCCGGCGGGCGACAGCAGCATGTTGGAGAGCAGCGCGTCACCGTGGCAGAACTGCCGTGTGCCCGGCCGGCCCAGACCGCGCATCAGATTCTGCAGATCCCCCAGATCCCGGTCGGTGAAGAGCCCCAACTCGTGATAGCGGGTGATCCGCCGGGCGTAGTCGAGACCGGCGGCGAACATGTCGCCCGGCGGACGCCAGGTGTTGAGCCGGGTCACGGCGCCCAGCACGGCCCGGACGTCGGCGCGCGGAGGAGCCTCGGCCGGATGGCGCGCCAGGGCGGCGGCACGTCCGGGCATCCGCTCGACGACCAGCGTGCAGTTGTCGGGATCGGCGGCGATCAGCCGGGGGACCCGCACCGGCGGGCGGTGGCGCACGAACGAGCGATATGTGGCTATCTCGTGCCGGAAGCTCTCGGCCCACGCCGGTGACTGGTCCAATAAGCACTTGGCCACCGCTGTCGTCCGCCCGGTCGTCCCGACCAGCAGCACCGAGCGGCCACTGCGCCGCAGCACCTGCACGGGGTTGAACTCCGGGCAGATCCGGTGCACCGAGGCGATGGCCATCTTCAACTGCGCGCCCTGGGCGCCCGACAGGTCCAGTCTGCCGCCGAGCGGCCCGTTGGGCGCCGCCGTCCAGCGCCTGGTCCGGCCGGCGTGGGTGGGGTCGAGATACGGTCCACCGCCGGCCGCGGGTGGCCGCTGCTGCCGGGGCGGGGCGGTCACGGAGGACGATGCTGTGTACGACGACGCTGTGTACATGGGCGAACGGATCCCTTCGTGGACCGACGAATTACCCGCGCCGCCCGTCCCGGCGGTCGTTCCGCACCCTGGGGAATGTGTCGGACCGCCGGGACGGGGTGGCGCGTTCCTACACGACACCCGGCCACGGGTGGCACACCATGTGGCGCACCCTGGCGAAGCCTGGCGAATAGTCGCCAGGCATCTGACTGAAGGTTGACGGAGGGTTACTGTCAACTCAGCCGAGAACCTGGGGGCTTGACGTGACCGGAGAACCCAACGCCCGCCTGTCGGACCTGTTCGGCCTGGCCGGCTGGTCCAAGGGCGAACTCGCGCGGCTGGTGAACAGACATGCGGCGGCCATGGGCCACCCGCAGCTGGCCACCGACACCTCGCGGGTCAGACGCTGGATCGAGATGGGGGAGATCCCCCGCGATCCGGTACCGAGGGTGATGGCGTCTCTGTTCACCGAGCGGCTCGGCCGTGTCGTGACCATCGAGGACCTCGGGTTCGTACGACACGGACGCGCGGGGAGACGACGGGACGCCGGGAGCGCATCGAATCCCGACGGCCTGCCTTGGGCGCCCGACCGGACGGCTTCGGTCCTCACCGAATTCACGGGAATGGACCTCATGCTCAACCGACGCGGCTTGGTGGGCGCGGGCGCCGTGCTCACCGCAGGCACCGCACTCAGCAGTTCCATGTACGACTGGCTGCACTCCGACCCCGCACTGACCGCCGACGCCCCCCGCGGCACCGAACCCCTCCACGCCGAACCCGCCGGGTACGACCGCTACGAGGCCGCCCCCATCGGGTCGCAGGAGATCGACGCGCTGGAGCACTCCGTCGATGTGTTCCGCGCCTGGGACGCCGCCCGTGGTGGCGGCCTCCAGCGCAAGGCGGTGGTGGGCCAGCTCAACGAGGTGGGCGGCATGCTCTCGTACCGCCACCCTCCCCATCTCCAGCGCCGTCTGTGGGGTGTCGCTGCCAACCTGGCGGTGCTCGCCGGCTGGATGTCGCACGACATCGGCCTCGAACCCACCGCCCAGAAGTACTTCGTGATCGCCACCCACGCGGCACGCGAGGGTGGCGACCGTCCGCGCGCGGGTGAGGCCCTGTCCAGGGCGGCACGCCAGATGGTTCATCTGGGGCGCCCGGACGAGGCGCTGGATCTGATGAAGCTGGCCAAGTCCGGTTCCGGGGACGAGGTGCTGCCCCGTACCCGCGCGATGCTCTGCACGATCGAGGCCTGGGCACAGGCGTCGCTGGGGCGCGGCCAGGCCATGCGGCGGACCCTGGGTGAGGCGGAGCAGCTGTTCGTCTCGGACAAGGGCGATGTGCCACCGCCGAGTTGGATGCAGATGTTCGACGAGGCGGATCTGCACGGCATGGAGGCGCTGGCCTACCGTACGCTCGCCGACCATGAGCCCGCGGCGGCGGCCATAGCTCAACGGCATGCCAAGCGGGCGATCGATCTGCGCCAGAACGGCCGTCAGCGTTCGATGATCTTCGACTATCTCTCGCTGGCATCGGCCTGCTTCATCGCGGACGATCCCGAACAGGCCGACCGCTACGCGCGGTTGGCGCTGGTGTCGATGGGCGAGACCTCGTCGCACCGCACCTGGGACCGGCTGCGCGAGATGTACCGGCTGACCGGTCAGTACGCGGCGCACTCGACGATCCAGGAGCTGCGCGAGGAGATCGACGCAGTGCTGCCGAACACCACGACGAATCCGAGGAGTTCGGAGATCTAGGCCGAGAACTTTCGAAGGTCCTCAAGAAAGGGTCCTCAAAGGCGGCTGCGCCTAACGCGCCGCGCCGATCCTTGCCACCAACACACAGGCGTCGTCCTCGCGTCCGGTCTCGCCGAACTCCTCGACGACCGTCCTGACAGAGTCCTGCGCGTCGCGTGCTCCGGTCAGTCGGGGTCCGAGCGCCAGAAGCCGGTCCACCCCGGTCCGGTCGGTCAGCCTTCCGGTGTGCAGCACCAGCAGATCACCGGGCAGCAGCTGGATCTCGGCCTGTTCGTACGCGGCGCCCGACGTCGCGCCGAGCAGGACGCCGTCCAGCTGAGTCAGCGCGCGCCCCGTCCCGTCGCGGAACAGCAGCGGGGCGGGGTGGCCCGCCTGCGCCCAGACGAGGGTTCGGGTCTCGGTGCGGTAGCGGCAGCAGACGGCGCTGCCGAGCGCGGGCTGCTCGGCCGTGTCCAGCAGCTGGTTGAGATGGCCCATCAACGTGCCGGGCTCGACGCCCGCCACCGCCATGCCGCGCAGGGCGCCGAGGATCATCGCCATCGTGGAGGCGGCCGTCACACCGTGGCCGGTGAGGTCGCCGACCGTCAACAGGGTGTTCCCGTCGGGGAGTTTCAGCGCGTCGAACCAGTCGCCGCCGATGAGTCCGCCGCCGGTGGCCGGCAGATAGTGGCCCGCCAGATCCAGGGTGCCCGGCCGGCTCTGCGGGCACTGGAGGGACCCGCGCCACGACGGCAGCACGGCCTCCTGCAACTCGGCCACGATCCGCCGCTCGGTCCTGACGCTCTGCTCGCGGCGACGTAATGTGTCACCGGACTTGTGGACGGCACGCTGGCTGCGGCGTAACTCGCTGACGTCCCGCAGCACCGCCCACATCGAGGCGGTACAGCCGTCGGAGTCGAGCACGGGTTCGCCCATCATGTGCAGCGTGCGGACGCTCCGGTCGGTCCTGACGATGCGGAACTCGCTGTCGATGGGCTTGCCGTCGACCAGGCATTCGGTCACCACTGTCTGGAGCAGGCCCTGGTCCTCGGCGAGCATCACGGACGGCAGCTCGTCCAGGGTCATCGGGCCCTTCGCGACCGGGCGGCCGAAGATCTCGTACAGCTCCGGGGACCAGATGACCTCGTCGGTGAGCAGATTCCATTCGGCGCTGCCGACCCGGCTCTGCAGCGAACGGGTCTCGTCGTCGGCCTCCGTGGCCGCCGTGGTGGCCATGGTGTCGCCCCTCGTCACCGCGGCCGGCGAATCGGCGTCGCCGTCCGGCAGCCCGTTCCTGAGCTGCCCCAAGTGGGCGCCGAGATCGTCCAGTTGGTGGACCGCCAGGTCGCAGAGAGCGCGGTGCCAGCGCCACCGGATGTCGTGCTCGTCGGCGACGGTGTCCCCGTGCGCCGTGTCCCTGCGCACCGCGTCCACGTCGCCGCGCAGCCTGCGGGTGCGCGTGATGAGTGACTCCACCACGCCCCGCTCCGGTGGCTGCGGGGCGGGACGGTCCGCGAACAGATGGGACGGCATCTCGAACTCCGATACGGGCGTGGCGCTGCCAGGTCTGAAGAGTGGACCGTTACGACTGTTGCACAGGCTGCCAGGGGCCGTAAGGGATTCGGCAACACTCGATCCGGTGGTGCTTACGGCATATGCCACCGGCTGACAAGTGACCTACCGTCACGGGGCAATTGACGCGTCGACTTGACACCGGGGTCGTCGGGGCCCGGTGACGATCCGGCGCTGGAGGTGTCACGAATGACCTCCAGAAGGCTGTCCGCGGTGTGCGCCAGGGCAAGCCGGAGCCCCCGGACGCGGACTCGGTCATCCGCGCCCGGGGGCTCCGGCCAGCATTCCCCGATGGGGGCGCTTGGAGTTAACACGGGCCACCCTGGCATCCGGAACGATCACGTCCGGGAAGGCCGCGCCGTTCCGCCCACGGGTGTCACCAGATGGACTCGACCCATTCGGGGTGGTCGATGAACGGGTTGCGGTTGTGCTGGAACTGGTCGAATATCACGTCGTTGCGGCGCTTCTCGAAGGTGTCCGGCGGGTCCTCGTCGTTCCACTGCTTCAGCACGGACAGCCGTCCCATCGCGGGGGCCGAGCCGTTGTTGACGCGGTCGTTCGGTTCGAGGTCCGCGAAGGAGTCGTTGCCCTCGTAGCGGACCGCCATGTAGAGGATCATGCGGGCGACATCGCCCTTGACCGCGTCGCGCGGCTCGTAGGAGTCGCTGTCGGTGAGGTTCCCCGGCGCGCCGCTGACCGGGCTGCCGCCGTTGTCGAAGTCCTTGTTCCCACGGATGCCGTTGACCTGTACGTCCTCCGGACGCAGGTGATGGACGTCGGTGCCGGGGCCCGTCGACGTACCGAAGTCGCCGTGCGACTGGGCCCATACGTGCTCGCGGTTCCAGTCGCCGACGTCGCCGCCGTTCATCGACTTCGCGCGCGAGGCGCCGCTGTAGAGGAGGATCACGTTGGCGGAGTTGGCCGGGTCCTGGTCGGTGACCTTGAGCGCTTCCCAGACGGCGCTGTACGAGATCTTCGTCTGGTCGCTGATGATGGAGTGGAGCGCGCTCTTGAGCGCGGGGCCGGTCTTGCCCAGCGCGTTCTGGTAGTACGTGTCGTCCAGCGCGGCGGTTCCGGCCATGGCCGAGGCGGTGGCGGAGGTGGCTCCCGACGTGGCCGCCGGGGGTGTGGCGGCGGGGGCGGCGGTCGCGCTGCCGGCGAGCACCGCGGCGGTGGCGCACAGGGCCAGCACCGGCCGCACGGCGGGGTGGTGACGACGGGACATGTGGGGGTGTCCTCTCGATCAAGAGATCACCGCGCGCACGGCCGACGGGTGGGGCCGTACACGCGGTAATCATGCCGATGTGACGTTTCCGCAGGAGCTTTCCACAGGGTCTGTGACGCTGGGGTGAATGGTCCGCGATCATCATGTGCAGGTCAAGAGGCCCGCAGGCGCCGGGTGTTGGGCGAGGGGGCGCGATCCCTGACGCGCGTTCACATGGATGGGCCGAAAACACGGTGCTGATATTTTTTGGTCCATACCAACTCCTTGACGGGCACTCCGTGACTGCCTTGAATCAAGCACTGAAATAAGCGCCGCAGGCGCTTCGTCTCTCCAGCTGTTCCTGTCATGCGCATGCCCCCCACGCAAAGCGATGTGATGACCGTGCATATTTCCTGGCGGCGCCGTACGGCGCTGTACGCCCTCGCACTTCTGTGCACCTCCGGAGCCGTGGCCGCCGTGCCCGCCGGAGCCTCCGCCGCGGCCGGCCCCCACCCCGCCGCGGCACCGTCAGCGGTGAAGTTCGCCGACGAGTTCGACGGCCCGGCCGGATCCGGCGTCGACGGAGGCAAGTGGCAGATCGAGACCGGCGACAACGTCAACAACCACGAACGGCAGTACTACACCTCCGGCAACAACAACGCCCGGCTCGACGGGCAGGGCAATCTCGTCATCACCGCCCGCAAGGAGAATCCCGGCAACTACCAGTGCTGGTACGGCACATGTGAGTACACCTCCGCGCGGCTGAACACCTCCGGCAAGTTCGACTCCGCGTACGGCCGGGTCGAGGCCCGCATGAAGATCCCGCGCGGCCAGGGCATCTGGCCCGCGTTCTGGATGCTCGGCAGCGACATCGGTCAGGTCGGCTGGCCCAACAGCGGCGAGATCGACATCATGGAGAACGTCGGCTTCGAGCCGAGCACCGTCCATGGCACGCTGCACGGCCCCGGCTACTCGGGCTCCGGCGGCATCGGCGCCGGCTACAGCCTGCCGAACGGCGAGGCGTTCGCGGACAACTTCCACACCTTCGCGGTCGACTGGGCACCCGACTCCATCACCTGGTCCGTGGACGGACAGGTCTACCAGACCCGTACGCCCGCCGATCTCGGCGGCCGGCAGTGGGTGTTCAACAAGCCGTTCTTCCTGATCCTCAACCTCGCGGTCGGCGGCTACTGGCCCGGCGACCCCGACGGCAGCACGGTCTTCCCGCAACAACTGGTCGTCGACTACGTACGCGTCAGCGACTAGTACCCGTTTCTGTTCCTCGGGTGCCGGACGGGCCACGCCCCTCCGGCACCCGAGGTCGATCCGCCCACCGGGGCGCCCGGTGGGCCTCTCAGAAGTGGACGGTGACGTCGTATGACCGCCTCGTATCTGCCCTGGAAGGTCCTCAGACCGCTGGCACTGCTGGCCATGCCCCTGGTGGCCGTGGCCTCGACCATGAGCGTGACGCCCGCGACCGCGGCCGTCGCGGCGGTCGGCACCATCACCGGCCTCGGTGGCAAGTGCGTGGACGTGGCGGGCGCGAACCCCGCCGACGGCACGGCCGTTCAGCTGTACGACTGCAACAGCAGCGCCGCGCAGCAGTGGGACATCGCCTCCGACGGCTCGATCCGCGCGCTGGGCAAGTGCCTTGACGTCAAGGACAACGGAACGGCGAACGGCTCCGTCCTCCAGCTCTGGTCGTGCACGGGAGCCGCCAACCAGAAGTGGACCGTCTCGGCGGCGCGCGACATCGTCAACCCCCAGGCGGACAAGTGCATGGACGCCACCGGCAACAGCTCGGCCAACGGCACCAGGCTCCAGCTGTGGACCTGCACCGGCGCCGCCAACCAGAAGTGGACCGCGCCCTCGGGCGGCAACCCCGACCCCGGCGGCGCGCCCATGGCCGTCGCGCCGTACATCTACAACGGCTGGGGCAGCCCGCCCAGCCCCACCACCGTCCAGAACGCCACCGGCGTCAGGTGGTTCACCCTCGCCTTCGTCCTCAGCAACGGTTACTGCAACCCGCAGTGGGACGGCAGCCGCCCGCTGACCGGCGGAGTGGACCAGCAGACCGTCAACACCGTGCGCGCGGGCGGCGGCGACGTCATCCCTTCCTTCGGTGGATGGAGCGGCAACAAGCTGGAGAGTTCCTGCGGCAGCGCCGGTGAGCTGGCCGCCGCGTACCAGAAGGTCATCAACGCGTACGGCCTGAAGGCGATCGACATCGACATCGAGGCCGCCGCCTACGACAGCCCCACCGTGCAGCAGCGCACCGTGGACGCGCTCAAGACGATCCGGGCCAACAACCCCGGCATCAAGATCTACATCACCTTCGGCACCGGCCAGAACGGACCCGACACCAGCCTGATCAACCGGGCGGCCTCCTCCGGCCTCATGGTCGACAGCTGGACGATCATGCCGTTCAACTTCGGCGGCAACGGCCAGAACATGGGCACACTGTCCGTCCGCGCGGCCGAGGGTCTGAAGACCGCCGTGAAGAACGCCTACGGCTACGGCGACGACGAGGCCTACCGCAAGACCGGCATCTCCTCGATGAACGGCGTCACCGACGTCGGCGAGACCATCACCGTCGCCGACTTCCGGACGATCCTCGCCTACGCGCAGCAGCGCCACCTCGCCCGGCTGACCTTCTGGTCGGTCAACCGCGACCGGCCCTGCACCGGCGGCGGGGCCGACACCTGCTCCGGAGTGAGCCAGGCGGCATGGGACTTCACCCGCGTACTGGCGCAGTACCGGGGCTGACCCTCGGCGCTCGCCCTCGACACCGCCCCGGACACCGCTCCCCCCAACGGTGTCCGGGGCGGTTCGCGTGCGGGCCGGGCAAGCTCCGCGGGCCGGACAGGATCCGCCGTAATCGAATGGGGGTCATCCTCCTCCCGCATGATCGAAGGCCCCGCGCCACGACGGCTGTTGGAATCGGATCCGTAGCGTCGCTTTCCGTGCGGAGGGAATGGCAGTGAGCGAGGAGCACCTTGCGGAATCCGTCGGCGACGACGGAGGGCGCGACCGGCGCACGGTCGTCGTCACCGGTGGCACCAGCGGCATCGGCGCGGCCGTCGCCGAGCGCTTCGCCACCGCCGGCGCCGAGGTGATCGCCGTCGGGCTCGACGCCGCCGGCTCCGCCGGGCGACTGCCCGACTCGGTGCGCCGCGTCGAGATCGACCTGACCCACGCCCGTGACATCGAAGACTTCCTCGGAGGGGTCGAACGGCTCGACGTCCTCGTCAACGCGGCCGGGGTGATCGTCCGGGGCCGTGAGTACGACCCCGAGGTCTTCGCCCGCGTGGTCGACGTCAACCTCACCGGCACCATGCGCGCCTGCGTCGCCTCGCACGACCTGCTGCGCCGCTCGGGCGGCTGCATCGTCAACGTCGCCTCCATGCTGAGCTTCTTCGGCGGCCCCAGGGTCCCGGCCTACACGGCCAGCAAGGGCGGCATCACGCAGCTCACCAAGGCACTCGCCGTCGCCTGGGCCGCCGACGGCATCCGGGTCAACGCCGTCGCACCGGGCTGGATCCGTACGGCGCTGACCGCCGAGCTGCGGGCCAACGACGAAACGGCGCGGCGGATCATCGACCGTACCCCGATGGGGCGTTGGGGCGAGCCGGCCGACGTGGCCGGCGCCGTCGCCTTCCTCTGCGGCCAGGACGCGCGCTTCGTCACCGGAGCCGTGCTCCCGGTGGACGGCGGATATCTCGCCGCCTGAACCCGCCGCATCGCGTCGAACCCCCCGCTGAACGCCCGGATTCCGCTGAACCCCCCGAACCCAGGAGGAGCACCATGACCGACCCGCGAGGCCCCGTCATCCCGCTGTCCACCATGGTCCCGGAGGAGATCGCCGTCGCCGCCCTGCCCGACGACGACCGGGTCTGGGTGCCACAGGCTCCCGACGTCTGGTTCCGGCCGCTGATGTTCAACACCGTCACCGGCCAGTGGTGCAATCTGCTCAAGGTCACGGCGGCGGGGATCGTTTCGCGCCACCGGCACCCCGGAGTCGTCTTCGGCTATGTCATCAAGGGCAAGTGGCACTACTACGAGCACGACTGGGTCGCCGAGGCGGGACACTTCGTCTACGAGCCGCCGGGCGAGATCCACACCCTCGCCGTGCCGGAGGACTGCGACGAGATGATCACGTTCTTCAACATCACCGGCGCGATGGCCTACGTCGACGACAACGGCGTCCAGATCGGCTACGAGGACACTTTCACAAAGATCGACATGTGTCGTGCCCACTACACGGAAAATGGCCTCGGCGCCGACTACGTTAATCGGTTCATTCGCTGAAGAAACCCTCTATAACCCCCGTGACCTGCGATGTAGGCTCCCTGCCCTAGGTAAGACCTAGGTGCTGAAAGGGACGGGGACACATGGACATCGGGAGCGTGTACCACTACCGGATCGACTGGATCGCCAGCTTCGTGGCCGTGGCCCACCACGGCGGATTCTCCGCCGCGGCGAAGGCCCTCTACCGCTCACAACCCAGGGTCAGCAGCCATGTCGCCGAGCTGGAACGGCTGCTCGGCACCCGCCTGCTCGACCGCTCCGTGCAGCCCGCGGTCCTCACCCCCGAGGGCCGCGGGCTGCTGCCGCACGCCGAGGAGATCCTGCGCCGGCTCAACGTCCTGGCCGATCTCACCGGAGGAACGATTTCCGGACAGGTCAGACTCGGGGCGTACCCCAGCGCGGCCTCGTACCTCTATCCGCTGGCCGTACGCGCCCTGCGTATCACCCACCCCCAGGTGCGGCTCGTGCTGCGCGAGGGACCGAGCGTCGCGCTCGGCGCCGATCTCGTCAGCGGCGACCTCGATCTCGCGATACGCCCCCTCCATCCCCTGATCAACTCCGACCTGGTCGCCAGCCGGGTGCTCTGGCGGGAACCCCTCGTCGCCGTCTTCCGCGCCGACCATCCGCTCGCGCGCACCGGCTCCGTGCGCCTCGCGCAGACCGCGATGCTCCCGGTGATCAGCATCGGCGAGAGCGGCGAGGGCCAGGCCCGCCAGTACGAGACCAACCTCGCCTTCGCCAACGCCGGTCTCAACCCGGTCATCGCGGCCCAGACGAACCAGCCCCAGACCCTCATCTCCCTGGTCCGCCACGGACTTGGCGTCGGCGTCACCAACAGCCTCGCCATGACGACCGCCAACACCGAGGGCGTGGCACTCGTCCCCATCTCCGACCCCCAGTGCGAACGCGCCGTCGCCGCCTGGTGGCGCTCCGGACCGGTCGTCTCACCCGCAGTCGAGGCCGTACGCGAGGTCCTGGGGAAGCTGCCCATGCCGCGGTGGCCGTGGGGCGAGGACGCCGACAGCGAACGGACCGCGCGAGCTGGCCGCTGAAAGCGGGCCGGTGAAAACGGGGCAGTGAAAACGCGGTGGGAAAAGCGGGCCGGTGATATCCCCGGCCTGCCCCACTCCCGTCATTCGTTTTCCGAATACCCCGCCTCCGGAATACGAATTACTCCGCGAGCCCCCGCGGATCACGACAGGCGCTGAGTACCGGGCGGAATGGGCGCCGAGAGGATTTCCCGCAACAGCGTACGCGCCGCCGGAATCAGCGGCCGGTTCGCATCCCAGTGCACCGCCACCCGGCGCCCGCACGGGGCATCCAGACGCCGTACCGTCACATCCCTGGTGTCCGCCGTCGACACCGCGAGATGGTTGGTCACCCCCACCCCGAGCCGGCTGCGGACGAGCGAGACGAGCGTCTGCGGCTGGTTCGTCGCCTGTACGGCCTCCGGCTCGAAACCATGCTCGCGGAACACCTGGTACGTCTCAAAACCAGCCACGTCACGGGAGCCGAGCCGCCCGATGGTGATCAGCGGATACGCCGCGACGGCCGCCACCGGAAGCGGATCCGGCAACTCGTCCAGCGGGTGCCCCAGCGGCAGTACGACCGCCAGGGACTCCTGCCACAGCGCCCGCAGCCGCACCGCGTCACCGACCGGCGGGGCCATGGGCCGCAGGTAGATGTCTATCTCGCCGTGCGACAGCGCCGAGTCCAGCTCCAGCGTCGACCGCTCGACGAGCACCACCTTGATCGCCGGCCGGCTCGCCGCCAGATGCTCCAGCAGACCGGGCACGAACGCGGCGCTCGCACTCGGATAGCTCCCCAGCGTCACGACGCCCTTGGCCGAATCACGACGGGTGGCCATCGCCTCCTCGGCGGTCCCCAGCCGGTACAGAATCGCGCGGGCGTGACCGGCGAGCACCTCACCCGCCTCCGTCAGCCGCACCGGCCGCTTGCTCCGGTCGAAGAGCGGCACACCGGCCTCCCGCTCCAGCGCCGCCACATGCATGCTCACCCGCGGCTGGGAGCGGTGAACGGCCTCGGCGGCGGCACTGAAACTCCCCGTGTCGATGACTCCGAGGAATGAGACAAACCATTCGAGACGAACTTCTGGTCGCAGCATGCCCCTTGCTGTACGCGAGCCGACAGCGGGCAACAAGGTCCGTCCACCGAAGCGAATGAGCCGCAATCCGTTTTCCGAATATCCGTATGTGCAACTCGCCCTTCACGCAGGGCGCAACGGGCTCATACGCTCACGCCACTACCGGGAAACCACCAGGAGCCCCCACCTCCCCGCCCGGCGACCCATGACTCCTGCCACTGCTCACGTGCAAGGACGACGCACGTTCGAGGAGCATTCATGACCGCAACCCCACCAGTCCCGGCCACACCTGCGGGACGTGTCAGATGGACCATGATCTGGCTGGCCTTCGGGGCCGTCACGATCAACTACATGGACCGCGCCAATCTCGGTGTGGCACTGCCCTACATCACCAAGGACCTGGACATCTCCAAGACCGCGACCGGGCTCCTGCTCGGCGCGTTCTTCTGGACGTACGCGGCGTTCCTGCCCGGCGCCGGCTGGCTGGTCGACCGCTACGGCCCGCGCCGGATGATGGCCGTCGCCGTCGCCGCCTGGTCGATAGCGACCATGCTGGTCGGCGCCGTGACCGGATTCCTGGTCCTGCTTCTCGTACGGCTGGTGCTCGGAGCCGTCGAGTCGCCCGCGTACCCGTCCAGTTCACAGATCGTGGCGCGCTGGTTCCCGGTGCGCGAGCGCGGCATGGCCGCCTCGATCTTCGACAGCGGCGGCCGGGCGGGCACCGCCTTCGCGCTGCCCGTCACCACCGTGGTGATCGCCTGGCTCGGCTGGCGCGGCTCGTTCGTCGCCGCCGGAGTCGTCGGCCTCCTCTTCACCGCGTTCTGGCTCAAGTTCTACCGCGACCCCGACGACCATCCTCGGCTGGGCGCCGAGGAGCGCGCCTACATCCGGGAGGGCGGCGCCAGCGAGACCGGTTCGGCGGTGCCCGCCATGCCCTGGAAGGAACTGTTCCGCTACCGCACGGTGTGGGGCATGGTCCTGGGCTTTTTCTGCCTGTCCTTCGTGCTGTACTTCTTCATCACCTGGTTCCCGTCGTACCTGGTCGACGAGCGGGACTTCGACCTGCTCAAGCTCGGCTTCTTCGGCATGATCCCCGCGCTGGTGTCGATGCCCGCCCAGTGGGCCGGCGGCTGGGTGCAGACCCGGCTGATCAACCAGGGACGCAGCGTCACCTACGCGCGCAAGTTCCCCATCGTCACCGGGCTGATCCTCTCCTCGGTGATCGTGCTCGCCGGACTCGTCGAGAGCGCCTACCTCGCGCTCGCGCTGCTCGCCGTCTCCCAGGCGTCGCTCTGCTTCGCCGCGTCGAGCCTGTGGGCACTGCCCGCCGATGTCGCACCGACCCCGGCCAACGTCGGCTCGCTCGCCGGTATCCAGGGCTTCGCCTCCAACACCGCCGGTGCGCTCAGCCCCGTCGTGGTGGGCGTCCTCCTCGACGCCTTCGGCGGCTCGTACTTCGTTCCGCTCGCCACCGCCGCCGGTGTGTCACTGCTCGGCGCCCTCGTGTACGGCGTCGTCATGAAGCACGTGGTGCCGCTCGGCACCGAACCGGAGAAGGCGGTCAAGGGTGCGCCCACCGCGCCCAAGAGCCCGGCCTGACAGACCGGCCCGACGCACCGGCCCGACCCTCCGGACCCGTCCGGCCGCCCCGCCCTGCCCTGCCCCGCACCTGTTCCCCCGGAATCCGTATGCCGGAAGCCGGGACAAAGACTGGAGAACCCAGATGACCAGCTACCCCGAAGCGACCCTTGAGGCCTACAGGTCCCTTGCCACCGCGTCGGTCGCGGACGCCGTCGAACAGCACGGCGTCCGCGGCTATCTCGAGGGCGCGGTCCACCAGGTCGTACCGGGCGCGGGGACGCTTGCCGGACCGGCGGTGACGGTCCGTGAGGTGCCGGACCCGGAGCTGGAACCGCCGGTGCACGCGCTGGCCGCCATCGACGAATCGCCGGCCGGCAGTGTGGTGTGCATCGACGCGGGCGCCGCCGACGTGGCCGTATGGGGCGGGCTGATGACGGCGGGCGCGGTGGCGAGGAAACTGGCGGGCTGCGTGCTGGACGGCGGGGTGCGCGATGTCACCGAGATACGCAGGGACTTCCCCGACTTCCCGGTGTACGCCCGACACGCCGTACCCGCCACCACCCTGGGGCGCTACCGCACCATCTCGCTCAACGAGCCCGTCGTCCTCGGCGGAGTGACCGTACGGCCGGGGGATCTGATCGTCGCCGACCGCGACGGTGTCGTCCGCGTACCGCGCGACCTCGTCGGTGAAGTCCTCGCCACCGCACAGGACATCGAGAACCGCGAGAAGGAACAGACCGCGCTGATCCTGTCCTCGGGCTCGCTGCGGGACGGCCTCGCCAAGTACAACCGGATCTGACGCGATGCCGCCCAGCTGCCCCTCTGTGCTCTCCATGGGGGAGCCCCTGCTCGAATTCAACGCCGCCGCCGAGGGAACGCTGGAGACCTCCACCGCCTTTCACACCGGCTTCGGCGGCGACACCTCCAACATGGCTGTCGCCGCCCGCCGTTCGGGCGCGAGCACCGGCTACATCACCCGCGTCGGCGACGACGCGTTCGGCCGGGCGCTGACGGAGCTGTGGCGACGCGAGGGCGTCGACACCACTCATGTCGTCACCGAACCGGGCGGCGCGACCGGCATCTACTTCATCACCCGGCACGGCGACGGGAAGCACGCCTTCACCTACCGCCGCGCCGGTTCACCGGCCTGCCGCCTGACTCCGGCCGACGTACCGGAGCAGGCGGTGGCCGCCGCCCGGCTGCTGCACATCAGCGGCATCACCCAGGCGATCAGCACCTCCGCCTGCGACGCGGCCTTCCACGCGATGGAGACCGCCCGCGCGTACTCCACGCTCGTCTCGTACGACCCCAACCACCGCCCCGCCCTGTGGCCCCTCGCGCGCGCCCGCGCCGTCGTCATGCGCAGCGCCGAGCTGGCCGACATCGTCCTGCCCAACCTGGACGAGGGCCGGCTGCTCACCGGCGCGCACGAACCCGCCGACGTACTCGCGGAGTTCGCCGCGCGCGGGCCCGCGGTCGTCGTCCTGAAGATGGGCGCAGACGGGGTGCTGCTCGGTGAGGGACGACGTACCACGCATGTGCCGGCCCACCGGGTGGTGCCCACGGACGCGACCGGCGCGGGCGACACCTTCGACGGCGCGTTCGCGGCGCGGCTGCTGGACGGTGACTCCCCGCTGGAGGCGGCGCGCTACGCGGTGATCGCGGCGGCGCTCACGACGACGGGCCACGGCGCGGTGGCTCCCATCCCCAACGCGGACGCGGTACGTCGGGCGGGTGACCTCCGGGCCTGACGCTCCCACTGAAGCCGCTCCCGACCTGTGCGGTCGGGAGCGGCTCCGGCTGTTCTCTCGGGCGTCCGGCTGCGGGACCTGTGGTCCGGCTACGGGGCCGCGTGCTCCGTGTCGGTCCTGTTGCCCACGGCGCCCGGCTTCCACGGCTTCGCCGCCCTGCCGTTGAGGTCCCAGACGACCTCACCCGCGCGCACCGTCAGCTCCGTGACCAGCTTCTCCTTGCCGTCGACCCGCAGACCGAAGCTGTCCGTGTACCCGAACGTGCCCTTCTGCAGGTCGAAGACCGCGATGTCGGCCGACGACCCGACGGACAGGTTGCCGAGGTCCTTACGGCCCAGGGCCTGCGCCGGCTTCCAGGTGGACTCCTCGATGACGTCCTTGAGGGGCTGACCCATCGTGAGGAACTTGGACATGACGTTGGACATGTCCTTCATGCCCGCGTTCATGCTGGTCACATGGAGGTCCGTGGAGATGGTGTCGGGCCAGAAGCCCTCCTCCTTCCCTTCCATGGCGACGTTCCAGTCGAAGCTCCCGCCGCCGTGGCCCACGTCGAAGAGCACGCCGCGCTCACGCCCGGCCGCCAGGGCGGGGTTGAGCTTGCCGTCCTCGCCCAGCTCGCCGCGCAGACCCGAGTACACGTGCGAGTAGATGTCGCCGGGCCGCAGCTTCTCGGTGAGCAGTTCCTCGATGGTCCGCTCCGGGCTGTCCGACCCGAAGTCGATCATCGCCGGGATGCCCGCGATCTCGCCGGCCTCCACCGAGCGCTCCACCGGTGCCCATGACGGGCCGTCGTAGTGCGCCGTCTTGATGCCCCGGATGATCTCCGGATACTTCTTGGCGACCTTCGCGGCCTCGGCCGCGTCCATGTTGTCGAGGTCCTGTTCCTTGTCGCCCCCGGCCATGCCCTTGCCGACGATGTTCAGCAGCGACAGCACGCGCGTCTTGGACGTGTCGACGATGTTCTTCTTGAACAGGTCGAAGTTCTCCCAGCCGGCCGACCCGGTGTCGAGCGCCGTCGTCACCCCCGACCGGAAGGTGAAGCCGTCCGGCGGCACACCGAGAACGCCGTTGGAGTACGCGTCCTCCGGACCCCGGAACAGATGCGTGTGCATGTCGATCAGACCGGGGGTCAGATACTTCCCCTCGATGTCGACCGTCCGCTCGGCGCGGGAGGGGTCGATCTTCGGTCCGACCGCCGCGATCTTGCCGTTCTTCACGGCGATGTCCAGGACCTTGTCACGGTTGTTCTTGGGGTCGATGACATGGCCCCTCCGCAGCAGAAGGTCATAGGTGACCGCGGACGCCGAGGCGTCCGAGCCCGCGGCCGGGTCGTCCGAGGACCCGCCGGTGGCGCTGCTGGCGGCCGATGCCCCCACCACGAGGGTGAGAACCGCGGGGAGCACGGCCCAGGGGGCCCGTGATCTCAGTGTCATGCCAACCCCAATTTCGTTCGGTGAAGCGGAATACGAGCGGTGGTGATGCGGCGGATGAAGCGGGCGGTGGCGTCACTCATCGCACGGCGATGCAGTCGATCTCGACGAGCGAGTCGCCGGGGATGCCGGCCTGCGCGGCGATCGTGGTGCGTACGCCCGGCTCGGGCCCGAAGCGGCCGAGGAAGACGGCGTTCATGCCGTCGTAGTCGTCCAGGGAGTTGAGATAGACGTTGACCTTGAGCACCCGGTCCATGGACGATCCGGCGGCTTCGAGGTACTTCTCCACCTCGTTGAGCACATGCTCGGTGTGCGCGGTGATGTCGCCCTCGAAGTGCGCGCCGATGCCCGAGATGAAGACCAGATCGCCGTAGCTGACGACGGGGCTGAACAGCGGGTTCTCCGGCGGCTCGCCGCCGCCCGGGTAGTGGATCTCCTTCTCGGGCTTGTGGCGCTTGCGGTCCTCGGTCGCCTTGACGGCCAGCGCCGGGGTCGCGGCCACTGCCGCCACGACCGGGGCCTTGCGGATGAAGTCCCTGCGGTTCGTCACGCGTCCTCCTTCGTCCGTGCCCGCACGCGCACGCGTGGGCACGGAGCGTCAATGGAATTGCTGCTGGGTTGAGGAGAGTTGAGAGAGTGGAGCGGAGGCGTGGGGCTCAGCCGCCGCGCTCGGCCTTCCATGTGGCCTTCAGGTACTCACCCATGTTGAGTTCGCCGCCCATCGAGTCACCGTTGAGCGTCCCGGTGAACGTGAAGTCGAGTGCGTCACCGGACGATTCGCTGAGCGTGCTGCGCACGGTCACCGTCTTGCCGCTGACCGAACCGGTCGCCTTCCTGGACACGTACTCACCGGTGTGGGTGCCGGTTATCCCGGCGCCGTCCTGCGTGAGTTCGAGCCGGTGCGCACTCGAACTGCCCGCCAGATACTCGATGTCGAGCGTCCATGTGCCGCTCGCGTCGACGGACGGCGGACGCGGGGGAGCGGGCGGTGCGGGCGGGTCGGTGAGTATGCGGACCAGCGCGTCGGCGATGATCTTCTCCTCGCCGGGCTGGAGCATGTACGGCGTGATCGAGACGCCCGTCCGCGCCGGGTCGTCGCTGCCGGCCGTGTTGAGCGCGATACGCGGCTCGGCCCCGTACAGCGTGTCCATCACGGTCCTGCCCGACACGCCGAGCTTCTTCTCGTTCCAGGTGATCGAGAGCGACGGCGTGCGGTTCGACAGGCTGTCCGGCTGCGTGACGTCGGTCTTCACACTCCCGATCGCGGAGACCCGGCGGGCGATGGTCTTCAGCCAGGACTCCCACCGCGCGAACTCGGCGTCGTGGTCGCGCTGGACCCACATCTCGACCGCGGCCAGCATCCCCATGGCCTCTTCCTTGCCGACCTTGTAGCCACGGCCGATGCCGTGGTGAGGTGCGCTGCTGACCCACGCGGCGCGTACGAGATCCTCCCGGCCCAGCAGCAGACCGGCCGACTGCGGGCCGCGGATGGCCTTGCCGCCGCTGTACGCGACGAGGTCGGCGCCGCGCTCCAGATGCACGTTGGGGATGGTCAGGATCTCGGCGGCGGCGTCGACGAGCACCGGCACGCCCTCGGGCCCGGCGATGTCCGCGATGACGTTCGTGGGGAGTTCGCTCTCGTCCACCCTCGGCCCCGCCATGATGTAGATCAGCGCGGTCTGCGGGCCGATGGCCGCCTTCAGTTCGTCGGGTGTCGACACCTCGACCACCTTCACGCCGACCGCGCTGACCGCGGCCTCGTACACGTTGCGCGAGTGGGCGGGGATGATCACTTCGGTCTTCTGGAAGCCCGTCAGATCGGGCAGCCGCACATGCAGGTCCGGGTTTCCGCCCGAGACACACGCCGTGGTGGCGTGCGTGAGCGCCGCATGACAACCGGACGCCACCAGCCCGTGTTCCGCCTTGGTGATCTCCGCCAGCCGCTTGCCCACCGCCTCGGCCAGCTCGTCCAGTTGTACGAACTGTCTTGCCGCCGCGTCTATCGCTTCCCGCACTTCGGGCAGCATCAGCGAACCGCTGATGACGGTGTAGGTGCCGCGCCCGTTGATCAGCGGCCGTACACCGATCCGTCCGTAGACGTCCTTCCCGGCCGCTGCCACCGTCCCCCCGGTGGACTGCGCCAGAGCCTCGGTCGCGCCGCCGAGCAGCGGCCCCAGGGAGAGGACACCGCCCGCCACCGCGCTGCGTTGCAGAATTGCACGACGGGAAAGAGCATTACTTGGCATTCCGGCTCCCGTGTCGCCTTGTGAGTCAATGTGCGGACCACGGTAAGGAGCCGGGAGGCAGGTGTTAAGCGCGTCTTCCAGATGACAGTATTCGATTTCCGGATCGGTGTCCGACCTGCGGTTTTAAATAAAACAGGGTCGAGTGTTGAACAATTTACCGTCGGATTACGTACGGCTGTGGAGTACCCCGGATTGTGGTTGCGGGAAGGCCCCTGGGAAGGCCGGGAAGGCCGGGAAGGCAGTCCGAAGGCCCGACTCAGGGTGCCGGTTCCACTTCCAGGAAGCGTCGGCGGCGGGGGCCGCGGTAGAGCAGCGCCTCCCAGCCCAGCGGGGTCAGGACGGTGGCACACGCGGTGAGTTGGCGCTCCTCGTCCTGTGCCGCGCCGCTGCCGTGCGGGCCGAGCCACTCCACCCGTACCGTTCCCGCCCGTTCGCCCGCGGCGACGCGGTAACCCGTTGCCGTTCGCAACCCTTCGCCGTCTACCGCGGAGGGCGGGATTCCCGCGGCCTCCAGTGCCAGGGCGATGGCGCGGACCGGCTGATTCCGCTCCCAGACGGCCGGGACGGCGGCGGGATCGGGAGCGGTGGTGGTGCTGGTGTTGGTGAGGCGGCGGATCTGCGACAGGCCGCCGAAGGCGACCCGGACCTCGGCGGCGCGCACCTCCGGCGCCACGGGGGACGGCGGGCCGTCGCCGGTCGCAGCGGCGAAACCGCCCGACCGCTCCGAGCCCGCGTCGGAGTCCGAGCCGGAGCCCGAGCGCGCGTCCGAGTCAGCCGTCATGCCTGAACAGTAGACCTGAACAGGGAAAGACCCCGACCGGACGGGGGAGACCGATCGGGGCCGTTTCGGCGGGGTGCGGGCGGCGGTCGCCTCCTGGCGATGGGCTCCACAGGGCTTCAGCCGAACGATCTTCCCTATGGGCATTTCTGAATGGGCCCGGGGACACTGTTCCGTCCACACCCTCACTGTCCTCAACGGCTACCCGCCACCGAATGTTCCCGCATTGTTCCGGTCGTCCTTTTCGCACCGTGGAGCGGACGGGGGCCACTGTCAGTGCCGGGTGATAGACCGGGACTCCCGGCCGCCCAGCAGTCCGCAGGAGGAGATCCCATGGCACCGAGCCCGACCCCGAGCCCGGCCCCGACCGGCAGGCTGCTGCGTACATCCGAGGGGGTCGACCTGGTCCTCACCCGAGGGTTCGCCCTCCCGGTCGAGGAGGTGTGGGCGGCGGTCACCGAGTCGGCGCGCACCGCCCTGTGGTTCGGCCCGTGGGAGGGAGACGGCGCTCCCGGCGGCACGGTGCGCGTGCGACTCGTCTTCGAGGAACAGACGCCCTGGACCGAGGTGCACATCGACGTGTGTGAGGCGCCGCACCGCCTGGTCGTCTCGACGGTGGACGAGGCCGGCAGCTGGAATCTGGAACTGAGACTGTCGGCGACGCCCGCCGAGGGAGCCGCCGCCGACACGGGTGGCACGGAGTTCCAGTTCATCCAGCACCTCCGTACGAAGGCCGGTGTCGGCGAGATCGGACCGGGCTGGGAGTACTACCTGGACAAGCTCCGCGCCTCTCTCGACGGCACCCCGCAGTCGGCGGTGTTCGAGGACTACTACCCGGCGCAGAAGGCCTACTTCGACGGGCTCACGGCCGAGTAGCCCGGCACGAGCGGCGGCCGGCGGTGGTCCCTCACAGTGCCCAGTCGGCCGAGGCGACCGAGGTCCGCGTACGGCCGAACTCCAGGGTGGTCAGGACCGCCTCCGCCGGCAGATCGAAGACCAGCCACCCACGGGCCGACCGACCGGCGGCGAGCGGCACGGGCCAGCTCATCACCGGGCCCACCGTGAGATCGGCGGAAGCGGGCAGAGGCACATGCCGGTAGCCGTGTGTGTCAACGGCGGCGAAGCTGTGCGCCACGTCGTGCCCGTACGGCCGCGCGCCCGCGTTGCTCACCTCGGCGAGGACGGCGACCCACTTCCTGCCGTCCGCGGCCCGCGCGTCCTTCGCGGCGCCGGGACCGGTGGCAGCGGCCCTGCGCGCCTCGTCCACGACGGCCGTCACCGCCATGGCCAGCATCGCCTCGTCGTGATCGCCGGGATGGTTCACGAGCACCGTGTCACCGAGCAGTACGGCGGTCCGGGCAGGCCGTACGGTCGGCACGGACCGCCCGTCGTCGGACTCCGAGTCGTGCTGCGGCGGCAGGCAGCCGGTGAGGGTGCACGCGGCACCGACGGCGACGGCGAGAAACGTCAGGCCGAGGGGGCGGCGCCTGGGGAAGCGTGTCATGACCGAATGATGGAGCGCCCGAATGTGTAGACGCCGCTCATCCGCAGGTGTTTCCAGGACATCTTCTGTCCTGGATGGTGCCTACGTTGGGGTCATCGCGCCGACGCCCGACGAAGGAGCAGACGATGAGCGTTCTCAGCGGCAACCAGCCCGAAGGCACCCCCACCTGGATCGATCTCAGGACCCCCGACCGCGAGGGCGCGCTCGACTTCTACCAGGCGCTCTTCGGCTGGGAGTACAAGCCGTATCCGACCGGTGCCGCCGACGGCACTCTCTGTCTGCTGCGCGGCCGGCCGGTCGCCGGAATCGTCCCGGACCCGGACCGGACCGCCGCCGTGTGGACCATGTACTTCGCCACGGACGACTGCGACGACACCGCCCGGCGCGCCACCGAGGCGGGCGGCCGGCTGATCGAGGCGCCGGCGGACCTGGCCGACCACGCCCGTACGGCCGTCGCGGTGGACGCGGTCGGCGCCCGGTTCGGGCTGTGGCAGGGCCGTGCCCGGCTCGGCAGTGAGATCGTGAACGAGCCCGACTCGCTGGTCCGCAACGACCTGATCACCCCCGATCCCGAGCCGGCCCGTGCCTTCTACACGTCGCTCTTCGGCCTGACGCTGGACGGCAACGACGAAGTGCCAGACCTCGACTTCACCTTCCTGCGCCGTCCCGACGGCCACGAGATCGGCGGGATCATCGGCAGTACCGACGTTCCCTCGTCCGCGTGGGGCACGCTGTTCGCCGTGTCCGACACGGACGCCGTGGCCGCGCGTGCCGCGGTGTCCGGCGGCTCGTCCACCGAACCCGAGGACACCCCCTACGCGCGCATGGCCGCCGTCACCGACCCGTCGGGCGCGGTGTTCTCGGTGGGCACGGCGCCGTAGTCGCCGACCGATGAGTCGCGGGCCCGCCGTCGGTCAACAAGAAGAGATCACCCGTGAGCCGGACGTTCCCCTCGGGGGCGCAGCGGCCATCAGCAGGAGGAACGCATGACCGCCACCATCACGACCATCGTCGTCACCCCCGCCATCGATCGGCTGCTGTCGTTCTACCAGGGCCTGCTCGGCGCCGTGGAGACTTCACGTACCCCTGAGGAAGGACCGCCGTTCTTCATCAATCTCCGGGTCGGCGACTCCGACCTCGGGCTCGTGTCGGACGCGGACGTCGAACTCGGCACGGCGCAGCGGATGCTGCTGAGCGTCGCCGTCGCCGACGTGAACGAGCTGGTCCAGCACGTCGACGGACTCGGCGGGCAGGTGCTCGGGCCCGCCAACGACATGCCCTGGGGCCAGCGGGTGGCCCATATCAAGGACCCGGACGGCAACGCGGTCAATCTCACGCAGCAGCTCTGAGTCCAACGCCGGCCACCCCCGGCTGCCCCGCCCGATCCAGCCGCATCGGCAGACGTAGCATCGCCCGTATGGAGAAGCGCGTACTGGGCAGGACGGGCCGTGAGGCCTCCGTCGTCGGACTGGGCACATGGCAGCTGGGGGCCGACTGGGGTGACGTCGCCGAGGCCGACGCCTTCGCCGTCCTCGACGCGGCGCTCGAAGCGGGCGTCACCTTCTTCGACACGGCGGACGTCTACGGGGACGGCCGTAGCGAGCAGCTCATCGGCCGGTTCCTGAAGAACCGCCCCGACGCCGACGTGTTCGTCGCGACGAAGATGGGCCGCCGGGCCGAGCAGCGCCCCGAGAACTACAGCCTGGACAACTTCCGTGCCTGGAACGACCGTTCACGCGCCAACCTCGGCGTCGACACCCTGGACCTGGTCCAACTGCACTGCCCGCCCACGGCCGTCTACTCCGCCGACGCCGTCTTCGACGCACTCGACACCCTGGTCGCGGAGAAGCGGACAGTGGCCTACGCGGTGAGTGTCGAGACCTGCGCCGAGGCGCTGACCGCCATCGCCAGGCCGGGTGTCGCCTCCGTACAGATCGTCCTCAACCCCCTCCGGCTCAAGCCGCTCGAAGAGGTGCTGCCCGCCGCCCGAGAGGCGGGCGTCGGCATCATCGCGCGCGTCCCCCTCGCCTCCGGCCTGCTGTCCGGCAGGTACGCGAAGGACACGGTCTTCGCCGCCGACGACCACCGCAGCTTCAACCGGCAGGGCGAGGCGTTCGACCAGGGCGAGACCTTCTCCGGCGTCGACTACGCCACGGGACTCGCGGCGGCCGTCGAATTCTCCGGCCTGGCCCCCGAAGGGGCCACGCCGGCCCAGACCGCGCTGCGCTGGATCATTCAGCAGCCCGGCGTCAGCAGCGTCATCCCCGGTGCCCGCTCCGTCGAGCAGGCAAGGGCCAATGCCGCGGCGGCCTCGCTCCTGCCGCTGTCGCAGACCACGCTGGACGCGGTGCGCGAGCTGTACGACCGCCGTATCCGCGCGGAGATCCACCACCGCTGGTAGATCTACTAGCGTGCTCCCATGGACAAGACACTGAAGGGCGCCCTCGTCATCCTGCGCCCCGCCGTCCCCCACGACATACCCGCACTCGCCGCCATCCGCGCCACGCCCGAGGTCTACGCGACGTGGCGCGGTGGTGACGACCTGCTCGCGGCCGTGACCGAGGATCTCGACGAGCCCGACATCACCTCGCTGGTGATCGAAGTGGACGGCGCCGTCGTCGGCGCGATCCAGTGGGGCGCCGAGGAGGACGACGACTACCGGCACGCGAGCATCGACATCTACGTCGATCCCGCGGCGCACGGCCGCGGAGTGGGCACCGACGCCGTACGGACCCTGGCCCGGCATCTGATCAGGGACGTCGGTCACCATCGCATCGTGATAGATCCGGCCGCCGACAACGCGGCGGCGATCAGGTGCTACGGCAAGGTGGGCTTCCGGCCCGTCGGGATCATGCGGGACTACGAGCGGGGGCCCGACGGGACCTGGCACGACGGACTCCTGATGGACCTCCTCGCCGCCGACCTCACCGACTGAGTCAATCGCGGGCGCACTCCAGGGACTTGAGCGCGACCGAGTCGGCCATCGCCTGCATGCCCTTGTCGTTGGGGTGCAGATGGTCGCCGCCGTCGAACGTGGGCAGCATCCGCTCCGCGTCGTACGGGCTGCGCAGCACCTTGTCGAAGTCCGCGACCGCGTCGACCGCCCCGCTGGTGCGGATCCACTCGTTCACCTCGGCGCGCACGGCCTCCTCCTGCGGATCCCACTCCGACCAGCCCTTGAACGGCAGGACGGTGGCGCCGATGACACACAGGCCCGCCGCGTGCGACCGGTCGATGATCTCGCGGTAACCCGCCGTCAGGGCGGCGGCCGTGACACCGGTGTGGGACTTGATGTCGTTGACGCCCTCGAACAGGACCACCGTCCGCACACCGGGCAGCGACAGCACGTCCCGGTCGAGCCGCTTGAGCGCGCTCTGCGCGGCACCGTCCGCCAGGACCTGGTTGCCCGAGATCCCCGCGTTCGCCACGCCCTTCACGGTGCTGCCCGCCGCGCCGTGCAGCCGCCGGGCCAGAAAGTCGGGCCAGCGCAGGTTCCTGTCGGCGCCGGACTGCCAGCCGTCCGTGATGGAGTCCCCGAGCGTCACGACCGCGCCGGCGCCGCGCTCCGCCTCCACGGTGACCGCGTCGAGGTAGAACCACGACCCCAGCCGCTCCGTGTACGCGCCGTCCCGCTCCCGCGCCGCGTGGTTTCCACCCGTGGCGTACGACGTCTGGAGAGCCATCCCGTGCCCGGTGGCGGGTCCGCCCGCCTCCCGTACGTACAGACTGACGGCGAGGTCGCTCATCGCCGCCACCCTGCCGGGGAGCGGATCGCTGTAGCGGATCTCGCCCGGCGCCAGGGTCACGGACGCGGAGCCGTCGAAGCCGAGTCTCCTGTTGGTGCCGGGGCGCAGCCGGGCGCCGCTCTCGCGGAGCCCGGCGTACGCGCTGCCGATGACCAGCGGCCGGTCCCCGAACGCGTTGGAGACCCGTACCCGAAGTCCCGTACCGCCCACGCTCGTTCGCACGATCAGCCGGTAACTGCGGTCGCCGGCCGCCTCACCCGTCCGGTCGGCGCTCGCCGCCCAGGTGACGACCGACTTCGCGGGCGGCGCGGGCACCGCCACGCCGGCGGCCGTGGCGGACGGGACATGGGCGGGCGCGAGCAGGAGCGAGCAGAGTGCCAGCACCCCGACCAGCCGACGGCGTACGGCCCCGCTCATCCGAAGTCCCGCAACGTGACGCTTCCGCCGGAACGCAGGTCCACATTGTGCGAGACACCTCCGGCCGTGACCTTCGTCCTCCGTCCGCCGACACTGCGGATCCTCGCCTCACGGACCTTCCCGTCCCGCCAGTCCAGATCCACGACGAAACCGCCGCGCGCGCCGATGCCGGTGACCGAACCGGACCGCGCCCACGCCTCGGGCAGCGCCGGCAGCAGCTCGATATGGCCGGGCCGCGAGTAGAGCAGCATCTCGATCATCGCCGCGGGAGTACCGAAGTTGGACTCGATCTGGAAGATCCCGCGGCCCTTCTCGACCTCGTAGATGTCGAAGAGGTTCATCGCGGTGCCGTTGCTGCCGTCGACGGACGGCCGCAGATTGTTGACCACCAACTCGTAGGCGTTGTCAGCGTGCTTGAGCCGCGCCCAGCACAGCGCGCGCCAGGCGTTCGCCCAGCCGAAGCTCTCCATCCCACGGGCGGTGAGGAGTTCGGTCGCGCCTTTCACCAGAGCCGCCGGGGAGGAGTCGGGGCGGATCCGGTCCCCGGGGAACAGGCCCATAAGCGGCGAGAGATGACGGTGCGTCGTCTCGCCGAGATTGTCGGGGGACATCCACTCCTGGAGCCGGCCGGTCTTCGGGCTGACCTCCGGCATGTACAGA
Organism: Streptomyces sp. NPDC050433; assembly: GCF_044458565.1. Classification (NCBI taxonomy): domain Bacteria; kingdom Bacillati; phylum Actinomycetota; class Actinomycetes; order Kitasatosporales; family Streptomycetaceae; genus Streptomyces; species Streptomyces sp. NPDC050433. The sequence goes on along the minus strand of NZ_JBITIB010000017.1, from coordinate 115,029 downwards.
CGCTCCTGGAGTCCGGCCACCGTCCTGGCGAACGCCGCGTCCCTGCCCAGCAGTTCGCAGGCCTCCCGGTAGTTGGCGAACAGGTCGCGGACCACCTCCTGCGCGTAGGTGATGCCCTTCGCGTCCTGCGGGCCGTGCTCCGGGGACCAGTCGTTGTCGGCGACCAGGACCTCTCGGTCCTCGCCGCTCTCCGCGTCCCTGACCGTCATGGTCACCAGCCGGGTCTCCCAGAACTCGCAGGCACCTCTGAGCATCGGGTAGATCTTCTTCACATGCGCCAGGTCCCGCGTGTACTGGTAGTGCTCCCAGAGCGAGTTGCACAGCCACGCGTTGCCCGGCGGGTGCCACCACCAGCCGAGTCCGCCGTAGATGTTCGTCGAGTACGCCACCGTCCAACCGGCCACCCGGCCGGAGGAGTTGCGGAACCGGTTGCGCGGATCGTTGAAGTGGGTGCGGGTGAGTTCGGACCAGACCGGGAGCTGCGCGAGACAGTAGTCGGTGAACGCGTCGAAGTTGCGCGAGAGCGCGGTGCGGTCGGCCATCCAGTAGTTCATCTGGATATTGACGTCGGTGTGGTAGTCGCCCATCCAGTCCGGGTCGTTGCCGTCCAGCCACGGCCCTTGGAGGGCCACCGGCAGTCCGTCCCGCGAGCTGCTGATCATCAGATAGCGGCCGAACTGGACGTACAGCGCTTCGAGTTCGGGATCGGGCACGTCCTGCTGCGTACGGTGCTTCAGCCGCTCCCAGGTATCCAGGGCCCGCTGCTCGCCCGTCGACGGCCCCAGCGAGACGCTCATTCCGTCGAACTGGTCGCGGTGGTCGGCGACATGGGTGTGGAGCAGCGTGGTGGGGGAGTGGCGTACGGCGCTCTGCACCTTGGCCCTGGCGAGGGCGACCGGATCGAGGTCCGGGTCGCGGTAGCCGGTGGTGTGGTCCGGGGCGTAGTTCGAGCCGCCGCTGATGACCACGGTCAGGTCGGCGCACCGGGTGAAGACGATCCGCGAGTCGCGCGTGGTGACCGAACCGCTTCTGCTGCGTGCGGTGACGGCGGCACCGTACCGCAGCCCGTTGGCGAACTCCGCGCCGAGGAACAGGGTGTCGCTCCCGCCGTCCGCCGATGTCGTCTCGTCATGGGTGCCGTCGAGCGAGATCGTGCCGGTGTAGTGGCCGCCGCCGCGCTGAGAGAAGTGGACGACGATCACGTCGTCCGGATGGCTGGCGAAGACGCGGCGCTCGTAGCCGACACCCGACCGGACGTAGTTGGAGGTGACCAGGCCCTGGTCGACGTCGAGTTCGCGGCGGTAGTCGTTGACCGTGCCGAGATCGTGGTCCGGGATGTCGATCGACACATGGGCCAGCTGGGTGAAGCTGCCGAAGTCGGCGCGCCCGTAAGGGAATTGTCCGTCGGCGTCCAGTACGTCGTTGATCCCGCCGGTCCACATCGTGGCGTCGGAGACGAAGAGGAGTTCATGACCGGGGTCGTTGCCGACGAGCGCGCCGAGCCGTCCGTTGCCGACCGGCAGGGCCCGCTCCAGCATCGTCTTACTCCCGGCCGGCGCGCGGTACCACATCCGGGTCGTCGAGCCCTCGCCCTCGGCGAGCATCGGGGAGGTGGTGGGGCGCTTCGGGGGCGCGGAGGCGGCAAAGGCGGGAAGTGCGCCGAGCGCGGTGAGCGTGCCGACGCCGGCGGCGAGCGTGAGCGCGCGACGCCGCGTGGGACCAGTGGTGGGACAGGCGGTGGGACCGGCGGCGGGCTGGTCAGGGGTGTGCGGATGCTGATCGTTCACGGGGCAACTCCATTCCTGCGGAACGGGAGGTACGGGGCGACGGACCGGGGGCGCGCCGGTCAGGACGCGCCCCCCTCGTTCTGGTACGCGGCCGGCCGGGATCAGAGGCGTGGCACGTCGATCTTGTCGATGTCCGACGAGTAGCCCTCACCGCTGTCGAAGGTGACGGTGTTGCTGCCCGCCTTCAGCGTGACCGGCACGCTGATCGAGTCGACCGCCGACCAGCCGCCGGTGGCCGGAAAGGCCGTCGCGACCGGCGCCTTGCCGTTGGCCGAGATACCGATCGACCGTGGATCGCCCGAGGTGTAGGCGACCTTCACCAGATAGCGGCCGGTCTTGCTGACGACGACATCCGTGAACTGGACCTTGCCACCGACGTAGAGGTTGCCGACCTTCTTCGTGCCGGAGCACTCGTCGCAGCCAGCGACGGACGCCGAGCCGGTGAGGACGTTGTCCGGGGACTCCGCCTCGTACACGGTCGTCGTCAGCTCGGGCCCCTGCGGGGTGACGGTGAACAGCCGCGAGCCGTGCGCCGGTACGGCCTGGGTGATGCCGTCCTTGTGCCGGCCGAGGCTCTCGCGGTTCCACACATCACGTACGGAAGCCTGACCGGTGAAGCCGAGCGCCTGCCAGTCGGCGGTCACCGGGGAGGCGGAGTCACCCTGGTTGAACAGGGCGACGGTGTAGCTGCCGTCGGGGTTCTCCGACGCCCAGACCTGCTCGTCGCCGACCGAGGTGACCGGCTTGGCGGGCTTCCCCGGCTGCTGGTTGATCTTCAGCACGTCGCGGTTGGTCATCAGCGACAGCCCGTAGTCGTCGAGCTTGGTGAGGTCGTCACCGCTGTACAGCGGGGACTTGGCCACCGCCCACAGCGTCATGTAGCTCTGCCGCTCGGCCTTGGTGAGGCCGCTCATGGCGGCGTTGCCGACATTGATGGCGTCCAGGTCGTTCCAGCCGCCGGGCCCGGCGTAACGCGTCCAGCCCGGTGTGTCACGCCACCGGTCCTCGACCGAGTTCTCCCACGACACGAGGGTGTTGCAGTAGCACTCGACGTCCGTGTCCACACGCCATCCGTTGGACGTGGCCTGCCAGTCCTTGGCGTAGTTGATGTCGAGCGACCACGAGATCTCCAGGTGGATGGGGCGCCCGGTGTTCTTGATGGCCTTCTGCCAGGCGGCGACATCCGTGCGGTTGTCGTACTGGTCACCGCTCTTGAAGGATCCCGGACCCACACCGTCCAGCTTGAGGAAGTCGTATCCCCAGTCGGCGATGAGCCGGGCCTGCGAGTCGATGTACTTCTGCGCGCACGGCTTCGAGAAGTCGATCTTGTACGAGCTGTCCCAGCCGTTGGTCGTCCGCAGATCGCTGTGGACGATGTCCCCGGTGGTGCAGTCGTCGGTGTTCCAGATCCGCAGCTTGCCGTCCCCGTACCCCTCCTTCTCCAGACCCACGGGAAGGTAGATACCGGCCTTGAGCCCCTTGCCGTGAATACGGTCCGCGACCGCCTTCATCCCGCTGGGGAAGCGCTCCGTGTTGGTCTTCTGGCGCCCGTACTCGTCGAACTCCGGCGTCCAGTCCCAGCCGCGCCACCAGCCCGCGTCGATGTTGACGTACTCGTAGCCGTACTTCTTGAGCTTGGAAGCCAGCGCGTCCGTCTGCTTGGTGACGTTGGCCTCGGTGAGATAGCTGTAGTTGCCGTTGGGGTTCACCCCCGGATACGAGGTGGTCTGGAGGCTCCAGCTGCTCCAGCCCATGTACGGCTTCTCGGCGATGGCCGCGGCGGGGTCCGCAGCGGGGGGCGTGGCCGCGGCCGGGCCTGCTGCGGCGGTGTGGCCGCGTACGTCGGACGCCTGAACCGACGCCGGTACGGCGACGGCGAGACCTGCCATGACGGCGAGGACGAGCGCGGCACGCAGCGTTCTCGCCGCGGTGCGGGTGGGTGGGCGCATGGGAAAGGGCCTCCTGCTCTCTTCTGAAGGGGAGGTGCGGGTCCAGGGGTTCGGCTACTTGCCGGCGCCGATCGTCAGACCGCTGATGAACTGGCGCTGGAGCGCGAAGTACACGATCAGCGTGGGAATCGCGGTCATCAGCGCACCGGCCGCGATGAGGTTGGGATTGGTGAAGTACTGCCCCTCCAGGCCGGCGAGCGCGGAGGTCACGGGACGCTTGTCACCGGTCTCGATCAGCACGAGCGGCCAGAAGAAGTCGTTGTAGATCCAGATCGACTCCAGCGTCGCGAGCGCGGCGAACGCCGGCCGGCACAGCGGCAGCACGATCTGGAAGAACTGCCGCCACACGGGCGCGCCGTCCACGAGCGCGGCCTCGGTGATCTCCTTCGGGATCGTCTTCATGTAGTTGCTCAGCACGAAGGTGCAGAAGCCGCACTGGTAGGCGACATGGATGACGATGATGCCCCAGTAGGAGTTGTAGAGCAGATAGGAGTCGCTCATCCAACCGGGCAGATTCCACTGGAGATACAGCCGGTACAGCGGCGTGATGAGCACCTGGGCCGGGAGCAGATTGCCCGCGGTGAACAGCATCAGCAGCGCGATGTTCCAGCGGAAGTCGAAGCGCGACACGTAGAAGGCGACCGCGGCGGAGAAGAAGAGGGTGCCGAGCACGGCGGGCACGGTGACGAGCACCGAGTTCCAGAAGAAGTGCGCGAGCCCCGACTGCGCCCAGGCGTCGCCGAAGTTCTCCAGACTCAAGCCTCTGGGCCAGGACAGATAGCCGTTCTTCGCGGTGTCCTCGTACGGTCGCAGCGAGGTGTACATCGCCCACAGCAGCGGGACCAGCCACAGCAGGGAGATCCCGGCGAGGAGGAGATGACGGCCCGTCTGGCGGCGCGGGCGTGAGCTCCGGTGGGGAGGTGTGCCGTGCGGCGCCCGTGGCCGGGCGGCCGGAGGTGTGGCGGTCGCGGTCACTCCTCCTCCTTGTCCTTGCGGAAGTTCTGTACGAGGAAGGTGCAGATGGCGGTCAGCGAGACCAGCAGCATGATCACCGCGATCGCCGAGCCGTAACCGATGTGACTGGTCTCGCCGACGATGTTGTCGGTGATCAGGAGGGAGAGCAGTTCCATGCCGGGCTTGCTGCCGATGCCGCCGCCGAGGACGTACACGATGTCGAAGGCGCGCAGCGACTCCATCGCCGTGACAACGAGGATGACGATGTTGACCGGCTTCAGCGCGGGGAAGACCACGCGCAGGAACGTCTGCCGGCCATTGGCGCCGTCCAGCGCGGCGGCCTCCTTGAGCGCGGGGTCGAAGCCTTTGAGCCCGGCCAGATAGAGGATCATGATGTAGCCGGTGTGCCGCCACGCGGACGCGACGAGCACGGCCCACAGATTGAGGTCGGGGTCGCCGAGCCAGTCGATGTGGGTGCCGGGCGACGCCGCGCCGATGATGCCGTTCAGCAGCCCGTTGTCCGGGTTGTAGATGATCTCCCAGATCAGCCCGACCACCGCGAGGGACAGCACCATGGGCAGGAAGATCGCGGTCTGGTAGATCCGGGTGAAGCGGATCTTCCGGTCGAGCTGGTACGCGAGGAAGATCCCGAACGGCGTCGGCAGCAGCGCGGTGAACAGCAGCCAGATCACGTTGTGCTGGACGGCCGGCCAGAACGGCGGGTAATTGGTGAAGATCTCCCGGTAGTTGGCCCAGCCGATCCAGTCGATGTCCGACAGCGAGATGCCGTCCCAACTGGTGAAGGAGAGCGCGAACGAGGCGAGCGCCGGCAGCCAGACGAAGACCAGCAGGGCCAGCAGCGGCAGACCGACGATGACGCCGAGGAACAGCCGGTCGAGCGGGCCGAGCCGGCGCGGCCTGCGCCGGCGGGCCGGCGGATCTGGCGCGGCGGGCGCGGCGGGCGTGACCGGTTCCTCCGGTGCTTCGAGTGTGGAAGTCATAGGGGTGGGCGTCCCTCAGGCGGCTCGACGGGGTGGCGGCTCGGGTCGGGACGGGCTCAGCCGGGGAAGAAGCGCGAGCGCTGCGACTCGATCTTCTTCAGCGTGGCCGCCCCGTCGTCCGGATGGCCGAGCCACTGCGTCAGGCCGGGCAGCACGACGGTGGAGATGAACCCCGGATCGCTGTCCCGGTCGCCGAACTGGGTGATGTGCTTCGCAGCACCGATCAGCTCCGCCGACTTCTTCTGCAGCGCGTTGTACGCGCTGGTGTCGGCCTTGCTGTGGACGGCGACATTGCTCGGGTCGACGCCCATGTAGATGTTCTCCGCCTCGGGGCTGCCGAGGAATTCGAGGAACTTGCGGGCGCCTTCGGGGTTCTTGGGCTTGCGGCTGAGCATGAATCCGTCGGTCGGCGCCTCGACGCTGTCGATGCCGTGCGCCGGGTCGATCTCCGGGAACGGGAAGAAGTCGATGTCCTCGCGCAGGGCCTGGTCGGTGATCTGCTGCCCCAGGAAGAGCCCGATGACCGCCATGCCTGATTTCTTGTCGAGCAGCGACTGGGCCGCGTCCTGCCACGAGCGACCGCCGGCGCCCGGCTGGTGGTACGGGGCGATCTCCCGCCACAGGTCGAGCACCGTACTCATGCGCCGGTCGCTCCACGCGACGTCGCCGCGCATCAGCTCCATATGGAAGTCGTAGCCGTTGGCACGCAGGTTCAGATAGTCGAAGGCGCCCAGGATGGACCAGCTGTCGCCACCGCCGTAACCGGAGGCGATGGGCGAGAGCCCGTCCTTCTTCATCCTCTTGGCCAGCGCGACGAACTGCGCCCAGGTGGCAGGCGCCGTGTAGCCGCGCTCCTTGAAGACGCTCCTGCGGTAGAAGACGGCCCACGGATAGTTGTACAGCGGTACGAAGTAGTACGTGCCGTCGGTGCCCTTCGAGAGCTGCTTCGCTGCCTCGCTGAACCCGGAGCCGATGGTCTCCCACACCTCGTCGACCGGACCGGCCAGCTTCTTCTCCGCGAAGTACCGCATGCGGTAGCCGGCGAACCAGGTGAAGGTGTCGTCCGGGGTGCCCTGGAGATAGCTGGAAATGCTCTTCTGGAAGGTGTCGTGGTCGACCGTGTTGGTCTTGACCGTCAGCTCGGAGTCCTTGGTGAAGGCCTTGGTCAGTGCCGCGTACGCCTTCTTCGGCGTGGCGTCGGCGCCGTTGGACCCGAACGTCACGGTCTTCGGGTCGGCGGCCGGCGGACCGCCGCCGCACGCCGCCAGGGCGGGTCCGGCGAGGGCGACCGCTCCCGCTCCCATCAGCCCGTTGACGACGCTGCGTCGTCGCGGACCACCGGCTGCGGGTATGCGGCTCTGCTGCGTCATCGCTTCTCCTGGAAGGTGTCGGATCCGATGAAGGTCTGTATCGCGGTGGCCGCGGCCCCGCGCGCCCACTCCTCGAACGGCAGCGGACGCGTGATCACGTCGCACTGATCGGCCGTGCTGAAGGCGGTCGCGGAGAACGCCTCCTTGATCTGGGCGGCGAACAGGTCGTACGCCGCGAGCCCTTCGCCCGAGATGATCACGCGCTTCGGGCCGAGCAGATTGACCACGCTGCCGATCGCCCGGCCGATCGCCGCGCCCGCGTCCGCGTACGCCGCGCGTGCCACCGGGCTTCCGCCGTGGGCGAGTTCGAGTGCCTGTGCCGGGCCGGTCAGTGGCTCGCCGGTGTCGCCCTCGATACGCCGCACGATGGCCGAGTCCGAGGCGATCGCCTCCACGCAGCCGTGGTTGCCGCAGTGGCACAGCGGCCCGCGCGGGTCGATGGAGAGATGGCCGATCTCCCCGGCCACACCGTGCGCCCCCGAGACCACGTTCCCGTTGACGACGAGACCGCAGCCGATACCGGCGCCGACGGTGACCAGGGCGAAGTTGGAGAGTCCCACCCCGGCGCCGAACCACTGCTCGGCCACCGTCAGCGCCCGTACGTCGTTGTCCACGGTGGTGGGCAGCCCGGTCGCCGCCGCCGTGAGTTCGGCCAGCGCGATGTCACGCCAGTCGAGGAACGGCGAGTACCGTACGGCTCCGGCCGCCCGGTCCACATCGCCGGACACGGCGACCGCGAGGCCCCGCACCTGGACGCCGAAACCCTCGGCCTCCGTCCTCAACTCGGCCGTCAGCTCCGCGATCACGGCGATCACGGCACCGGGCTCACGGTCGGTGAGTGGTACATGGCGGGCCAGCCGGATCCGGCAGCACAGGTCCGCCAGCACCGCGATCACCTCGTCGGCCGTCACCTTCACACCGATGAACAGGGCCCTGCCGCCGTCCACCCGTACCGGGTTGGCGGGCCGCCCCACAGCCGGCGGGGCGCTGTCGTCCACCGCCTCGACCAAGTAGCCCGCCGCCATGAGGGGGCGTACGGCCTTGGTCACGGCGGCCGACGAGAGGCCGGTGCGGCGGGACAACTCCACACGCGAGAGCGGACCCTGGGACAGGACGGTGGTGAAGACCGAGGAGGCGGCGGGGGTGGCCGCCGGAAACGCCTCCACCTGGTCGGTCGTTGACATGGCCGGAAACGTAGGTGAGTTAATTTCCTCTGTCAATAAAAAAAACAGGAACCCTGCGAAGTGGGATTTGACCACCTGGCTCTCAGGGAAAAGCTCGCTGAGACGGGGCACTTGACAGCGGATCAAAGGGGAGATTGGCTACCTGCCGTTACAGTGCTGCCCCCGAACGTGAGGATCTCCATGGCCCAGATCTCCTACGCCCCGGACGCCGCCCTGTGGCTGATCAGCACCCCGCGCACCTCGTACGCGGTGCGGATCGACAGCAGCGGAGCGCCCTGTCATGTGGCCTGGGGCGGCAGGCTGACGCTGGACGAGGCACGGGAGATCGCCGCGCGGCCCCACCCCGTGGACCGCGAGGCGAACAGCTTCGAGGGCCGCCCGCCGGTCGGCGAGGAACTGCCCGTCGACGGCGGAGCCCGCTACGGCGTGCCCTCGCTCCAGGTCAGGTTCGCCGACGGCACCCGCGCCCTCGAATGGGAGCCTGTCGGCCACGACATCCGCGAAACCCCCGGCGAGGCCGCCGAGTTGGACCTCGTCTTCCGCGACCGGCACTACCCGCTCGGCATCGGCCTGCACTACCGCGTGCACCACGACAGCGACGTGATCGAGCGCTGGACGACCCTGCGCAACACCGGTACCGACGACATCGTCCTGCTGCGCGCCGACTCGGCGGCCTGGACCCTGCCGCCGCGCGCCGACTACCGGCTCGGCCATGTCACCGGGCAGTGGGCCGCCGAGACCCAACTCCGGCGCGAGACAATGCCGTTCGGCGAGACCGTACTGACCAGCAGACGCGGCATACCCAGCCACCACCTCAACCCCTGGGTCATGGTGGACGACGGCGGCGCGAGCGAGGACCACGGCCAGGTGTGGAGCGCCGCGCTCGCCTGGAGCGGCAGTTGGCGCATCACCGCCCAGCGCACCTCCGACGGCCGCGCCGGCTTCACCGGCGGCGCGGGGCACGACTCCACGACCCTGCGCCTCGGCCCCGGCCGGACCCACACCACGCCGCGCTTCGCCGGGCTCCACACGGACGGCGGCTTCGGCGCGGCGAGCCGCGCCTGGCACGCGTACACCCGCGCGCATGTCCTGCCGCACCCCGACGAGATCCGTCCCGTGCTCTACAACTCCTGGGAAGCCACCGGCTTCGACTTCGACGAGAAGCGGCAGCTGGCCCTCGCGGCGCGGGCCGCCCAACTGGGGGCGGAACTGTACGTGCTGGACGACGGCTGGTTCGGCGCCCGGCGCGGTGACCGGGCCGGACTCGGCGACTGGACGCCGTCGCCCGACCGGTTCCCCGAGGGCCTGACCCCCCTGTCCGACGAGGTGCACCGCCTCGGCATGCGCTTCGGCCTCTGGGTCGAACCGGAGATGGTGAACGCCGACAGCGACCTCTACCGCGCGCACCCCGACTGGATCCTGCACTTCCCGCACCGTACGCGCACCGAACTGCGCAACCAGCTCGTGCTCAACTTCGCCAGGGACGACGTCGCCGACTGGGCCTACGGGTGGCTCACCGCGCTCGTCGCCGACAACGGCATCGACTTCCTGAAGTGGGACATGAACCGGCCGTTCACCGAGGCGGGCCCCGCAGCCGACCAGACAGCCGGCCCCGACGGTGACGACCGGCTGTGGAGCGCGTACGTGCACAACCTCTACCGCGTCATCGACCGGCTGCGCGCCGACCATCCCCGGCTGCGTATCGAGGCGTGCAGCGGCGGCGGCGGGCGGGTGGACCTCGGCATCCTGTCCCGCACCGACCAGGCCTGGCCCTCCGACAACACCGACGCGGCCGACCGCGTCGCCATCCAGCACGGCTACAGCCAGATCTACCCGGCGTCGACGATGGCCGCCTGGGTCACCGACGTACCCAACGAACTCACCGCGCGCACGGTCCCGTTGGCCTTCCGCTTCCATGTCGCGATGGCGGGGGTGCTGGCCGTCGGCGGTGACCTCACCCGCTGGTCGGACGGAGAGATCGCCGAGGCGGCCGGGTTCGTGGACGCGTACAAACAGGTCCGTCATCTGGTCCAGCACGGAGTTCAGCACCGGCTGCGGGCACCCGTGGACGACGGGCCCACCGTCGTGCAGTACACGTCGCCCGACCGGGCGGAGGCCCTGCTGCTCGCCTGGCAGCGGGCGCCGCGCCGGGGGCGGCCGGAGCTGCCCGTGCGTCTCGCCGGGCTCGAACCGGCGGCGGTCTACCGGGATGTGGCGACGGGGGTGTCGCACCACGCGACCGTCCTGACGGAGCACGGACTGCCGCTGGAGCTGCCGGCGGGCGACTGGGCCAGCACGGCGATCCATCTGCGGCGGATGTCGCCCTGATGGGCGCGCCGCCGTCACACGGCCGAGGCCAACCCCCGGTGTTTCGGGCCGTGTCGAGCGGCAACACGAACCTCATGACTGAGCACAGCGCAGCGAACAGGAACGCGAACGGTACGGCCGCCAAGGTCAAGTCCTCCGCCCGGGCGGCCGAGAAGTCCGCCGAGGCGAGTGTGCGATCGGCAGGCGAGGCGACCAGGCGAGCCGCCACGGCCGGCTGGGAGAGCGGCCGACAGGCGGTCACGTCGACGGCGGGCAAGGCGGCCACCAAGGCCACCACGGCCTGGACCGTCGTCAAACACCGGAAGGCCGTCGCGGCGGGAGCCGCCGCCGGGGTCGTCGGCCTGGCCGGAGGCGCCTTCATGCTGGGCCGGCGGACGGCCAGGCCACGAGGTCCCCTCTCCCGGCTGACCCGGGGCCGGATCTGACGGCGGCGACAGATTCACCACGGAGGGCCGGCGGACCGCCGTCGGCCCTCCGTCCGGCCGCCACCCGAGGCCGCCGCGACAGCCGCGTCACCCGCCCGGACGCTCCCCGGAACCGTACGATCGGACCCGCCATACGGTGATCACGCCATCACCGTCCCTTTCGGTCCCTGGATGGCGCGATGTGCTGGAGCGCGACCGCCGACCTCACCGCGGGAGTCTGTATCGGCGCGGTCGGAGTGGCCTGCGTCGCGCACGTACGCCGGGTCCGCGATCTGCCGCTCGCCGCCCTTCCGCTGCTCCTCGGCGCCCACCAGATCGTCGAGTCCGTCGTCTGGGACTCGGGCGGCGGCGCGGGGCCCGCCACCACGGCCTGGGCCGTCATCGCGATGCCCCTGCTGGCCCTCTGGGTCCCCCTGGCCGTACTGCTGGCCTCGCCGCCGGAGTCCCGCCGCAGGCTGGCCGTGCCCGTCGCCTCCGGTGTCGCCACTGCCGCCGCGCTCTCGTACTACCTCGCCACCCGAGAGGTGACGGCCGACATCCGCGGCCACACCATCGGATACGCCGTCCATCTGCCGCAGCCGGAGATCGTCGTGGCCGGCTACCTCCTCGCCACCATCGGTGCGCTGCTGCTCTCCGGCGACCGGACGGTGCGGCTGCTCGGCGGCCTGGTGGCCGTCGGAGCGGTGGTCTGCGTGGTGATCTGGCGGCTGGCGTTCGTCTCGACCTGGTGCGCCTTCGCGGCGCTCGCCTCGGTCGTCGTGCTCGGCTGGGCCCGGCGCCGTACCGAACCATCCGGACCGGCGGCCTGACACCCCGATCCGTCACGGCCGGCGCGCGACCACCACGCGACAGCGCGGACTTCCGTCGGGCCGCCGTCCCAGACCGTCGAGCGCGACGAGATCCACCTCGAAGCCCGTACGGATCAACTCGTCCACCACGTCGGTGAGCCGGAAGGTGCGGTAGTACATGACGAAGGGCGGACGCCACAACGCGTTACGGGCCCGCATCGCCGCGTCGAAGCCCCAGAGCGTCCAGTACAGCCGCGAGCCGACGCGTGGCGGCGCGGGCACCGGGAAGACGAAAACACCGCCGGGCCGCAGGACTTCACGCACCCGTGTGAAGAGAGCCGGCCGCTCCGACGGCAGGAAGTGGCCGAACGCGCCGAAGCTCACGGCCACGTCGAAGGCGGCGCGGAAGGGGAGCGCGCGGGCGTCGGCCCGTATGAGATCGACGACGGCCCCGCCCGAACCGGCCCCGCCCGAACCGTCCTTCGTCAGCAGGGCGGACCTGGCGGTGGCGAGCATGCCGGCGCTGAAGTCGACGCCGGTGACCCGCTCGACGCACACCTCTCGCAGCACGTCCACACCCGCTCCGGTGCCGCAGCAGATGTCCAGTCCCGCACGGAAGGGGCCGAGCGCGCCGAGGGTGTCCGCCACGGCGTCCAGGACGCGGTCCGGAGTGCGGAACGGGGTCAGATCGAACTTCGGGGCGAGCAGGTCGTAGCCGTGCTCGGTCGACGAGAGCGCCTGCACGGTCAGTTCGCGAAGGGTCGGGCCCTGTGGGGTGAACATCACGACTCAGCCTACCGACAGTTCCGACACGCGGCTCGGGCACGGGACATTCACGGACAGTTCCCTCTCCCGAGGGACAAAATGCGGGTCGCGGTACGTCATCACTGCACTGTGCGGGTGTTGTCGGGCGTCACGCTTGATCGTTTCTGTGGTCTGGAAGCGAGGAGACGTGTAGCGTCAGTTTTAGCTGTCGTGGTTCCGAAGTACTTTGTCGCCCGTGATCACAGTCGCGGGCGATTCGGCTGTTCAACGTCTCTGAGGACCAGGGCGATCACCTCCGGTTCCCGCACGGTGCGGGGACCGTTATGAGTCCTTTGGAGGACACATGGCCAGCGGTACCGTCAAGTGGTTCAACTCGGAAAAAGGCTTCGGATTCATTGAGCAGGACGGTGGAGGCCCCGACGTCTTCGCCCACTACTCCAACATCGCCACCCAGGGCTTCCGTGAGCTCCAGGAGGGCCAGAAGGTGACCTTCGAGGTCACGCAGGGTCAGAAGGGCCCCCAGGCGGAGAACATCGTCCCCGCCTAGGACACCTCGCCCAGGGACACCACCAGGTGATCCGCCAGCGCCCCGGCAGCGTCCTGCCGGGGCGCTGGTGCGTGACGTGTTGTCAGGAAGTAGTAACCAAAGAGGTGTAGTAAGTGCTCAGACCGCCGAGGTAGGCCGGATCCCTGGTGTCGTGATCGCGCTCGAACACCGGAGCGCCCTTGACGGTCGACTTCGTACAGCCGACCTGGATCACCCGCCCGGCCGGATCGATCGAGGTCACCAGCCCCGCGGGAATGACGAGACTCTTTCCGAAGACCCACATACCGGTGTCCACCACCAGGTGTTCGTAAGGTGAGCCTTCGGACTGTCTGTCCACGCTTCCCACCGTTCCATCGGTCGCATGGACGCTGTAACCGGTGAGGTCCATACCCGGCACATGGCCCGACTCGACCGCGAATACCCACATGTCATCCATCCCGGCCCTCACTCTCGTTCGACTGTCGCGGCGAGATCGCCGCTCAAGGTGCACTTGCCCCCCTGGCCCACCCAGCAACCACGCGTGGTTCAGCAAGGTGTTACCTGATGGACGGCCTGAGGGCGGGCGCGCCGGCAGAAGTACCATCGCGAACAGCCGTGGGAGGTCACGCGGATGTCGTCCATAGGAAGTGAGCGATACATGTCCGGCAGTGCCGATACCGAGTTCACGAGCGTCCAGTCGCAGTACGAGGTCCAGGTCGCCGGCGACCTGGAACGCAACGAGGCGGAGCAGAAACGTCTGCGCGCCGAGATCGGCGATCTTCAGGGCCAGTTGGAGACCCTGGAGCGTGACCACGCTCTGCTGCTCGGTGTGCAGCGGGTGTTCGCCGACGGCGCCGCGCCCAAGGCCGCGCGGAGCGCACGGGTACCGGCGGCGCGGTCGGCGAGACGCCGCGCGAAGGCGCCCGCGGCGGCCGGAGCGGCCGAGAAGCAGCCCAGCCTGGCCCAGTTGGTCGGCACACTGCTGGCCAGCCACGGCGAGCCCCGCTCGGCCGCGGAGGTCTCCGCCGAGCTGGCCGCGGACCACCCGTCACGCAACTCCAACATCAACGTGGTGCGCAACGCGCTGGAACAACTCGTCGCCAAGTCCGGGGCCCACCGCACCAAGCAGAACAAGTCGGTCTTCTACTCGCACGCGCCGAGCGCCGAAGCCGCCCCGGCCCCGACGGAGGGCTGATGCGCCGCATCGCGCAGGTCATCAAGGTGCGTCCGGAGAAGCTGGACGAGTACCGGGAACTCCACCGCGCCGTACCGGAGCCCGTACTCGCCCGGCTGCGCGCCAGTCACATCGCCAACTACTCGATCCACCTGTTGGGCGACCGGCTCTTCAGCTACTTCGAGTACCACGGTGACGACCTGGCGGCCGATCTCGCGGCGATGGCGGACGACGCGGCGACGCGGGCGTGGTGGAAGCTGACCGACCCCTGCCAGGAGCGGGTCCCCGAGGCGGGACCCGACGACTGGTGGGCACCCATGGAGCAGGTCTTCCTCATGGAGTAGCCACCTCGGTTCGGCGGGCTCGGCGTCCTGGTCCGCGGCACACCCCGGAGCCACCCGCCCGCACGGGCGGGCGGACACCCTCCGGACTCCCCCGGACATCCCTTCCATAACCATCGAACGGGTGACCTTCAGCCTGACGTCGCGCGGTGAAAGGGTGTCCTTCGTACGACGCACCATCCGTCGCACGAAACACCCCACGCACCAGACACCACCCGCACCACCGGGCCGAAGATCAGCACGAGAGGCACCCGTGATCCCGAACACCCTCGACACCCCCCGCGACCACCTGTCACGGCCCGCGCCCGACTGGTGGCGCGAGGCTGTCGTCTACCAGGTGTACGTGCCGAGCTTCGCCGACGCGGACGGCGACGGGATCGGCGATCTGCGCGGGATCACGGACCGGCTCGACCACCTCGCCGGTCTCGGCGTCGACGCCCTGTGGCTCACCCCCTTCTACCCCTCGCCCTGGACCGACGCCGGTTACGACGTCTCCGACTACCGGGGCGTCGACCCCCGCCACGGCACCCTCGACGACTTCCGCGCCCTCGTGCGCCGCGCGCATGGGCTCGGCCTCAAGGTCATCGTCGACGTCGTGCCCAACCACTGCTCCGACCAGCACCCCTGGTTCGTCGAAGCGCTCGCGTCACCGCCCGGCTCGCCGGCCAGGGACCGTTTCATCTTCCGGGAGGGGCGGGGCCCGGACGGGGACCTGCCGCCCGCCGACTGGAAGTCGAAATTCGGCGGCGGCGCCTGGACACGGGTGCCGGACGGCCAGTGGTACATGCACATCTTCTCCGCCGAGCAGCCCGATCTGAACTGGGAGAATCCGGACGTCCTCGCGGACTTCGAGGGGATCCTGCGCTTCTGGCTCGACCTCGGGGCCGACGGCTTCCGCATCGACGTCGCCCACGGCCTGCGCAAGGACCTCGTGGAACCCCTGCGGGACACGGGCGGACGCGATTCCGCCTCGCTCAACTCCCCGCCCGAGGGCG
Organism: Streptomyces sp. NPDC050433; assembly: GCF_044458565.1. Taxonomy (NCBI): domain Bacteria; kingdom Bacillati; phylum Actinomycetota; class Actinomycetes; order Kitasatosporales; family Streptomycetaceae; genus Streptomyces; species Streptomyces sp. NPDC050433. The sequence goes on along the minus strand of NZ_JBITIB010000017.1, from coordinate 99,442 downwards.
AGAACCACCCCTTCTGGGACCGCGACGAGGTCCACGACATATACCGAACCTGGCGCAAGATCATCGACTCCTACGCGCCTCCCCGCATCACCGTCGCCGAAGCGGGTGTCAGCGCGGCCCGGCTGCCCCTCTACACCCGCCCCGACGAGCTCCACCAGGCCTTCAACTTCTTCCATCTGCGCTGTCCCTGGGACGCGGAGGAGTTCCGGAAGGTCATCGACACCTCCCTCACCGGCGCTCGCGCGGTCGGCACCCTGCCCACCTGGGTGCTCTCCAACCACGACGTCGTACGCCACCGCACCCGTTACGCGCTTCCGCAGGGCATCGACTACCGCGCCTGGCTGTCCGGTGGCGGCACCGACCCCGCGCCGGACGACGCCCTCGGGCACCGGCGGGCCAGGGCCGCCGCTCTCCTGACCCTCGCCCTGCCGGGCAGCGCCTACCTCTACCAGGGCGAGGAACTCGGCCTTCCCGAGGTCTCCGACCTGCCGCTCGACGCGTTGCGCGACCCCATGTGGGAGCGGACCGGACGCACCACCAAGGGCCGCGACGGCTGCCGCATCCCGCTCCCGTGGACCCGCTCCGGCACCAGTCACGGCTTCGGGCCCGGCGGCAGCTGGCTCCCGCAGCCGGACGGCTGGGGCGATCACGCGGTGGACGTCCAGACCGGAGAACCCGACTCCTTCCTGGAGCTGTACCGCACCGCCCTGTCCGTACGCACCCGCTTCCGGGGCGACGAGTCGTTCAGCTGGCTGCCCGCCCGCGACGGCGAACTGGCCTTCCGCAAGGGCCGGTTCGAGTGCCGGATCAACCTCTCCGCGCGGTCGATGACACTGCCGGACGGCGCCGTGCTGCTCGCCAGCGACAGTCTGTCGGGGGACGTGCTCGCCCCCGACACCGCCGTATGGACAGCGGCGGCCGACAGCTGATCGATTCGTCGCGATCATCGGCACGATCGTCACCACCGGCATCATCTGCGTCATCGGGGACTCCTTTCCGTATCTGTCCCTGTACAACGCGTGAGCGCGGGTCGGTGCCCCGCACCAGGTGTCACCCGAATGGCTGAATCCGGCCGCCGATCCACGGGGAGCCCAGCAGGGCGCGCGTGGCGCCCCTTTGTCCCCCGGACGGGCCAAAGGGGCGCTTTCCCTGGTTGCCGCCCGCTCGCAGCAGGTGCCGCATGGAATTACGCGAGTCAGACGACGCGCGGGGATACCGGACCCCGCCGGCTCGCCGCCAAGGAGTGATCACTGATGGCAGCCGACGATGTCTTCCACCACGTGGGTGAACTCACGGGTCTGACCGCCTACGACGCAGCCGGAGAGAAGATAGGCAGCGTCGAGCAGGCGTACCTCGACAATGAGACGGGCCGCGCGGAGTGGGTGACAGTCAAGACCGGCATGTTCGGGATGAAGGAGTCCTTCGTACCCCTGGAGGGCGCCACCCGCGACGCGAACGGTCTGCAGATCCCGCACGACAAGGAACTGGTCAAGGAAGCCCCTCGTATGAACGCCGACGAGCACCTTGACGTCGGCCAGGAGCAGGAACTCTACGACCACTACGGCCTCACCCGCCCCGCCGGGCGCAGTGGGGCACCGGGCATGAGCCCGGCGCCCGGCCAGGCCGCCAAGGAAGGCATGACCGGCCGGGAGGCCGTGAGCGGCAACGGCGCCCAGGGCCGTACCGACACCTCGGCCCGGGCAGGCATGACCGGCCGGCCGGACACCGCCGAGGCCGCAACCGGGCCCGCCACCGGTCGCGGCGAGGACGAAATGGTGCGTTCGGAAGAGCGGCTTCGGGTCGGCACCGAGGAGCACGAGTCCGGTCGGGCACGGCTCCGGAAGGTCGTGGTGACGGAGAACGTCACGACCACCGTCCCCGTCACCCACGAAGAGGTCCGTATCGTGCGCGAGCCCATCAAGCCGGGCGACCGCACCATCGGCCGCGCCCCCATGGGCAACGCCGAGACCGAGCTGATCCTGCACGCCGAGGAGGCGGTCGTCCGTAAGGAGGCCGTGCCGGTGGAGCGGGTACGCATGGAGACCGAGAAGGTCACCGAGCAGAAGGAGGTGTCGGCCGACGTCCGCAAGGAGCAGGTCGAGTTCGACGCCCCCGGACAGGACGACAGGGGACGTGGCGGCCGGCGCGGTCCCAGCCACTGAACGGCGGCCCGGCAGTCCAGAAAGCGGGCGTGGGTCCCCCGGGTCTCCCCGGTGGACCCGCGCCGTGCGGTGTCCTCAGGCGGGGCCCGGCCGCCAGTCGACGCCCGGCCGCCATCCGACGAGCAGCATCGTGGCATCGTCGCGCAGCCGGTCATCATTGGCGTCGAGAATCGAGTGGATGAGCCGGCGCAGTGCCTCGGGAGCCAGTTCGCCGGCCGCGGTGGCCCGGATGATGGAGCTGGTGAAGCGGTCGAGTCCGAATTCCGACTGGTCATTCATCCGTGACTCGACGACCCCGTCCGTATAGAGCAACACCCGGTCCGCGGGCTCCAGTTGCGCCTCGTGAACCGTGCGGGGGCTGTCGTGGAACCGGTTCGGCGAGCCCATCGGCGGCTGGGCGGGCCGTTCCAGTTCCCCCTTCAGCACGCGGCCTCCCCGGATCAGCAGAGGCGGCGGATGCCCGCAGTTGCACCACCGGAACAGGCCACTCGCGAGATCCAGCTGAGTGAGGACGCCGGTGCAGAACTGCTCCGGCAGCCAGCGCGCGAGCGCCTTGTCGATGGTGTCGGCCATCTCCGGGAGATCGCCGCCGTTGCGGCGGGTGCTGCGACAGCCCGCGAGCGCGACGGCCGTGGTCAGGCCCGCCGCCAGGTCGTGACCCATCGAGTCGAAGATGTCGACGTGCAGGGTCGAGCGGGTCAGTGAGTGGTCGAAGGCGTCGCCGCCGATCTCGTACGCGGGTTCCAGCACCGCCGTCGACAGCGCGCGGGCGTTGCCGATCGTCCGTGGCGGCAGGAAGGCGCGCAGCATCTCGGCGGGCAGCATCATCCGCTCCGTACGGGCGCGCCGCGCCAGGCTGTCGCTGTACGCGCGCTTGGAGGTGATCGTCATGGAGAGCACGGACGCGAGCATCCGGCAGCGGCGCAGGCGTGCCGCGTTGAAGTCGCTTGCCCTGACACCGAGCACGCCGAGCCGTTCCGCTCCGTCGATCAGTGGTAGCCAGGCAGTGAGGGCGCCGTCGTCCGAATCCTCGATCCGCAGGTCAAGGGCCCGATACGCCGCTCCGCCCGCCGTGGAATCCACGTCGAGGTGGGGCATCCCGGCGGTGAGCGGGATCAGCTCCCGTTGCTGGATGTCGACCAGATACACCACGGTCCGATCGAGACCGAGGGCCGTGGCACATCGGTCGACCAGCTCAGGAAGGTCCATCGGGGCCGCGGCATGCGCCTCGACGAGCAACTCGTCCAGCCATCGCTCACCCGGATCCGGGAGCGCGCTCCCGCTCGCCATGGCGACCGCCTCCTCACAGGCAGGCTCCTACCAGCATCGCAGGTCCGCGCGGTCAGTAGTAAGCGGAGAGGAGCCCGGCGGCGCGCGGGCGTGGCGCACACGGCCGGACGGGCTGTGTGAGGCGGAACTCGCCGCGATCGCTGGGCACCGCCGGAACCTCCCTGATAGGGAGGGAGGCATGAGCGAAGAGACCCCGATCCCCCCTGTCCTGACCGTCGTCGCCGCCAGCACCATCGAACCGAACGTCATCGGGGAGGGTGTCGCCGACCGGAACTCGTGGATGGTGATCGAGACCGCCGAGCACGGCCAGCTCCTGCTGAATCTGCCGGGCCCGCTCTACCGCGCGATGGAGCAGGCGACCTCCCTGGCCGCGGACCAGGCAGGGCCCGGTCGCCTCGCCCTCACCGCACGCGAGATCGCCGCCTACCGCGAGCGCATCGCCGGTCTCACCGAGGAGCCGTAGCCGGCGAGGGTGGCGGTCAGTACGGACGGTCGCCCGCGATGGCGACACGTTCGGCGACCCGCCGGTGCGTGCCGTAGTCCGCGACCGCGTAGTGCTGGGTGGCGCGGTTGTCCCAGAACGCGATGTCGCCCGCCTGCCAGCGGAACCGGACCTGGTACTCCGGCACGTGGGCCTGCTGGAAGAGCAACCGCAGCAGCCGGTCGCTCTCCTCCCGTGCGAGCCCCACGATGTGCGTGGTGAACGACGTGTTGACGAACAGCATCCGCCGCCCCGTCTCCGGATGCGTGCGCACCACCGGGTGCTCAACCGGCGGGAAGACATCCTGGAACTCGGCGAGCCGGTCGGCGGGGGAGAACCGCGCGAAGCCCGGCACGAAGTCGTGAACGGCGTGGGCGCCGTCGATCCGGTCCTTCACCTCGCGCGGCAGATTGTCGTACGCCACCGCCATGTCGGCCCACATGGTGTCGCCCCCGGCGGGCGGCACCTCGCGCAGTTGCAGCACGGCGCCCATCGCGGGCCGCTCCCGGAAGGTGACGTCCGTGTGCCATACGTTCTCGAAGGTCGGGACGGCCGTACGGTCGAAGCGCACCACGTCCTTCGCGTCGCCGGCCGCCGTCAGCAGCGGGTTGGTCTCCAGCGCACCCCAGTTGAGGGCGAACGCGCGCTGTGCGTCGGAGGACAGCCGCTGCCCCCGGAAGAAGAGGACCTTCCACTCCAGCAGGGCGCGGTTCAGCTCGTCCCGCACGGCGGGCGACGGCGGGACCGACAGATCCAGGCCGCGGATCTCGGCGCCGATGGTGCGGGACCGCGGGACGAGTTCGAAGAGTCCGTACGGCCGGTCCTCCCAGCCCTCGGGTACGCGGCGCAGCTCGCGATGACCCTCGTAGAGGCCGTCGGCGGGGATGTGCGGAGCACGGAGAGCGGGAACGGTGGTCACGGATGCGGCGGCGGTGGTCACGAGGCTCCTCGGGGAGAACGAACCGGCGGGGAAACGGGGGGGAAACGCGGGCCCGACGAGGCAGCGGCGCCAGGTCCGGAACGGTGCCGTACGGGCGCGGCGCTGCCGAAGGTCGGCGACAGCAGGTCAGCGACAGCGACAACAGGCGGGCGGGGATCCCACCCGGCCACGGCGCAGCAGAAAGCTGAGGCCGCGAGGCGCGCACTCACCGCGGGGGCCGCTGTGACGCGGCTCCACTGCACGGTAGTTCGAGTACGGGCTCATGACAGGCACGGTACCCCCTCCCTTCGCGGGCTGTGAGGGCGCTTTCAGTCGAGTCCGATCCGCGCCGCCGCCGCCGACCACGCCCGCCCGTCGCCCCGCGGCTCGTACCGGCGCAACCGCTGGGTCCGCGCCACCAGTCGCCGCATCTCGGAGCGGTCTCCGACGAGGCCACGGGTCCGCGCCTGGACGAGGACGTTGCCGAGCGCCGTGGCCTCCGCCGGACCGGCCACCACGGGCAACCCCGTGGCGTCCGACGTCAGTTGGCACAGCAGTTCGTTGCGGCTGCCGCCCCCCACCAGGTGCACCACCCGGATGTCGGTGCCGGACAGCTCCGCCGCCGTACGCAGCGCGGCCCGGTGGGCCAGCGCCAGGCTCTCCAGGACGCAACGCACCGCCGCCGCCTGGTCGGTCGGCGGCTGCTGGCCGGTGCGCGCGCAGTACGCGGCGATACGGCCCGGCATGTCGCCCGGCGTGAGGAACGACGGGTCGTCCGGGTCGACCAGCGCGGCGAACGGCCGCGACCGCGCCGCCCGCTCCATCAACGGCCCCAGCTCGGCGGGCAGTCCACGGTCCGACCAGGTACGCAGGCTCTCCGACAGCAGCCACAGCCCCATGACATTGCGCAGGAAGCGGTAACTGCCGTCCACCCCCAGCTCGTTGGTGAAGTTCGCGGCCCTGGACGCCTCCGTGACCACCGGCTCGGCCAGTTCAAGACCGGCCAGTGACCACGTACCGCACGAGAGATACGCGAAGCCCGGCCCGGTCGCGGGGACGGCGGCCACCGCCGAGGCCGTGTCGTGCGACGCCACCGCCGTGACGGGGGTGGACTCCGGCAGCCCGGTCTCGGCCGCTACGTGACGCAGCAGCGTCCCCGCCGCGTCCCCCGGCCGCCGGATCGGCGGGAACAGGCTCCGGTCGATGCCCAGACGGCCCATCAGCGCATCCGACCAGTCGCCCGCACGCGCGTCGAACAGGCCCGTGGTCGACGCGTTGGTGGCCTCCGCGCCGATGCTGCCGGTGAGCCAGTGCGTCAGCAGATCCGGAATCATCAACAGCCGTCTCGCGGCCGTCAGTTGGGCACTCCCGGAGGCCGCGGCCAGCTGGAAGACCGTGTTGAACGGCAGGTGCTGCAACCCGGTGGTCCGGTACAGCTCCTCGGCCGGGACCGTCTCCCACACCCGCTCGCCCACACCATCGGTGCGGGTGTCCCGGTAGTGGTACGGATTGCCGAGCAGATGTCCGTCCGCGTCCAGCAGCGCGTAGTCGACCGCCCAGCTGTCGATCCCGATCGACGCGACGTCGTACGTACGGGCCGCGCGGCCGAGTCCGTCGAGCACCCCCTGATAGAGCGCGAGCACGTCCCACCGCAGGCTTCCCGGCAGTCGTACCGGCCGGTTCGGGAAACGGTGGACCTCGGTCAGATCCAGCGTCCCCCGGCCCGCCCGGCCCACCCGCCCGGCCATCACCCGGCCGCTGGTGGCGCCCAGGTCGACGGCGACGAAGACCGGAGCGTCCGGGGGAGACGCCGAGCCGTCCGGCCCGGTGGCGTACGACACGGCCATGACTCCCGTCCTCTCAGCGCAGGAACGCCGCGGCGACACCCGCGTCGACAGGAATGTGCAGGCCGGTGGTGTGCGTGAGATCGCCGCCGGTCAGGGCGAACACCGCGTTCGCCACATGCTCCGGCAGCACCTCGCGCTTGAGCAGCGTCCGCTGGGCGTAGAACTCACCCAGCTTCTCCTCCGCCACCCCGTACACCGCCGCCCGCTGCGCACCCCAGCCCGCCGCGAAGATGCCCGACCCACGCACCACGCCGTCCGGGTTGACCCCATTGACCCGGATCCCGTGCTCGCCCAACTCAGCTGCCAACAGCCGGACTTGGTGGGCCTGGTCCGCCTTCGTGGCCGAGTAGGCGATGTTGTTGGGACCGGCGAACACGGCGTTCTTCGACGCGATGTAGACGATGTCGCCACCGAGCCCCTGCCCCGTCATGACCCGCGCCGCCTCCCGCGAGACCAGGAACGAGCCGCGCGCCATGATGTCGTGCTGGAGATCCCAGTCCCGCGTGGTCGTCTCCAGCAGCGGCTTCGAGATCGAGATACCGGCGTTGTTGACGACCAGGTCCACCCCGCCGAAGGCGAGCACCGCCTCGCGGAAGGCGGCGGCGATCGCGTCCTCGTCGGTCACGTCGACGGTGACGGCCACCGCCCGGTCCGCACCGCCCAGTTCGTCCGCGACCTCCGCCGCGCTCCGCGCGTTCACGTCGGCGACGACCACGCACGCGCCCTCCGCCGCCAGCCGGTGCGCGACGGCCCTCCCGATGCCCGAACCGCCGCCGGTCACCAGCGCGACACGGGTGGCCAGCGGCTTCGGAGCCGGCATCCGCCGGAGCTTCGCCTCCTCCAACTCCCAGTATTCGATGCGGAACTTCTCCGACTCGTCGATCGGCGCGTACGAGGAGACCGCCTCGGCGCCGCGCATCACATTGATCGCGTTGAGATAGAACTCGCCGGCCACCCGCGCCGTCTGCTTGTCCTTGCCGTACGAGAACATGCCCACGCCCGGCACCAGCACGATCGCCGGGTCCGCGCCCCGCATCGCCGGCGAGTCGGCGCCGGCGTGCCGGTCGTAGTAGGCGGCGTACTGCGCGCGGTACTCCTCGTGCAGCCGCCCGACGCGGGCCGTCACCTCGTCCAGCGGCGCGGAGGCGGGCAGATCGAGGACCAGCGGCCGGACCTTCGTACGGAGGAAGTGGTCCGGGCACGACGTGCCGAGGGCCGCGAGACGCGGGTGTTCGGCGCGGGCCAGGAAGTCCAGCACGGGCTCGCTGTCGGTGAAGTGACCCACCTGCGGCCGGTCCGTGGACGCCAGCCCGCGCAGCAGCGGGGCCAGGGCGGCGGCGCGTGCCCGCCGCTCGTCGTCGGGCAGTGGGCCGTATCCGTCCAGGAGCGGACCGAACGGCTCGGGCCTGCCGCGCTCGGCGAGGAACCGCTCGGCCTCGCGGATGATGCTCAGCGAGTTCTCCTCGCACTCCTTCGAGGTGTCGCCCCACGCGGTGATGCCGTGGCCGCCGAGCACACAGCCGATCGCACGCGGGTTGGCCGCCTTCACCTCGGCGATGTCCAGGCCGAGTTGGAAACCGGGGCGGCGCCAGGGCACCCACACCACGCGCTCGCCGAAGCACTCCGCCGTCAACGCCTCGCCGTCGGCCGCGCAGGCGAGCGCGATGCCGGAGTCGGGGTGCAGATGATCGACGTGGGCGGCGTCCACCAGACCGTGCATGGCGGTGTCGATGGACGGCGCCGCGCCGCCCTTGCCGTGCAGGCAGTAGTCGAAGGCGGCGACCATCTCGTCCTCGCGCGCCACGCCCGGATACACCTCGGCGAGCGCCCGCAGCCGGTCGAGCCTGAGCACGGCGAGACCCGGCCCGGAGAGCGTGCCCAGATCCCCGCCGGAGCCCTTCACCCACATCAGCTCGGTGTCCGCGCCGCTCACCGGATCGGGGGCCAGGCCCTTGGCGGAGGTGTTGCCGCCCGCGTAGTTCGTGTTGCGCGGGTCCGCGCCCAGCCGGTGGGAACGCGCGAGGAGTTCGCCTGCCTGAGGGTGCTGGGAGGCTTCGGGGGAGGGCGTCATCAAGAGGCTTCCTTTGATCCCTGATCGATGAATGAATCGATTCATCGAGAAGGTAGGCGGCGCTGCGGACGTGTGTCAAGGCGCTCGGACGCCGATGGCCGCCGCCGCGCGGGTGAGTGATCTACCTGGCCAGCACCGGGTCGATCGGGTCCACCGGCCGGATCGAGTCGAACGGGCCCGTCTCGACCACATAGCTGCAGTACGTGTACGAGTAGCCGGGATCGATCGACATCCCGTCCGTCGTGCTGGTGACGTCGTCGGCCGCGTCCCCGGAGTGCTTGAGAAGGAAGTGGTAGTCACCCACGGGCAGCCGCAGTGTCTTCTTCGGATAGCCCTTGCCGGGGTCCTTGCATGCCTTGTCGACGGCGTCGTAGCTGGAGTAGTTCTCGCAGCCGCCGCAGGCCTCGATCTTGAGCGTGCCGGTCACCGGACCGGTGTACAGGATCTCCACCGCGTCCGACGCGTCGTTGCTGACCACCACTTCCAGCCGGGGACCGCCGGGCGTCTTCTCCGGCGGCAGACGCTTGCCGGCCGCCCCGCGTTCCGCGGCGATCTCGGCGGCGATGGCGATGTCCCGCGCGCGGTCCTTGCGCTTGCTGTCCTTGTAGGTGGACCTGAACGAGGTCAGCGTCTCCAGCGCGAGGTCGAAACGCTTGTCCTTGAACTGGTCGACACCGCACGCGTAGGTCCCGGACTCCACGGCCGACGCGGCCCTCTTCTTGAGGGCGGCGGTGTCCGTCTCGAAGGAGTTCACCATCTCGGAGAGATTCTCCAACTCCGTGGTGGACGTGCACGGATCGGCGCCGCCCAGCTTTCCGGCGCGCTCCTTGATCGCGGCGTCGACGGCCGGTGTCACGGCCGCCGCCTGTGCCGACTCGGGGAATGTGGAGATGAGTTCGGCCAGGTCACCGCGGTCCGCGCCGGACCCGCCCGCGGCCAGCGCGCGCTTCCCGCACTCCAGGAAGGAGATGGCCAACGGCTCGTCAGGCCAGGTGGCCAGCTTGCCGAGCAGGTCGTCGTCCACCGAATCGGGCACGTCACGAAGGTATTTGAGAGGCTCGACGGCGTCGCAGTACTTCTTCTCGGCGTACGGGGCGGACACGGCGTCGTAGAACGTCGCCAGCCGCTTCGGCACGAGCTTGCCGGCCCTCGAATCGCCTTCCTTCTCGCCGAGTTCACGGTAGACGCCGAGCGCGGCCCTGAACTCCGCGCTCCGGTCCTTGCCGCTGACGCCGCTCCCGCGTGCCGCCTCGACCCTCTTGTCCGCCGCGGCGAGCCTGTCGAGCAGCATCCGCTCGACGGCCTCGTCCTGCGCCGCTTCGTAGGCGACCGCCCCGCCCACCGGTACGGCGAGCAGCGCGAGAGCCAGGGCGACGGCCACGGCGGGCCGCAGTGCGGGGAGCACCAACGGGGGGCGTGGGACCGGGACACGGGCGCGCCGCGCGCCGTCGAGGGCCGCGCCGATCAGCACAAGGGCGTACAGCACGACAAGCAGGCCGGGCGCGCCGTCGGTGTCGGCGGGCAGCACGAGCAGGAGGAACAGCCCGGTCGCCGCCAGGGCGAGGGCGAGCCGCAGCCAGTCGCGGAGCAGGGCGTAACCGAGCCCGAGGCCGGTGAGGTTGAGGAGCGCGACGGCGGCGACATGACCGGACGGGGGAGGCGGGCCGACCGGCTGGGGAGGAGCGGCGGGCGGGGGAGGGCCGAACGACGGCGGCTGGGACGGTGGCGGCGGCGACGCCGGCCAAGGTGGTGTCAGCGGCTGCGCCGGCACCGACGGCGGTACGGCGTCGCCGGGTCCGTCGGCACCGGCCCGGCCAGTGGCCCCCGCGTCCGACCCCGAGGCGCCCGTCTCTTTCTCGTCACTGTCTCTCCCCATCGCCCTGTGCCCCCCTGCTGTCCGGTACCGCAGCGTTTCACTGCTACTCCATACAGTGAACGTCAAGGTCGGTGCGGTGCAAGGCGGTTGGGGGACGGCCGCCGCCTCCACCGGGGGTGGCCGGGCTCCCCGCCCCTCGACCGAAATTCGGCCAGTCAGATGGATTAACGCATCGAACTCTGGCCAGAATGATGCCGTGAAACTCGGTCGGCGAACTACATAATAAAACGTTGGGGCGCCCCAAAAGATCATTCATTCTGCTCTCCGGGAATCGCCCCGCCACCGCCCGACTTCAGTACCCAGCATTACCTCCCAGGCCATCGGGCCACCAATGAACGGCGCGAGGAGAGCGGCCGTGCATGATGAATTCCTGTGCCATGTCACCGCCTACGGAGTCAGTGGCGGCCAGCGTATAGGCGTACCGCTGGGAACGTATCGCGCACCCACTCTGTCACTTGCACTGTGGTGGTTACGGGACCGGGCGACCTGGATTGCCGAACGCCTCGACCCGAGCCCGGACAATGACAATTTCCCCGCGCGGGCACTCGCCCCCCTGGCGGACACCGTCCCCGACGTCCCTCAACTGCTGCGGGCCTGGCGGGACAACCAGGCCCATCAGGACCGGGTCGCGGAACATCTGGCGGCGGGTCATCTCATTCGCGTCGCCACCCACGACGAAACCACGGAATATGAACTTCTCGCGGAATCCGTGGACGCGCTGCGGATGGACCGTGCCAGCCCCTCGCTGATCGACGACACGGAAATCCAGGACGGTTACGCCGCCGTCGAGGAGCGCGGGCGGACACCCGCCGCCCCGCGGCACGAGTACGAGGGTGAGTACGGTTACGCGTACGCAAATGTAAAGCCCTCGGAAGTCCCCGGGAAATGGCGTACGTGGGAAGGCTCCTTCGCCGACACCTTGCAACTGGGCAGACTGCCCCGCTAATCGCCGGACCGACGCATCGGAATAACTTCCTCCGGACCGGCGTTCACCGTCTCGGACACGCGGCGCGCGGCACGCGCCGCACAACGGCCGCCGTCGTGCGGACGTTGCTACGGTCGGATTCGCACGGGCCCGAGGACGTCCCCACGCGGTCGTCATGGGCAGAGCGAGACCCAGAAGGAGACGGCAGATGCTGTTCGGCAAAGAGCATGTCAAGCGCTACCAGGAGACAGACGGCGAGGTGGGACACGACTGGCAGAAGGGCACCACCACGCTGATCCTCACCACCACCGGCCGCAAGAGCGGCGAGCGGCGCAGCACCCCCCTCATCTACCGGACCCACGGTGACGACCTTCTGGTCGTCGCCTCCAAGGGCGGCGCCGACACGCCTCCCCTGTGGTACCTCAACATCCAGGCGGACCCGGAGGTCCACGTACAGGTGAAGGGCGACCGTTTCACCGCCCGTGCGCGCACCGCGACCCCTGAGGAGAAGCCGGAGATGTGGCGCCGGATGGCCGAGGTCTGGCCCGACTACGACGCGTACCAGACCAAGACGGACCGCGAGATCCCCGTGATCGTCCTGGAACGCGTCTGACCGGTCGGGCGGTGGTCTTCGCTTCCGTGAAGCCGCATGATCCCGCCGGTGCCGACGTCAACTCATCGGCACCGGCGGGATCGTGACAGAGCGTCAGGCTCTGGGCGGCAGTTCCAGCGCCTCGGCCAGCGTGCGCCACTCGGCCAGCGGCAGGTCCTTGCGCCGGTCGCCCGTGAGGACCTGGAGCGCCAGATGGTCGGCGCCGGCGGCCGTGTACTCGTCGACACGCGCGCGCACCGTCTCGGCGTCGCCCAGCGCGAAGAGCGCGGCCAGAAGCCGGTCGCTGCCGCCGTCCGCGAAGTCGCTCGCGGCGAAGCCGAGTCGGAGCAGGTTGTTGGTGTAGTTGGGCAGTTGGAGATACATCGACAGCATCCCGCGCGCCACGGTACGGGCCTGGTCGATGTCCGTGTCGAGTACGACGGTGAGTTCCGGCGCGAGCAGCGCGTGCGGACCGAGCGTCGCGCGTGCCTCCGCCGTGTGTTCCGCCGTGACGAGATAGGGGTGCGCGCCCGCCGCACGCTCGGCGGCGAGCTTCAGCATCTTCGGGCCCAGCGCGGCGAGGACGCGCTGGGACGGGGGCACCGGGTCGGGCGCGGCGTCCAGCGCGTCGAGGTATTCGACCATGGTCGAGTAGGGCCGTGCGTAGTTCGGGTTGAACCCGCCGTGGCTGACGCCCAGCCCGAGGACGAAGCGCCCCGCCGCGTCCCGCTGGATCCGCGCCGTCTGTTCGGCGACCACCGGTGCCTGGCGGTCCCAGATGCTGAGGATTCCGGTCGCGACGGTGATGCGCCGGGTCGCTGCGAGGACGGGCACCACCTGGTCGAGCGAGGGGCTGCCGCCCAGCCAGAGCGTCCCGTATCCGAGGGCGTCCAGCTCGGCGACCGCCGCCGAGACCGCCGCGACACCGGCCGGCTCGGAGGGATGCAGGGCCGAACTCCAGATACCGATCCTGCCGAAGCGTGCGTTGTTGTCAGAGGGCATACCGAAAAACCTAGCCCAGGGGCCGGGCCGCCACGCCGCCAGCGCGCCCTCGCCGCGTGGGGACGGATGGTTCCCCCCGTGTTCACCACGCCAACATCCCCCGCTCATCCGGTGTCGGCAACATCGGCCTACCCCCGGCCACCTGCACGACGTCAAGGAGCCCCGTGAAGATCCTCCGCAAGATCTCATCAAGCGTGAGCGCCGGGAAGCCGCGGCCGGGCCGGCCGGCCGGTGGGCGAGTCGGCACCCGGATCCGCGATCTCGACGAGACGAACCGGCGGACGGAGCAGGAGGCGGCGCGCGTCAGGCCCGTCACCACCTCCGACATCCTCACAAAGCACCGCAAGGGATTCCCCCACCACGGCTGGGTCGAGATCGACTCCGAGCACTGCCCGCCGTTCGTCATGTTCTGCGCGAACGACGAGGCCGTCGCCCTCGACACCGTATGGAACGGCCGCTTCGGTTACGAGTCCGCGAGCCTGCACCACTGGAGCCGGCTCGCCGCCACCAGCCGTACGGTCCTCGACGTCGGCGCGCATGTCGGCTACTACGCGATGATCGCGGCCCTCTCCGCCCCCAAGGCCACGGTGCACGCCTTCGAGCCGGTGCCGCCGATCCACGCGAGGCTGGCCGTCAACCACCGGGCGAACGGTCTGAAGAATCTCGTACTGCACCAGAACGGCGTCTCGGACCATGTCGGCACCGCCGACATCAACATCCGCTTCCCGCTGTCGAACCTGCTCTCCACCGGCTCCTCGCTGGAGGAGTTCAGCAAGCCGGTGGCCAGCGCGTTCACCACCCGTGTCCATCTGCTCACCGTGGACCAGACCCTGGGGGACACCCCGGTCGACCTGATCAAGATCGACGTCGAGGGCCATGAGCCGAGCGTCCTGGCCGGCGCGCGGGGCGTCATCAAGCGCGACCGCCCCGTCATCATTCTCGAAGCCCTGCACAAGACGCTGCTCGGCAAGCTCACCGAGCCCTTCGAAGGGCTGGACTACACCTTCCGCTGGATCTCGGAGTCCGACGGCCGTCTCGTTCCCATCACCGACGACCGCCCCGAGAAGAGCCGCAACCTGATCTTCGCGCCGAGGGAGCGGGAGTACGCCTGACACGCCCGGCACTCACGTCGGCAGCGCGCCCGGACATGGCGCCGCCCCGGCACGGGCGTGGCGCTCGTGGCGGGGCGGCTGGTCGGCAGATCCGGCCGGCTCGGTGAGCCGGCCGGATCTGCCGGTTCAGTGGTTCGGTCGGTCAGCCGTCAGCTGAAGACGACCGAACGGACCTTCAGGCGCTCGGAGGCCTTGCCCCCGTTGGGCCGCAGGGAGAAGTGCTCGCCTTCACAGTCGACGCCCGAGAACACGGTCGCCGTGGCGTCGGTGTTGTTGCGAGGGCTGTGCGCCGCCTGCGTCGTCTCGTCCTTGACCTCGGGGAGCGTGATGCACTCGCGGCTCTGCGGGTCGATCAGACTCGACATCTCCGTGCTGCCGGCCTGGTCGAGGTGCTCGTACGTGAAGGCACCCTCGGCCGCGCCGGCCGAGGCAGGCAGGGTGATGACGAGGGCGAGGGCGCCGACGGTGGCGGCCACACTGGTACGAAGTCGCACGGGACACTCCTATGGTGCGGGTGGGGTGAAACAGGTCGCCGAAAGCCTGTCCCGGCCTGTGCGGATGTTCTCCGGACAGCCCGGTTCATCGCTCGAACAGCGGGTGCTGAATCGGTTCTTCATGCGCCATGTGGGTTCTTCGCCGGCCGTCGGCGCCCCACTGTCAGAGCCCGTCGGTGAACAGGAGCCGGTTCGGTGAGCCCTCGCTGACGGAGGACAGCTTGTTCTCCGTGGCCGCGCCGTCGATCCACTCCGCGAGCTCAGCCGGGGTGGCGTCCGGGTGCTCCGCCTTGTAGAGCGCGGCCACACCGGCGACATGGGGGGACGCCATCGACGTGCCGTTCAGGGCGACACTGCCACCGCCGAGCTTGGCCGACACGATGGCGGCGCCCGGCGCGAACATCGACAGGCACTTCCCGTGGTTGGAGAAGCTGCTCTGCCTGTCCGTCTTGTCGGTCGCGCCGACCGTCACGACACCCTCCGCCGAGGCCGGTGAGACAGTGCAGGCGTCCACCGCGTCATTGCCGGCGGCGAGAATCGGCAGGACGCCCCTTCTCGACAGCTCGGTCGCCGCCCTGTTCACGGCGGTGGACTTCGGGCCGCCGAGCGAGCCGTTGAGGACGGCCGGCTGCTTGGCGTTGGCGGCGACCCAGTCGAAGCCGGCCAGGATCCCCGACCAGGTGCCCTTGCCCTGGCAGTCCAGCACCCGGACGCTCACCAGGTCGGCCTCGGGAGCGGCACCGTACGTACGGCCGGCGACCGTACCCGCCACGTGTGTGCCATGGCCCTGGCAGTCCTTGCCCTCCCGGCCGTCCCCGATGGCGTCGTAGCCGGGCTGGGCACGCCCGCCGAACTCCTCGTGATCGAAGTCGATGCCCGTGTCGATGACGTACGCGGTGACACCCCTGCCGGTGTTCCTCGGGTTGTACTGGCCGTCCAGCGGCAGGGACTGCTGGTCGATCCGGTCCAGGCCCCACGACGAGGCGGGCACGCGGCTGTTCGGGGGAGCCGTCTCCAGCGCCTTGATCTCGGAGTCCTCCTCGACGGCGGTCACGCCGGGCGTCGCCCGGATGGTCTTGAGCTGGGCGGCGCTCAGCTCGGCGGCGAACCCGCGCAGCACGCTGGTGTAGGTGAACAGGGGCTTCACCCCAGCGCGGTTGAGCAGCTTGCTCGCGTCGAAGCCGGCGTCGGTGGAGACGATGTAGCGGTCGACCAGAGGCGCCGCGGAGCGGTGCAGCGGTGCGTTGTAGGGCTGGGCGGAGGCCGGCTGGGCGGTGACGGGGAGCGGACCGGCGGCCACCACCACCGCGCTCGTGGTGACCAGGAATGTGCTGAGTTTCAGACGATTTCTCATGAAAGGTACTCAAACATGATCGAATTATCTTCACCGGCAGGCTGGGCGGTGGTTCACCCGACCAGATGGCCCGGCTGACGGCGTGACACGATCGCGTGACGCGGCGGACCCGGCGGCTCCGGGTCACCGCGGCAGGCGCCCACCGACGGCCGGAACCGTTCCCGATCGACCAAGGACCGCCCATGACCGCATACGGACTGCTGATTTTCGACGGCGCCGAGGAACTGGACTTCGTCGGCCCCTGGGAGGTCTTCACCGTCTCCGCCGGACTGCGCGACCAGGCCGACACCGCCGTCCTGGTGGCCGAGCGCCCCGACCCGGTCCGGTGCAACAAAGGCATGCGCGTCCTGCCCGATCACACGCTCGCCGACTGTCCGCCGCTCGACGTGCTGCTCGTCCCCGGCGGCCGGGGGACCCGGCGCGAGGTGGACAACACCGTGCTGACCGACTGGATCGGCAGGACGGCCGCCGACGCCGACTGGGTCACCAGTGTGTGCACCGGCGCGCTCCTCCTGCATGAGGCCGGTCCCGCGCGCGGTCGGCGGGTGGCCACCCATCACGGCTTCGAGGACGCGCTCCAGGCGCGCGGCGACGTCACCGTCGTCCGCGACGCCCGCTACGTCGTGGACGGGAACCTGGTCACCAGTCAGGGCGTGTCCGCCGGGATCGACATGGCTCTGTGGCTGGTCGGCAGGATCCACGGACGCGACCACGCCCGTGCGGTCCGCCGGTACATCCAGTACGAGCCCGCGCCGCCCTACCTGGCCGACGAGCCGTTGCCGTACTGATCGGATCCACCGGCTCACACGTCCGTCCGCCGCGCCGTATCCCGGTTGTTGCCGGAACATGGCGAAGCTGTGGCGGGGCGGTCTGTCGTCCACTCAGTTCGCATTTCGGCCCTCTACCGTGGATCTGCCGACAACTGCGGAAAGTGGGTCTGTCATGTCCGTCACCGACGAATTCCTCGGCAACAACGCGGTCTACGCGGAGTCGTTCGCGGGACCGCTGCAACTGCCCCCGTCACGCCGCCTCGCCGTCGTGGCCTGCATGGACGCCCGGCTGGACATCTACCGCATTCTCGGTCTCGACGAGGGCGACGCGCATGTCATCAGGAACGCCGGGGGAGCGGTCACCGACGACGCGATCCGCTCGCTGGCGATCAGTCAGCGGCTGCTGGGGACACGGCAGATCTTTCTGATCCACCACACCGACTGCGGGATGCTCACCTTCACCGACGACCAGTTCAAGCGGGACATCGAGAACGAGACCGGGATCCGTCCGCCGTGGGCCGCGGAGGCGTTCACCGATCTGGTGGAGGACGTACGTCAGTCGATTCGCCGGATCACGGTCAGCCCGTTCATTCCGCACACGGAGACGGTCCGCGGATTCATCTTCGACGTCGCGACAGGGCGCCTCAGAGAAGTGAAGTGACGTCAGCTCCGGTCCTCGGGGTGCGTATGGCGCAGGACGGCGGGGACCACCGTGTCCCACACCCGCGCCGGCGGCGCCTGGTGACCGACCCCCTCCAGCACGACCAGACGTGCGTCGGGGATTCCCTCGGCCAGCGCACGCGCGTGGTCGAGGGGGAAGAGCGGATCCTGCGTGCCGTGCAGGACGAGCGTCGGAGCGGTCACGTCCGCGAGACGGACCGTGACCGGCTTCTCGGCCTCCCGGAGCACGAAGTGGTTCTTCATCGCCGCCTCGATGTTCGTCGTGCGGTCCACGATCCGGCCCGACGTCTCCCGTGCCGCTTCCTCGTCGAACGGCGAGGAACCGGTGAAGAGGCGCTCGCCCTCCACCAGATACCCGATCACCGCCGCGCGGTCCGACCAGTCCGGCTCGGGCGCCGGATCGGCGAACGCGGCGCGCATGCGCTCGGACGGCGGCGGCAGCTCCGATCCGGTGGGACCCGCAGGGCTCGTGGAGACGAGGGTGAGCGTCGCAACCCGCTCGGGGTGCGTGACGGCCACGCACTGCGCGACGGCACCGCCCATGGAGATGCCCACCAGATGCGCCCGGTCCACATCCAGCGCGTCGAGCAGGCCGACCGCGTCCGCGATCAGATCGGAGAAGGTGTAGTCCGGCGCGCCCGCCGGGGTGGCGACGGACCGGCCGGTGTCACGCTGGTCGTAGCGGACGACATGGCGCCCGCCGGCCGCGAGCCGGGCGCAGAAGCCCGCGTCCCAGCCGTCCATCGGGCTCGCCGCGCCGCTGATCAGCAGGACGGTCGGGTCGGCGGGGCTGCCGAAGGTCTGGACGCACAGGCGCACACCGTTCGCCTCGACCGGGGCGGCGTCATTCGGGGTCATGCGGAGCTCCTCTGTTCCTTGCGGTCGTTCGCAGCCGTACCGCTGTTCCCCGTACTGACCGGCCGGCGCCCGGCAACTCATCGGTCGGTCAGGCCTCGAAGGACTCCGCGAGATCCGCCGGTGCGGCCTGCTTCCAGGAGTCGACCAGGATGTCGTACAGCTCGGTCTCGTCCTCCAGGGCGCTCAACCGGGCCCGTACCCATGAGGAGTTCGCCTCGTGGGCGGGGACCCAGAACTTGTCGGGCTCCGCCGCGATCAGCTCGATACGCTCGAACTTGGGGCAGCGGACGGCGAACGACGTCCCGTCGTCGGGCACCGTGATGTACATCCGCCCGGCGACGTGGAACGTGGGGATGTTCCAGAGTTCCTTCTCCACGGTGCGCGGCAGGGACAGCGCGATACGGCGGACGTCGTCAGCGTCAAGCATGGTCGTTGCCTTCGGATCGATGGGCGCGGCTGCTCCCATGATCGGGCATTTTCCGGTCCGTCGTACCCCGGTTCACCTGGTCAAGCGTCCGGCCGGTGCGCGCGGAACGGGCCCGGCGCGGGTCGGGTGTCGTGTTCCGGCCGCGCGTACTGCCCGAACCGGCCTTCTTCACCAGCAGCCACGCCCCGGCCGATCCGTCCCTCCCGTCGCGGAATCGGGTGAGCGCGTACGCGCCGCGCAGCTTCTGCCCGTTGAGCCGGAACGAGGCATGGCCCCTGTCCAGCGCGGCGGCGAAGTCGGCGAGGGTGTCGACCCCCAGCGGCCGGTAGGTCCCCTGGTCCCAGATGATGACCGGGCCCGCCCCGTACTGCCCGGAGGCGATGACGCCCTCGTAGTCCCGGTACTCCAGGGGGTGATCCTCGGTGGGCACCGCCAGACGCTTGTCGCCGGGGTCGGTGGACGGGCCTCTCGGTACGGCCCAGGACTTGAGCACGCCGTCCACCTCCAGCCGGAAGTCGAAGTGCATCCGGCGCGCGTCATGGATCTGGACGACGAACGACAGTTCGCCGGCGGGGCCCGTACCCTCGCCGCGCGGCTCGTCGGTGGCGTCGAACCGGCGCTTCCCGTGATACCGCGCCAGGCGGTCCTCCGCGCTCCGGTCGGCCATGGCGGACCTCAGCCGTCCATTTCCTCGTCCGCCGCGATGTGGACGGCGGCTTCCTCGGCCGTCGCGGCGCCCCCGTCGATCCCGACGTCGCGCGCGCTCACGTGCGAGTGCCGGCGGGGCGCGATGTCGTCCACCGCCTCCAGCCGTCCCGCCCGCGCGTCACCCGTCTCCGTGTCGATGGGCTCGCCCTCGCCGTCGGGCACGTCACCGACGTCGTCGCCCGCCTCGGGGCGCACGTCCGGCGCCTCCTGGGCGAGCCGCTGCTCCAGGGACTCGCCCGCGAGCTGCTCCTCGCCGGTGACCCCGTACTTGTTGACGCCGAGGGGGTACTCGGGCGGGGAGTAGCCCTCCGTCATCATGTCGTCGAGACCGCGCTCGTCTATCACGTTCTCCAGGTCGAGATCGTCGGAGGGGGCGTTGTCCACGTCCGAGTTCTCGGGCTGGTACACATCGTCGCCTCGTGACTCGTCCGCCATCACTCGATCCTTTCCAGGAGGGGGCTCCGGCGTGGGCGTTTCCGGAGCGTCGTCGGCGCGACGTCGAGGTCTTCAGAATACGCCCCATATGTCCACCGGGTGGTCCGAGCGCGGTCCGGACCCGGAGTCCCGATTCGAGGTCCCGGCTCAGACGGTCCAGCCGTGCAGGAGGCGTGCGGCTCCGGCGACGCCGACCGTGCCCGACGCGGTATCGCGTACGAGTGCCACGGCCGCCTTCGCGGGGTAGTCCAGCCGGTGCCCGTGCAGCGACAGGAACCCCTCGCAGGCGTGCCAGGCGAAGGCCTCGTTGGAGTGCTCCAGACAGGGCAGCCGGGCCAGCGTCTGGAGCAGTGCGGCGGCCTTGAGGTGGGGCGAGCCGTAGATGTCCCGGTCCATGGCGCGGGCGTGGACGCGGGCCACGGCCGCGTGGAGCGGGCCGTAGTCGTCGACCTGCGGGTCGCGGGGCAGCAGCTCGGCGGCGTGCAGCAGATAGGACACATCGAGCTTCGGCTCGGGCTCGCTCGCACTCACGCGGCGTGGCCCTGGTCGTGCTGGTCGAGTTCCTGGCGGGCCTGCCGGTCGGCGGCGCGCTGCTCGGGGGTGGGGTCGACAGTGCTGGGCTCGGTGTCGAAGGCGTCGCCGGTACGGTCCATCGATGCCTTGAAGCCTTCGAGGAACGTGTTCTCCGCGGCGGTGGCGCGGTCGTACGCCGCCGAGAGGATGTACTCCTGGAGGCTGACGCCGGCGGCCTTGGCCGCGGCGACGATCGCGGCCCGCTGTCCGGGATCGGGGAAGCGCAGGCTCATGGCCGCGGCCTTGGATTCGCTCATGGCGCCGAAGCTACCACTGGTATCGCTGCTACCGCAGGGGGAGGTCGATTGTGGTTGCCAGAAGTAGCTGTCACGGGCATTGACATTGTGAGAGATCAAGTGATCTATTCACTTTATGAGTCGCAATGAGTTGTCGTTGTCCGAGCGTCTGGCGGACAACATCGTCGAGATCATCCGTACGGAACGCCTCGGTCACGGAGACGCCCTGGCGTCCTCCCGTGACCTCGCGCGCCGCTTCGGCGTCACCACACCCACGGTGCGCGAGGCGCTGCGCAGGCTGGAGGCCACCGGAGTGGTGGAGTTCCGGCACGGATCCGGCACCTATGTGGGTCCGGGCATCGGACGCCGGCTGATGGCCAACCCGCATCTGCCGCGCAGCACCCGCGCCTCGGTGCTGGAACTGGTCGAGGCGCGGCTGGTGCTGGAGCCGGCCGTCGCCGCCGCCGCGGCGAACGTGCGGATGGCCGAAGCCGTACGGGAGTTGGAGTCGGCGGCGTCCAACGCGCTGCATCCGCCGGAGGAATCCCTGCGGCGGGCGGTGCACTTCCATGTGGCTCTGGCGGCGGCGAGCGGCAACACCCTGCTCCGCGAGGCCGTCGAGGCGCTGCTCCAGGTCCGCGCACACGACCAGGTGGAGATCCGGCACCGTTACAACGACCGGGCGCGGGACCACGCCGAGCACCTGGAGATCCTGGACGCGGTACGGGACGGTGACGCGGCGGCGGCCGAGCGGCTGACCCGTACGCATCTGGTGGCGATCCGCGAGGCGGTCCTCACCGCCGACTTCCCGGCGGACGAGACGGACGAGACGGACGAGACAGACGAGACGGACGAGGCGGATGCGCCGGTCGCCGGTGCCGTGGAAGGGGGAGAGCGGTGAGCGGTTCCGAACAGTCCTCGCCGCGACGCCCGCTGCGGCTCGCCGGGATGACGACCGTCGAGGCCGCCGACGCCGTGACGTCGAGCCCGGTGGTGATCCTGCCGGCCGGGGCCTTCGAGCAGCACGGTCCGGGCATGCCGATGGCGACCGACACCGTCCGCGCGGAGTCGGTGGTGGACCTGGTCGCCGCCGAGCTGGGCGGACGCGCGGTGATCGGCCCTTCCCTGCCCGTCGGAGTGTCCCCGCACCACCTGGCGTTCGCCGGTACGGTGACGCTCTCCACGGCGACGTTCGGTGCCGTCGTACGGGAGTACGTCGACAGCCTGCACCGGCACGGCTGGCGGAAGATCCTCGTGGTGACCGGTCACGGCGGCAACAACGCCACCTTGAGCACGGTCGCGCAGGACCTGCTCGTCACCCGCCCCGACATCCAGTTCGCCTGGACGCCGCTCACCGCGCTGGCGCCCGACGCCGTCGCGGACATGCGCGTCGGCGAGGTGCACGGACACAGCGGTGAGGCCGAGACGGCGCAGATGCTGCACCTCGCGCCCCATCTCGTGCACATCGGCCGACTCACCCCCGGATCGACGGCCACCGCCGATCTCGATCCGCTCTCCCGGCTCTCCCGGCGCGGCCACCCCGCGCTGACGGTGGGCTACGACCGGCTCAGTCCCAACGGCGTGCTCGGCGACCCGCGCCGGGCGACCGCCGCCGCCGGGCAGGCGATCGTGGACACGGCCGTGTCCCGCATCGTGGCCTTCGTCAAGGAGTGGCTGGACACCTGAGGGGTCCGCCAAGGGCCCCCTCAGGCACACCACTTCCCGCGTGCGCCCGCTCACCCGGCGGCGCACGACCCTCACCCGTCACCGCACCCCGCGCGTGGTTCCGCGCGCCGTCATTCCCCGCACCCGTCACCTCATCCGGCCGTACGCGCCCCCCCCGTGCCGTACGGCAGAAGGAGCCTGCAATGAAGCAGTCCCCGGGCCGTGTCCGTGCCCTGTTCCGTACCACCGTGGCCGCCGCCGGACTCGCCCTCGTCGGTTCGGCGTTGGCACCGGTCACGGCGTCGGCCGCCGCCGCGCCCACGGCCGACGCCAACGCAACCGCCGCTGCCTCCGGGTGCCGGCGGCCCGCGCCGCAGGAGCCGGGCACCAGCCACCTGCGCACGGTCGCGAGCGGCGGGCTCTCCCGGACGTACCAGCTCCATCTGCCAGCCGACTACACCCCGCGCCGCGACTGGCCCGTCGTGCTCGCCTTCCACGGCCGGGGCAACACCGGAATCGGTACGGAGGAGTTCTCGGGACTGTCGAACCTGCCCGCGATCGTCGCGTACCCCAACGGCGTCGTCGGGACCGGTGACGGCGACCGGCAGGCCTGGCAGGGCGCGCCGTACGCCGCGGCCGGCGTCGACGACGTCGCCTTCACCGGTGACCTGATCGACGAGTTGACGCGTACCCTCTGCGTCGACCGGCAGCGCGTGTACGCCACCGGCAAGTCCAACGGCGCGGGCTTCACCGGCCTGCTCGCCTGCCGGATGGCCGACCGGATCGCCGCCGTCGCCCCCGTGGCCGGTGCCTTCTACCCCGACACCGGTGAGAACTGCCGCCCCTCGCGCCCCGTCCCCGTCATCGACTTCCACGGCACGGGCGATGTCACGATCCCCTACGCGGGCGACCCCGAGCGCGGACTGCCCGCGATCCCCGACTGGACCGCGGAGTGGGCCGATCGCAACGACTGCCGCGCCCGGCCGCACACCAGCGCGATCGAGCCGGACATCACGATCACCCGCCGCACCGGCTGTGACCACGGAGCCGAGGTGCGCCATGTCGCCGTCAAGGACGGCGGTCACACCTGGCCCGGCGCCGACAGCTACAGCGGCGGCGGATATGTCACCGAGACCATCGAGGCGCACGAGGTGATGTGGCAGTTCCTGCGCCAGTACCGGACCCCGAGATCCGTCCTTCGCTGACGCAGGAATCGAGTAGGAGAGCCGCTCATGAGTACCCCGACTCCCGCACCACCAGGCAAACCAGGTACGCCGGGCACCCCCGGTGGGCCGGGCACATCCGGCGCGAACCCCGGTGAGCCCCGACTGCCGCTGATCATCCGCGCCATGGGCGTCATCGAACGCGCCGGCAACGCCCTGCCGCACCCCTTCTGGCTGTTCTGGATCCTGTCCGGGATCCTCGCCGTCGTCAGCGCCGTACTCGCGGCGGCGGACGTCTCCGTCGTCTCGCCGGCCGACGACAAGACCGTCACCGTGCAGAACCTGATCAGCGGCGACGGACTCGCCATGGCCGTCTCGACGATGATCGAGAACTTCGCCACGTTCCCGCCGATGGCGACCATCGTCGTCGTCATCATGGGCGTCGCCGTGGCCGAACGCAGCGGATTCCTCGCCGCGTTGATGCGGGTCGGTGTCTCGCGCGTCCCCGCGTCGTGGGTCGTGTTCGCCGTGGCCTTCGCGGGGACCGTCGCCCATGTCGCCTCGGCCGCCGCGTACATCATCCTTGTGCCGCTCGGCGGTCTCGCCTTCCGCGCGGTGGGCAAGTCCCCGATCCTCGGCATCGTCGTCGCGTACACCGCGATCGCCTCGGGGTACGACGCCAGTCCGCTGCCCACACCCAACGACGCCATCTTCGCGGGCATCACCACCGCCGCCGCGCAGATCGTCGGCGGTGACGACGCCTACGTGTCCCCGCTGAGCAACTGGTTCTTCAACATAGCCTCCTCGTTCCTGCTCGCCGTCGTGATCACGCTGGTGACCAAGTACGTGCTCAGCAAGCGGCCAGACCTGGACGCCGATCCCGACGCCGACCTGGACGACCTGGGCGGACTCACGCTCAGCGACCGGGAGCGCTCCGCGCTGCGCCGCGCGGTGTGCACGCTGCTGGCCGCCGTGGTGGTCATGACCGCGGTGCTCCTGCCGACGTCCTCGCCGCTGCGCGGCGACGGCGGCAGCATCGTCGAATCCCCGTTCCTCGACGGCATCGCGGCCGTCGTCGCCTTCCTCTTCGGACTGGTGGGCATCGTCTACGGCCTGCGCTCCGGCTCGATCAAGAAGGCCGCCGACGTACCGAAGCTGATGGCCGAGGGCATCAAGCAGATGGCGCCCGTCCTGGTGCTCTTCTTCGCGATCGCCCAGTTCCTGGCGTACTTCGACTGGACCGGCATAGGCGATGTACTCGCGGTGAGGGCGGCCGAGGCACTTCAGTCGAGCGGGCTGCCGATCGTCGTCGTCTTCCTGCTGATCCTGCTCCTGCTGACGCTGGTGAACGTGATGGTGACCAGCGGCTCGGCGATGTGGGCGCTGGCGGCGCCGGTGCTCGTACCGATGCTGATGCTGGTGAGTGTGCCGGCGGAGACGACGCAGGCGCTGTTCCGGATCGCGGACTCCGGGTCCACGGCCATCACACCGATGAGCCCGTACTTCCTGATGGCGCTCGGCTTCCTCCAGCGGTACCGCAGGAACGCGGGCATCGGCACGCTCGCCTCGTACACCCTGCCGCTCGCGGTCGCGATGACCGTGGCGTGGACGCTGCTGTTCCTGGCGTGGTGGGCGATGGGGATTCCGCTGGGGCCGGGGGCGCCGGTGCGCTGATCCGTCGGCGGTCGGCGGTCGGCGGTCGGCGACAAGCAAGCAGGGACGGCCCCGCCCGTGTTCACGGGCGGGGCCACCCCGCTGTCAGCCGCCGGACACCGCGCCCGCGTGCGCGGTGCCCGGTGCCGGGGCGTAGCCGGTGGGCCGGGCCGTGAAGGTGCCACGGCCCTGCGTCCGGCTGCGCAACCGCGTCGCGTAGCCGAACAGTTCGGCCAGCGGCACCGTCGCGGTGACCACGGCCGTACCGGCACGCGCGGTCGAGCCCGAGATCCGGCCGCGCCGGGCCGCCAGGTCGCCGAGCACGCCGCCGACCGCGTCGTCCGGGACGGTCACGGTGACCTCGACCACCGGTTCCAGCAACGTCATCGCACCGGCCCGCAGTGCTTCACGCAGCGCGAGCCGTCCGGCCGTGCGGAACGCCATCTCCGACGAGTCCTTCGAATGCGTCGCCCCGTCGGTCAGGGTGACCCGTACCCCGGTCACCGGGTGACCGCCGAGCGGACCCTCGGCGAGCGCGTCCCGGCAGCCGGCCTCGAACGCCCGGACATACTCCTGCGGCACACGTCCGCCGACGACGGTCGACCGGAACTCGAAGCCGCCCCGGTCGTCCGAAGCCGCCGACTCCTCCAACGGCTCGGTGTCGATGACGACATGCGCGAACTGCCCGGCGCCGCCGTCCTGCTTGACGTGCCGGTACACCATCCCCGACACCCCGCGCGCGACCGTCTCCCGGTAGGCCACCTGCGGCCGGCCGACTCCGACGTCCAGCCCGTGGGCGCGGCGGATCTTCTCCACCGCGACCTCCAGGTGCAGCTCGCCCATTCCCGACAGCACGGTCTGACCGGTCTCGGAATCGGTCCGGACCGCCAGCGAGGGATCCTCCTCGACCAGCCGCGCCAGCGCCGTCACCAGCCGGTCGACATCGGTGCGCCCGCTCGCCTCGACCGCCACGGAGACCACCGGATCCGCGACGGTCGGCGGCTCCAGGACCAGCGGGGCCGACGGCACGCACAGGGTGGCACCCGCACGGGCGGCCTTCACCCCGACCACGGCGACGATGTCCCCGGCGACCGCCCGGTCCACCTCGGCGTGGCGGTCGGCCTGGACCCGCAGGATCCGGCTGATCCGTTCCGTACGCCGCGTGCCCACGTCCAGCACCGCCTCTCCCTTTCCGACCGTTCCCGAATAGACCCGCAGATACGTCAGCCGGCCCGTGGAGGTCGAGCTGACCTTGAACACCAGCGCCGCGAACGGCCCTTCCGGGTCGGCGGCCCTCTCCTGCTCGGCACCGTCCCGCGTGCCGCGCACCGCGGGTACGTCCAGCGGCGACGGCAGATAGGCGACGACCGCCTTCAGCAGCGGCTCGATCCCGCGGTTGCGGTACGCCGAACCGCACAGCACCACGACACCCTCGCCCGTACGGGTCAGGTCACGCAGCGCGGCGGCCAACGTCCGTGCGCGGAGCGTCGATTCGGCGCAGAACTCCTCCAGCGCGAGCGGATGCAACTCCGCGACGGCCTCCTCCAGCACCCGGCGGCGCCGAAGCGCCTCCGCCATCAGGGAGTCGGGCACCGGGCCCTCGTCGTACGAGTCGGTGTCGCCACCGGACCAGACGAGCGCGCGCATCCGGAGCAGGTCGACGACGCCGGTGAAGCCGTCCTCCGAACCGATCGGCATCTGCACCACCAGCGGCGCCGGATGCAGCCGCCGGCGGATCGAATCGACGGCCGCGTCGAGATCGGCCCCGGCGCGGTCCAGCTTGTTGACGAACGCGATCCGGGGCACCCCGTGCCGGTCCGCCTGGCGCCACACCGACTCACTCTGCGGCTCGACCCCCGCGACCGCGTCGAACACCGCGATGGCGCCGTCGAGCACGCGCAGCGAGCGCTCGACCTCGTCGGCGAAGTCGACATGGCCCGGAGTGTCGATGAGGTTGATCCGGTGACCGTCCCAGGCGCAGCTCACGGCCGCGGCGAAGATGGTGATGCCCCGGTCGCGCTCCTGCGGGTCGAAGTCCGTGACGGTCGTACCGTCGTGGACCTCGCCGCGCTTGTGGGTGGTGCCGGTGAGATACAGGATCCGCTCGGTGACGGTGGTCTTGCCCGCGTCGACGTGGGCGAGGATGCCCAGGTTGCGGACAGCGGTGAGTTGAACGGGCGTGTGACGGTACAGGTCGGTACGCACGGCCGATGGCCTTTCGGGATGAACCATGGAACAGGGCGACGCGATTGCCGGACGAAGCCCCCCGATGCTGTGTGCGCAGCGGGTTGACGGGGGATCAGACGTTCGTCGCGGACTTCCGGTACCGGCCGCGCAGCCGGCGCCGGGCGCCGGGAGACACCAGGATCACCTCGTACCGTGCCGGGGGAACGACAACAGCGGTGCGGTAGCGCATGGCCGGTCTCCCCTCACTGGTCACGGTGCGCGCGCCGGGACGATGTCCGTCGGTGGCGCGCGAGTTCGTGGCGAGTGTAGTGAGAGTGGTGCGGCCGGGGCACCGGGTTTTTCCGCGTGTCCGCGTGTCCGCTTCCGGTCAGGTGGACGACGTATCACTTCCGGTGATGTCCGGCCACATTGGGTTCGGTTCAGCTCCAGAGCCCGGCGCCGCACGGCCATCGTGCGGTGCTTCGCGGACCCTCGATCGGACCGGTGTGAAGTGAAGATCAAGTATCCCCGTCCGCACGGCCGTTCACCGGTGGTGGCGGCCAGAAGACGGCTCGCCGCCGCGCCGGGCGCTGTCGCGCTGCTGGTGTCCGTCCTCACGGGCACAGCCGCCGGCACGGCCGGCGCGGCGCCCCGGACGGCGCCGGCCACCGCCGCCACCCGGGAGTCCCCCGGATGGGTCTGCCCCGGCACGCCCATACCGGACGGTTACGTGATCACCCTCCACACCGCCACCGGCTGCAACGCCAACATCGACACCTGGTTCCTCGAACTGGCCCGTGACGGTCAGTGGGTCTGCGCGGGCTCGCCGATCCCACCGGTCACGTACTCACCGGCCACATCAACACCGGCTGCGGCAACATCGGCATCTGGTTCCAGCAACTGCCGCGCGTCGGCCAGTACATCTGCCCCGGAGTCCCCGTACCGGCGGGCTTCCGCGCCGACGCCCACAACGCGAGCATGTGCGGCGGCCTCGGGGGCTGGCTCCTGCTCAACGCCTGACCCGATCCGTTCCACCGGAAGGCACCGCGTGCCGCGCGGTGCCTTCCGGTGCCGGACCCGGACACGCCCGAAAACCAGGCAGGCCGCAACCCAACTACCTTGGTCCACATGGCAGCCACCGAGATCGACATCACCGAGGACCTGATCCGGGAACTGCTGCGCGAGCAGCACTCCGACCTCGCGGACCGCCCGCTGAAACTCGGAGCGCTCGGCTGGGACAATCAAGTGTGGCGGCTCGGTGACGACCTCGCCGTCCGGCTGCCCTGGGCGACGGAGTCCGCGGACGCGCTGCTGCGCAAGGAACACACCTGGGTGCCCGGCCTCGCCCCGCTCCTTCCCCTGCCGGTTCCCGTGCCGCAGCGTCTCGGTGAGCCCTCCGAGCGGTTTCCGCGGCCCTGGCTTGTCACCACGTGGGTTCCGGGCGAGCCCGCGGACCGTGTCCCGGTTACGCGCGGCGCGGAGGCGGCCGGTACCCTGGCCGCCTTTCTGACCGCCCTTCACCGCCCCGCCCCCGACGGGGCTCCCACAGGCCGAGGCCGCGGTGGCCCGCTGGCCGGCGCTGCTGAGCACTTCGCAGGTGGGCTCGCCTCGGCCACCGAGATGGGGCTGATTCCCGACCCGGACGCCGTCCGCGCGGTCTGGGAAGACGCCGTCGCCGCGCCGGAGTGGGCAGGCCCGCGTCTTTGGCTTCACGGCGACCTGCATCCGGCCAACGTCCTGACGACGAACGGCACCTTCTCCGGCGTGATCGACTTCGGCGACCTCTTCGCCGGCGACCCGGCCTACGACCTCGCCGCAGCCTGGATCCTGCTGCCGGACGGCGCCGCCGACCGCTTCCACGCGAGCTACCGGCCGAGCCCGGACGCCGCGACCCTGCGTCGTGCCCGCGGCTGCGCGGTGCTCCGTGCCCTCTCCTGCATCAGCATCGGGCACGCCGGTGTCCACGGCCGCCCCGGCGGCAAGGCCACCTGGGGCCCACCCGCCCACGCATCACTGCGACGTCTCACCGCAGCCGTCGACCAATGATCGAGCACCGGACCTCCTCCACAGCAATCTCACCGCAGTGAAGTCCGTCGAGACGGCCTTCCGCCGCAAGGGTGACCCGGAGCCGGCCCGCGTCGAGGTCGCTCCCCTTCTGCGGGCCGCCGAGGCCGCCTTTCCTCGCTGGGTGCGCGCCCAGACCTATCTGCGCAATGCGGTGGAGAAGGACGGCGACAGCGCGGAACACGTGATGCGTGAACACGTCAGGGCCAGCCGCCGCGCGCTTCTGGCGGGACTGCCGCTCGGCGGCGGCGCGGACACCCTCTAGGTTTGTCGGCGTCAGTTGTCTTCAAGCGCAGGGGTGTTGATGGAGTACCGGGCGGAAGACGGGTCGCGGATCGTGCGGCTCGACGGGGTCGTGGACGACGACCTGGCCAACAGTGTCGTGGCGACGCTGCTGCTCCTCTCGGACGCCGCCCCGACCGCGGACATCCTGCTGCGGATCGACTCTCCCGGCGGCTCGCTCGCCGCCGGGATGGCGATCTACGACACCATGCAGTACGTCCGCAGTGACGTCGCGACCTGCGCGGTCAATCTGGCCGCGGGAATGGGGCAGTTCCTGCTGTCGGCGGGCGCGCTGGGCAAGCGCTCTGCCGAACGGGACGCCCGTATCGTGATGGTGGGGGTCCAGGCCGGCCACGCCGGGGAAGGGGACGCCGCGGACAGGGCGCGGGGGAAGGTCGCCCAGCTGGCCGCCCTGCACATGGGACGGGACCCGGAGTTCGTCCACGCGGCGTGGAAAGCCCAGCCGCAACGTGAGTTCGGACCTGAGCAGGCCCGTGTGTACGGGTTGATCGACCATGTCGTCGACCGTGCGCCCGGCGGGTAGCCGCGGCGTACGGGGGTAGGCGCAGGCAATGGCCACCACCATCCCGGAGTCCGGGACGAGCCGATATCCGTTGACGCGGGAACAGGCCGGAATACTGACCTGGGTGCGGTGGGCGTACGCGGGCATGTCCGTCCTGGCCGCCGCGTGCCTCGCGTCCGCCCTGTGGACCGGGCATCCCGCCGAGCAGGCGCTGTGGACCAGCGTCACCGGTGTGCTCGCGTTCCCCGTCCTCACCTTGCTGTCGATCCGTCAGCTCAGGTGCCACGAGGCGGCGTTGGACGACCTGCGTCGTCGTCGGGGCACTCCGCAATAGACGGTAATTTCTGCTGAGAATTCGGATCGTTTCATGGATCCGTCAATAAATTACAGCCTCCTGTCTTGCCGTCGGCCTACGGGGTCCTTACGTTGTGGGTGAGCCCGCGACGCACTCCGCATGCCGCCGCATGCCGCACTTCCCCGCACCTCCACACGCAGAGCCGATTGCGAGGAACCCCGTGGCACTTTCCAGACGCACCGTCATCGCGTCCGCGATAGCCGGCGCCGGAGCGGCGGCAGGACTGGCCGCCCAGACCCGGACCGCACAGGCGGCGGCCTCCCCACCCGGCGATGTCGTCGGCAAGATCACCGTCGGCTACCAGGGCTGGTTCGCCTGCTCCGGCGACGGCGCGCCGATCAACGGCTGGTGGCACTGGTCGCAGAACTGGGGCCAGTCACCGTCGCCCGGCAACACCGCGATCGTGAGCTGGCCCGACGTACGCGACTACACCCACACCTACCGAACGGCCTATCCGGCGCTCGGCAACGGGCAGCCGGCCGCGCTGTTCTCGTCGTACGACCAGCAGACCGTCGACACGCACTTCTCCTGGATGCGGCAGTTCGGCATCGACACCGCCGCCCTCCAGCGCTTCAACCCCAACGGCGGCGAGGGCGCGACCCGCGACGACATGGCCGTGAAGGTGCGCGCCGCGGCCGAGACGTACGGCCGCAAGTTCTACGTCATGTACGACGCCACCGCGTGGACGAACATGCAGCCGGAGATGAAGGCCGACTGGCTCGCCAAGATGCGGGCGCACACCGCGTCCCCGGCCTACGCGCGGCAGAACGGCAAACCGGTCGTCGGCATCTGGGGCTTCGGTTTCAACGAGCCCAACAAGACCTGGTCGGCGGCGGTCTGCCTGGACGTCGTCAACTGGTTCAAGGCGCAAGGCTGTTACGTGATGGGCGGCGTCCCCACCCACTGGCGCAGAGGCATCGAGGACTCACGGCCCGGATATCTGGACGTGTACCACGCCTTCGACATGCTCTCGCCGTGGATGGTCGGCCGGATCGGGGACATCGCGGGCGCCGACAACTTCTACGCCAACGTCAACACCCCCGACCAGGCGCACTGCGACGCCCAGGGGATCGACTACCAGCCGTGCGTCCTGCCCGGCGACCTCCAGTCGGGCCACCGCGCGCACGGCGACTTCATGTGGCGGCAGTTCTACAACATGTGCCGGATCGGCGTGCAGGGCATCTACATCTCGATGTTCGACGAGTTCAACGAGGGCAACCAGATCGCCAAGACCGCGGAGAGCGCCGCGTACGTCCCGGTGGGTTCCGGCATCCGGGCGCTGGACGAGGACGGCACGGCCTGCTCGGCGGACTACTACCTGCGGCTCACGGGCGACGGCGGCCGGATGCTCAAAGGCCAGCTGGCGCTGACCGCGACCCGCCCCACACCGCCGGTCACCGGCGGCGGCGACCCCAACCCGCCGACCGGCGACCTGGCGCTGAGCAGGGCGGCGAGCGCGAGCAGCCAGACGCAGAACTACGGGCCCGGCAACGCCGTCGACGGCAACGCTAACAGCTACTGGGAGAGCGCCAACAACGCGTTCCCCCAGTGGATCCAGGTCGACCTCGGCTCCGCGCTCCCGGTGCGCCGGCTCGTCCTGTCGCTGCCGCCCAACCCCGCCTGGGCCACCCGTACCCAGACGCTGTCCGTCCTCGGCTCCACGGACGGGACGGGCTTCGCGACTCTCAGCGCCCCGGCCGCCCGCGTCTTCGACCCGGCGAGCGGGAACACGGTGACGGTCACCCTCGCGTCCGCGGCCCCGGCCCGGTACGTACGCGTCCAGTTCACCGGCAACAGCGGTTGGCCGGCGGGGCAGTTGGCCTCACTGGGCGTCTACGCGGACTGAGCCGGCGGACTGACGCGTCGGCGCGGCTACGTTCCGAGCAGCCGCAGGGTCGTCGCCGATACACCGACGCGGACCGTCTGGCCCCAGGTCAGCGTGAGCGCGTCCGCCTCCATGCCGTCGCCGAAGGCGATGAGGCGGTCGGACTCCACGGTGAGGCACAGCTGTTGAGCGGGCGTCAGCGCGCCCGACACGAGTGAGGTTCCGGTCGTGGGGGAGGGCCAGGCCTCCCGTACGAACCAGAGCAGCCGGCGGTCCGCGGGGCCGGGGAGGGGGAGTGTGCTGCCGCGTTCCCGCCAGAGCGAGCGCAGCCAGCCGGTGGCCCCGGTGCCCGTGCCGACCAGGACGCCGGACGACGCCTGGGCCTCGGCCTCGGGGGACGGGAGCCGGCCGTCGGGCCTCAGCCGGTAGCGGACCGTCTGGTGGCCCGCGGGCCCGAGGCAGATCTCGTTGAGCGCGAGCAGCCGCTGGCCGTCGTCGGCGACCGCCTCCACCATGGTGAGTTCGTCGACGCCGCCCCGGCCGGCGACGGCCGCCTTCAGGAGCGGGGCGGCGTCGGCGGCGCGATGGCGGACCAGCACGCCCGGATTGCGGCCGGGATCGGTGTCGATGCCCACCACGGGCTGACCCGACAGGTACTTCGCCGCGTTCGCGACCAGCCCGTCCTGGCCGACCACGACCACGACGTCCTCCGGGCCGAAGAGGAACCGGTCCAGGTCCGTCCGTTCGACCCGGCTCTGCCGCCACCGGTGGGGCACGGCGGCGGCCACGTCCGTGAGTGCCCGGCGGGTGCGGTGGTGCCGTTCGGCGACCTCACGGATGTCGCGGTCGCGGGAGGAGAGGAAGAAGGCGGCCTGCCCGTGTGTGCCGTGCCGGGCCAGCAACTCCTCGTACTCGGTGGTGCGATGGACGAGCACGGCACGGGGTGCGAGCGTCACTCCTCGGCGCTCCGTCGTCCCAGCGTCGCCAGCAGTCCGGTCAGCACATCGGGGGAGAGGGTGACGCTGTCGATGCGCGGCAGATTCGAGGCGAGCCGGTCGACGGCCAGCGCGCGCAGCGTCTGCGCGTCCGCTTCGCCGTGCACCCGGAGCCAGTCGGCGCGGGCCGCCGCCCGTGCCTCGCCGGTCGTGCGGGCCGACTCGGCGTCGGCGGTGGCCAGCCGCACCCGGCGCAGCGCCTCGGCCTCGGTACGTACGGCGTCGGCCGCCGCGCTCTCCTCGGCCTCCCGCCGCGCGTTGGTGCCGCGCTGCTCGACCAACTGCTCCTCCTGGCGGGCCAGTTCGATCTGACTGGCGAGTTCGTTCTCGGCGATGGCCCGCTCCCGCTGCACCGCGACGGCTCGGCGTTCGTAGGTCGCCCGGTCCGCCTCCTGCTGTATCTGCTCGCGCGCGGGTGTGCGCAGCGCGCGTTCGACCTCGGCCTCCGGGCGGACGGCGACGACCCGTACGGTCACCACCTCAAGACCGGTGGCGGGCAGCCGGGGCTCGGCGGCCAGCCCGCCGTCGATCCGGTCGCGTACGGCGGCGACGCCGTCGGAGAGCGCGGCGGCCAGCGGCGTACGGGCCAGGACGTCGAGTGCGTGCTGCTGTGCTGTCCCGGTGAGCAGGGTGGAGATCTGTTCGAGCGGGGCGCCGCGCCGGACGCCGGTGTCCGGGTCGAGGGAGAAGTCCAGCCGGGCCGAGGCGAGCGCGGGATCGCTGATCCGGTACGTCACGGTGGCCTGGACGGTGACGTCCTGGAAGTCGGCGGTACGGGCGTGGAACGCCATCGCCAACTCCCGGTCGTTGACGGGCACTTCGGACAGCGCGGCGGACAGCGCCCGGAACCAGAAGCTGAGCCCCGGACCGTCGTGGACCAGCCGGCCCCGCCGGTGGTGGCGGATGTGGGCGGTGGGGGCGGAGCGGAGATGGCGCCGGCCGAAGCGCTTGGTGATGTCAGCCATGATGACCTCTTCTCGTCGGAATGACGATATCGAAGAGGCGGCCATATCGTCAATGTGACGAAAGGAGGGAACGGCCTCGCCCCCGGCCGTGACCCGGCCGGGGGCGAGGGAAGGGGAGCCGACCCGCCGGCTACGCCTTCGGCTCGATCCAGATGTTGCGGTAGCGCACCTTGTTCCCGTGGTCCTGGAGCCGGATGGCTCCGGCCGCGGTGGTCTCGGGTGCGCCGGCCCCCGTCGGTCCGTCGACGGCCACGTCGTTGTGGACGGTCTTGCCGTTCCACACCACACTCACGCGGGCGTTCTCCGTCTTCTTCCCGTCGGGGCCGAACCGGGCCGCGCGGAACGTGATCTCGTACGTCTGCCAAGTCTCCGGCGCGGTCGAGGCGTTGAGGTCGGCCGCCTTCTTGGTGTAGATCGCCCCCGCCTCGTTGTTGGCGAGCTTCTCGACACCGAACGAGTCCAGGATCTGGATCTCGTACCGCTCCTGGAGATACACACCGCTGTTCCCGCGGTCCTGGCCGGTCACGTCCGGTGGCAGCTTCGGCACCCGGAACTCGACATGCAGCTTGAAGTCCTTGAACGCCTGCTTGGTGCGGATATCGCCGCAGCAGACCTCCATCGCCCCCTCGTCCGCCGACGGCCAGCGGACGTCACTGCCGTCGTTGTGCTGCCACTGCGAACGGTCCTTCCCGTCGAACAGGGTGATACGGCTGTCCTTGGGATGGACGGTGATCAGATCGAGATTGACATGGCCGGTGTCGCCCTCGTCGTACCGGTAGGCGATGGTGTTGGCCCCGCGGCTCAGCGGCAGCGACTCGGTCACCGACGACCACCCGTCCCACTTGCCGGTGCTGGGCAGGGTCGTCTGTTTCATCTTGCGCCCGTTGACGTAGACGCTCACCGTCTTGTCGCCGACGAAGGGGTTCGGGCCGTTGGCGTACCGCAGCGCGACGTCGTACTTGCCCGCCCTCGTCGTCCGCACGTCGAAGGTGGTGGTGGCACCCTTCGTCCCGTACGAGTCGACGAAGCCGCCGCCCGAGTGGCCCTTGTGCTCGGTGTCGACCCGCGCGCCGCCGGTCAGCGCGGCCTCCTCCGCCTCGTACAGCGTCTTCGGCGGCTCGCCCCCGACCAGGGAGTTGAGGGTGTACCACGCCTCGGTGCTCCAGAGCGTCTCGCCGCCCTCGGCGCTGAACGGGCGCGGCGAGCGCACGTGCACCACACGGTTGGACTTGAGACCGTCGATCGCGAGGGTGACCTTCTTGCCGTCGGCCGACACGGTGGCCGACTGGACCTTCAGTGTCTCCTCGTCGATCTTCGGGCCGCCGTAGTCGGGCGTCGGGGCGTAGTACCACTGCTTGACCTCGTACCGCTCGGCCAGTTCGGCGACGGTCTCGGCGGAGAGCGGCTTGGTGTATTCCAGCTCGAAGCCGCCCGGCTTCGCGCGCATCGCCAGGATGTCGAAGGCGTCCTTGCCGTTCGGCGTCAGCTTCTGCAGGCCGTACTGGAGTTTGCCCTCCTGGCCCCAGTTGCCGCCGGCGCCGAGGCCGCCGGCGTAGATCGCGCCGTCCGGGCCCATGCTGATCCGGTTGACGCCGGCTTCCAGCCCCTGTGTCATCCGGAAGACGGCGCCCTGGTACTCGCCCTTGACCTTCTCCAGGTATCCGCGCTGAAGGCCGCCGTAGGTGACATCACCGAAGACCATCTGCCCGGCGTACGGTCCCTCCTTCAACAGCATCGGTGTGCTGGGGGAGTTGGCGATCTCGTTCTGCGGCAGCCACAGCACCGGCTTGGTGACCGGCTTGGCGTCGAAAGGCCCTGCCGGGTTGGTGTAGTGGTTGAAGAAGCGGTCCTGCTTGATGTGCACCAGCTTCGACGAGGGCAGCCAGCCGCCCTGGTTGTCGGTCACGAAGATGTCGCCCTCGGGGCCCCATCCGATGCCGTTGGGAGTACGCAGCCCCCCGGCCAGATAACTGACCTCGCCCGTCTTCTTGTTGACCTTGATCGTGGAGCCGCGGTTCTTCGCGGGCTGCGGATCGGTCGTCGCGCCGCCCAGGTTGATCGCGACCGACAGATTCAGATAGAAGAAGCCGTCCTGGTAGAGCAGCCCGAACGCGAACTCGTGGAAGTTCCCGCCGTACGGCCACGTCGCGACCTTACGGTAG
The DNA here is from genome assembly GCF_044458565.1 of Streptomyces sp. NPDC050433. NCBI lineage: Bacteria > Bacillati > Actinomycetota > Actinomycetes > Kitasatosporales > Streptomycetaceae > Streptomyces > Streptomyces sp. NPDC050433. Next base: position 62,811 of record NZ_JBITIB010000017.1, on the reverse strand, counting down.
GTGTCGGTGACGTCGTCCCCGTCGGTGTCCTGAAGCTCCGTCAGCTCGTGCTTCTGCGACACGTACAGCGAACCGTCGACGTACTTGATGCCCTGTGGCTCCTTCAGGCCTTCGGCCACCTTCTTGGCCTTCACCTTCTCGGGCCCCGTGCTGCCGGTGACATCGCTGAGGAGATAGACCTCGCCCGTCTCGTTGTCGGTGCCGCCCCAGGTGGTGACGGCCAGCCGGCCGTCGGGCAGCCAGTCCATCGCCGTGACCTGCGGCTCGAACCCGCTCGGCCGCAGATCGGTGAGCGTGTATCCGGGGTGCACGCTGTTCAGGGGCAGGCCGTCGCCGGGAGAGTCCCGGTAGCCCTCGCACTCCTTGCGGCCGGGCGCCGTCACTCGGACGACATCGGCGTCCGTACTGAGCACGGAGTTGGGTACGACGGCGAAGCCCGAGGCGCCCGGCGGCTGCCAGGCAAGGGTGATGTTCTGGCCGCCGGTGCGGTCGAAGTGGTCGATACGCAGGGAGTGGTAACCGGCCGTCAGGGTGACCGTGCCGTCCTTGGGGTCGGCGCCGTGCAGACCGTCGTGGTCGATCACGACCTGATCGTCGATCAGCAGCCGCGAACCGTCGTCGCTGGTCAGCCGGAAGGTGTAGGAACCGTCCTGCGGGACGTCGATGTTGCCGATCACCTGCGACACGAAGTGGTCGCCGATCCCGCCGAAGTCGTCGGTCGTCGACCAGTCGATGGTGGGCATCAGCTTGTCGACGTTAGGGGTCTGAGCGGGTTTCAGCTCGCAGATCTTCTCCAGGGGCACCTGCACGTCGAACACCCGCAGGGTCACCCCCGGCTCCTGCGGCGGCAGTTCACGGGTGACGGGATCGGCCGCGACAGGGTCGGCAGCGGTGGCCGGCGTCGACATGAGACCGGTGGCGAGGAACGAGGCGGTGAGCAGACTGAGCAGACATCTGCGCAGGCGGCGGCTCGGTCTTTGATCCATTCTTCCTCCTGGCACTTCGCGCACCGGGAAGAACACCCCTGTCCCTGGGCGGAGTTGACCGCCGGGGCTAGCCCTTCGATCCGGATACGGAGGTATGGCGACGGATGCTGACGTTTCGCTCGGGCAGTTCACGGCGCGACCAAGGGCATGTCATGTACGCCATAAGTCGACGTCCAGCGAAACACTAGAGACTTCTGTCGGTACCGTCCATACTTTGTCACGCAGGAGTGGAAAGTCCTGAGCCCGCCGCCGGCGGACGAGGTCAACTCGTCCGCCGGCGGCGGGCCTGCCTCACCTCGCGGTCGATCGCCCAGGCGTCGGCGACCGGCCCGAGGTGGCCGAGCTTGTCGGGATTGGTCACCGACCGGATCGTCTGAACCTGCCCGTCGAGCACATCGAGGGCCAGGACCGTGATCACCTTGCCGTCCCGGTCGCGGAAGATCGCGCCGGGCTGGCCGTTGATCTCCTGCGGCTCCACCGTCGCGTCGACGCGGAACAGCAGGTGGAAGCCCTTGCCCAGCACCCGTGCCACGCTCTCCGAGCCCCGTACGGCCTTGGACAGTTGCGGCGCCTTGCCGCCGCCGTCACCGACCAGCTGCACGTCGGCGGCCAGCAAATCCTGGAGCCCGCCCACGTCACCGTTCTTCAGCGCGTCGAAGAACCGCGTCGCCAGCTCCCGCCGCTCCTGACGGTCCGCCTCGAACCGTGGCCGCCCGGCCTCCATGTGCCGCCGCGCCCGGACCAGCAGTTGCCGGCAGGCCGGCTCCGAGCGCCCCACCGCCTCCGCGACATCGGCGAACTCGAACGCGAACACCTCCCGCATCAGGAAGACCGCACGCTCCAGCGGGCTCAGCCGCTCCAGCAACAGCAGCGCTGCCATCGAGACCGAGTCGGCCAGCTCCACCGACCGCTGCGGATCCTCGTACGGATCGTTGAGCAGCGGCTCGGGGAACCACGGGCCCACGTACGCCTCCCGCCTGACCCGCGCCGAGCGCAGCACATCGATCGAGATCCGGGTCACCACCGCGGACAGGAACGCCTTGGTCGACGTGGGCCGGGTCGGCGAGCCGTCGAAGCGCAGCCAGGTCTCCTGCACGGCGTCCTCGGCCTCGCTCACGCTGCCGAGTATCCGGTAGGCGATCGAGAACAGCAGTGGCCGCAGCGCCTCGAACTCCTCGACCTCGCTCACGCTGACTCCGTTCCTCCGAACCGGTCGCCGACATTGTCGAGCTGTCCCGGCTCGTAGTCGCCGGCCGGCTGGCGGGTGATGACGTTCAACCGGTTCACCGCGTTCATGAACGAGACCAGTATCACCAGCGCGGTGAGCTGTTCCTCGTCGTAGTGCTCGGAGACGTACGTCCAGACCGGGTCACTGACCCCACCGGCGGCGTCGGCGGTCCTGGTCCCCTGCTCCGCCAGCTCCAGCGCGGCGCGCTCGGCCCCGGTGAAGACCGTGGCCTCCCGCCACGCCGCGACCATGCTCAGCCGCAGCGGGGTCTCGCCGGCCGCGACCGCGTCCTTGATGTGCATGTCGACGCAGACGGCGCAGCCGTTGATCTGGCTGATGCGCAGCGCCACCAGTTCCTGTGTCGTGGCCGGCAGCGGCGACTCCTTGAAGGCCTTGCCCACCGACAGGAAGTGCTTGAGGGCCCTGCCGGCGGTCGGGCTGGTGAAGTAGTTCAGTCGCGCGTCCATGATGTGCTCCTTCAGGGTTGTTGTCAGCGCCTGCACCCCTTGGGACGAGGTGGCCCGGCTCCCTGTGACATGGAGGGAGAACGAGGCCAATCGTTTTCATTCATGAGTGCTGTCTACACATGTGGACGATGGGAGGCTAGGCTGCGACCGTCCCTCGCATACCGACGGCCATCGCCCGTCGAATCAACTGGAGGTCTCACGGTGAGCGACCCACTCATCAGCGAGCCGCACCGGATCCAGCACGTGCGCGTCACGCCTGTCGCGTTCCGCGACCCGCCGCTGCTCAACACGGTCGGTGTCCATGAGCCGTTCGCCCTGCGGGCCATCGTCGAGGTCGTCACCGAATCAGGGCTGCTCGGCCTCGGGGAGACCTACGGTGACCTGGCCCATCTGGAGCGGCTGCGCCTGGCGGCGGGGGAGCTGACCGGGATCGACGTCTGGCATGTTCAGGAGATCGCCCGCCGTGTCGCGGTGGCTCTGGCCGCCGATACCGGTACGGGCGGGCACGGCATGAGCGGCATGGTCACGGGCAGCAGAACCGCCGACCGGGTGCTGTCACCGTTCGAGGTGGCGTGCCTGGACATCCAGGGCAAGGCGATCGGCCGGCCGGTGAGCGACCTCCTCGGCGGCGCCGTCCGGGATCGTGTCGACTACAGCGGCTACCTCTTCTACAAATGGGCGGGTCATCCCGGCGCCGAACCCGACGAGTGGGGCGCGGCCCTCGATCCGGACGGCCTTGTCGAGCAGGCCCGGCGGATGATCGACCAATTCGGTTTCACCGCGATCAAGCTCAAGGGCGGTGTGTTTCCGCCGGAGGAGGAGATCGAGGCGATCAAGGCCCTGCGCAGGGCCTTCCCCGATCATCCGCTGCGAATCGACCCCAACGCGGCCTGGAGCGTGGAGACTTCGATACGCGTCGGGAAGGAACTCGACGGAGTCATCGAGTATCTGGAGGACCCCACCGCCGAGATCGGCGGGATGGCCGAGGTCGCGCGTGAGGTCCCGATGCCGCTCGCGACCAACATGTGTGTGGTGGCATTCGACCAGATGAAGCCCGCCGTCGCGGCGGACGCGGTGCAGGTGATCCTCTCCGACCACCACTTCTGGGGCGGTCTCGGCCGCTCCCGCTCGCTCGCCGGTGTCTGCGACACGTTCGGGCTCGGGCTGTCGATGCACTCCAACTCGCATCTGGGCATCAGCCTCGCGGCGATGACCCATCTGGCGGCGGCAACCCCCAACCTCAACTACGCCTGCGACACGCACTGGCCTTGGAAGAGCCCCGACGAGGACGTCATCGTGCCCGGTGCGCTGACCTTCGAGAACGGGTCGGTGGCGGTACCGACCGCTCCGGGGCTCGGTGTCGAACTCGACCGCGACGCCCTGGCCAGGCTGCACGAGCAGTACCTCGACTGCGGTATCCGTCAGCGCGACGACACCGGGTACTACCGACGTACCACCGACCCGGCCTTCGACCCGACCGCGCCGCGATGGTGACAGGGAGGCCCGCTGTGCATCGGGATGTCCCGGCATCGGCTGCCCGGCGGGAGGCGCCATGAGGATCGTCCTCACCGACCCCATACTCACCCGGTTCACCGACGAGTTGACCCACGGCGGCGCCGACGGTCACGACTGGGACTTCCTCGCGGACCGGTCGGACGCCGATGTGGCGCGGCACCTGTCCACCGCCGACGTACTGGTGGCCTCCCGGCTGGACGCCGCCCTGGCCGGGACCGCCGGCCGGCTGCGGCTGGCGCATGTCACCGGCGCGGGGTACGACCGGATCGCGGTGGACGCGCTCCCTCCCGGGGCCAGCGTGTGCAATACGTTCCACCACGGCCCCTCGATCGCGGAGCACGTCGTGATGACCACGCTGATGCTGTCCCGCCGAGTGCCGCGGGTGGACCGGCTGATGCGCGAGGGAACGTGGGAGTCGGTCGCCGTGGACCCCGGCGTCGCCCTGGGTGCGACACTCACGGGCCGTACGGTCGGAGTCGTCGGGCTCGGCGAGACCGGCGGGCAGGTGGTGCGGGCGATGACCGCACTGGGCATGCGGGCCCGCGCCGTGCGGCGCGATCCGAACGCCCCCGTGCCGGGTGACCTGCGGCTTGACCGGGTGGACGGCGAGGACGGTCTCGACGACCTGCTGGCGGGCTCCGACGTCGTCGTCCTCACCGTGCCGCTCACGGCGGCGACCACCGGCATGATCGGCCCGGCGCGGCTCAGCCTGATGGGTCCGCACGCCCTGCTGATCAATGTGGCCCGTGGTCCTCTCGTCCAGGAGGACGCGCTGTTCGACGCGCTGGCCGGGCGGCGGATCGGTGGCGCGGGGCTGGACGTGTGGTGGAGCCATCCCAAGGACGGCGCCGGTACCCGCGGTTACACCCGTCCGTTCCATACGCTCGACAACGTCGTGATGACGCCACACCACTCCGGCCACACCCGGGAGACCTTTGCGAACAGGGCGCACGAGATCGCCGACAACATCGGTCGGCTGGCCAAGGGCGAACCCCTGACGAACGTGGTGCGGGAAGGGCGGCGGACGGCTGGGCCGTGACGGAGAGGTCCTGGCAGTTCGTCCGACCGGTCAAGACAAGATCCGCCGGTCAGACGAACTGCCGTACCGTCAGCAGCGCGGCGCCCAGCACCGCCAGCACCGTCGCCACGGTCCTGGCCCGCCCGACATCGAGCTTGTCGGACAGCGGGCGCGCCAGCAGCAGACCGCCGGCCGCGGCCGGAGCCAGCAGCGCCGAGTAGCGCAGACTGTCCGCGTGCACCGCGCCGACGGCCGTGAGCGCGACCAGGCTCATCACCGAACCGGCGAGGAAGAACCCGCTCATCGTGGAGCGCAGCTCCGGCCCCGTCAAGCGCTGCCACACCAGGGCCATCGGAGGGCCTCCGATGGAGGTGGCCGTGCCCATCAGCCCGGACGCCATCCCCGCCAGCACCACCGCACGCCGGGTCGGCGCCGGGCGGAAACCGCGCACACTCGCGACCACACCCACCACGACCACGGCGGCGACGCAGAGCGCGAGCCACCGCGCGGGCAGCAGGGCCACCAGGGCCGCGCCCGCGATCACGCCCGGCACCCGGCCGAACAACGCCCACCCCGCTCCCCGCAGGTCCACATGCCCGCGGTCCAGGAGGAGGACCGCTGCCGTGACGGCGGTGGAGAGCAGCAGTACCACCGGCACGAGCGAGGGCGCGACCAGCGCGATCACCGGAGCGGCGAGCAGCCCGAGGCCGAATCCGATCGAGACCTGGAACAGCGTGCCGAGCAGGACGACCGCGGAGAGCAGGGCGAATACCGGCGGACTCACCCGCCGGCCGATGCCGTACCGGCCGAAGCCCGCCCGCTGCTCACCGGCAAGGCACCCAGCGGCGAGACGGTCAGCGGGAAGTGGCACCGTCCCTCGTGCGGCTCCCGCCCCGGACCGGTCTCCGGGCTCGTACCGGCCGCGCCGTCACGCGCCCGTACCGGCGGGGCTTCCTCGGCGCATCTGTCGACCGCCTGCCAGCAGCGGGTACGGAACCGGCAGCCGGACGGCGGATCGAGCGGCGAGGGAATCTCCCCGTTCAGCAGAATCCGGTCGCCGCGCGGCCCGGCCCCGGCGACATCGAGTGCCGGCGCCGCCGACATGAGGGCGGCGGTGTACGGGTGCACCGGACGGTCGAACACGTCCTCGGTGGTGCCGTGTTCGATGACCTTGCCGAGGTACATCACGGACACCCGGTCCGCGACATGCCGGACCACCGACAGATCGTGCGAGATGAACACGTAGGAGACCTGGAGCCGCTGTTGAAGATCGGAGAGCAGATTGAGCACCTGTGCCTGCACCGAGAGGTCCAGCGCGGACACCGGCTCGTCGCACACGATCAGATCGGGATTCAGTGCCAGGGCACGGGCGATGCCGAGCCGCTGGCGCTGCCCGCCGGAGAATTCGTTCGGGTAGCGGAAGGCGTCCGCCGCCCGCAGCCCGACAAGGTCGAGCAGTTCACGGACGCGGGTGTCCCGTGCCCGCGCGGTGGGTGCCATGTCCCGGTGGGTGCGCCATGGTTCACCGATGATGTCGGCGGCCGACATCCGGGCGTTGAGCGAGGCGAAGGGGTCCTGGAAGACCATCTGCACCCGTCGGCGCCAGGCCAGCAGGTCCTGCTTCTTGAGGGCGAACGGGTCGGTCCCGTCGAAACGTACGGTGCCGGAGTCCGGCCGCTCCAGCAGGAGCAGCACCCTCGCGAGGGTGGACTTGCCGCAGCCGGACTCGCCCACCACGCCCAGCGTCTCGCCCCGGCCGAGGTGCAGGTCGACGCCGTCCAGAGCCCTGAGTCTGTTGTGTCCGGCGGCATCGCGCGGGACCCGGAACGACTTCGTCACCCCGGAGACCTCCAGCAGCCGGGCGGACGTTCCGGCAGCCGTCGCCCCGGAACTGTTGGTCCTCTGCTCAGACATGGGTCAGCTCCTCGGAGAAGTGGCAGGCGACCGCGCGGTTCGCCCCTTCGGCCGCGAGGCGGGGACGTACCTCGGCGCAGCGTTCTCTGGCGAGCGGGCAGCGCGCCTGGAAGACACACCCCGGCGGCACCGCGCTCAGTTCGGGCGGGCTGCCGGGCACGGCCGGCAACGGCCCGCCCTTCTCGGCGTGTTCGGGTACGGAGTCGAGCAGGCCCTTGGTGTAGGGGTGGCGGGGAGCCGCGAACACCTCACGCACCGGACCGGTCTCCACCACATTGCCCGCGTACATGATCGCGACGTCGTCGGCGCGTTCGGCGACCACGGCGAGGTCATGGGTGATGAGCAGCACCGCCATGTCGCGCTCGGTCTGCAGATCCCGCAGCAACCGCATGATCTGCGCCTGCACGGTGACATCGAGGGCGGTCGTCGGTTCGTCGGCGATCAGTACGTCCGGATGGAGCGCGACGGCCATCGCGATGAGGAGCCGCTGGCGCATGCCACCGGAGAACTGGTGCGGATACGAGCGCGCGCGTGCGCGGGGTTCGGGGATGCCCACGATCTCCATGAGTTCGACGGCCTTCTCCCTCGCCTGGCGCCGGGACAGCCCACGATGGATACGGAAGGGTTCGGCGAGCTGCTTTCCCACGGTCTGTACGGGATTCATCGCGGTGAGCGCGTCCTGGAAGACGATCGACAGCACCGGTCCCGCGAGCCGCTTGCGCGCGGTCGCGCTCAGCCGCAGTACGTCGGTGCCGCCGACCCGGACGGCTCCGCCCGTCACGTCGGCGACGGGGTCGAGCAGCCCCGCGATGGACTGCGCGGTCATCGACTTGCCGCAGCCGGACTCTCCCAGCAGCGCGAGGGTGCGCCCCTTGTCCAGGGTGAAGCTGACCTTGTCCAGGGCGCGAACGGTGCCGGCGGGCGTACGGAGGTCGACGCTGAGCCGATCGACCTCCAGCGCGCGACGGCTCTCGTCCCCAGCGGGGGTGGCCGCGGGCGCGGACACCTCGTCCACGGACACCTCGTCCACGGGCGCGACCGCTCCGGCGGCCTCGGCAGCCGCCGTGGTCTCAGTGGCCTCGGCCGGCTCCTGGCGCTTGCTCCTCGGCAGCGTCAGGCGCCAGCGCTGCGCGGGATCGGTCGCCAACCGTACCCACGCGGCCAGCACCGTGGCCGACACGGTGGTGAGCACGATGGCGACTCCGGGCAGAACCGCGATCCACCAGGCCGACTGCAGATACTGACGTCCCTGCGCGACCATCAACCCCCAGCTGATGTCGGGCGGTTGGATGCCGATACCCAGGAAACTCAGCGAGGACTCGGTGAGCATGACGAAGCAGAAGTCGAGCGTGGCGACCGTGAGCAGCGTCGGCATGGCGATCGGCAGGATGTGCCGGTAGATCGTCGGCCAGGTTCCCGTGCCGAACGTCCGTGCCGCGTCGACGAAGAGGCGGCTCCTGAGTTCGGCGCCCTCGGCGCGTGCGGTCCGCAGATAGACGGGGATCCGGGCGACGGCGAGGATCAGCACGATGTTGGTGGCGCTGGGCGCGAAGACGTAGAGCACGACGACGGCGAGCAGCAGGGACGGAAAGCTCAGGATCACATCGGCGACCCGCATGGCCGCGCTCTCCCGCCAACCGCCGCGGAAGCTCGCCCACATACCGATCGCGGAGCCGATCACCAGCGAGCAGACCACCGCCGGCAGCGCCACGGAAAGTGTTGTCGCCGCGGCCTCGACGAGCCGGGCCAGCACACTGCGGCCCAGTACCTCCGTACCGAGCAGACCGTAGACGCCGTGGTCGAAGGAGGGCGGACGCAGCGAGGCGTCCAGGTCCTGGCGACCGGCGCGGTCGCCGATCAGCAGCGGGCCGGCCAGTGCGACGAGGAACACCAGCCCGAGCAGTACGGCGGCGACGGCCGCGAACCGGTCCCTCCCGAGGAGGGTCCACCAACGCGGCGGACGGGTACGGGGGGCGGCGGAACCTGTCGGTGGGTCAGCGGTGACGGTGACGGACGCGGTCATCGTGGCTCCTTCGGTCACGCCGGTACGGCCTGCCGTACGCGCGGGTCGAGCAGCGCGTAGCAGACATCGATGAGGATGTTCAGGGCGAAGATCGTCAGGGCCGTCAGCAGGACGGCCGCCTGGAGAACGGCGAAGTCCCGCTGGAGGATGGAGTCGATCATGAGCTTGCCGATCCCCGGCCAGCCGAAGATCGTCTCCACGACGACCGCGCCGTTGACGAGGCCGATCGTCAGATCGCCCGCGACGGTCAGGGCGGGCGTGATCGCGTTGCGCAGCGCGTGGCCGAACACCACCCGCTTCTCGCCGGCGCCCTTGCTGCGGGCCACCTTGACGTAGGGCGCGGACAGCGCGGCCACCATGGCTCCCCGGACCACCTGTACGAGAACCCCGAACGGGCGGATCAGCAGGGTGGCGATGGGAAGCACCCATACCTCCGGGCCGCCGGTCACCCCGGACGTGGGCAGGACCGCCAGGTTCACGCCGAAGATCAGCACTCCGGTGATGGCGAACCAGAAGTCCGGGATGCTGGCGGCGGCCATCGCCAGAAAGCTGGCGATCCGGTCGGCGACGGAGTTGGGGCGGTACGCGGCGAGGCTTCCGATCAGGACCGCGCCCAGCGCGGCGATGATCATTGTCACGGCCGCCAGTTGCAGCGTCGCGGGGAACGCGGTCAGTGCCATGTCGGCGGCCGACTGCCCGGTGCGCAGAGACGTCCCGAAGTCCAGCCGCACCACTTGGCCGAGGTAGTCCCACAGTTGGGCACCGATCGACTGGTCGAAGCCGTGTTCGGCGGAGAACGCGGCGCGTTGGTCGGCGGTCGCGCTGAGCGGCAGGTAGAGGTTGACCGGATTGCCGGTCAGGCGCGCCAGACAGAAGACGCCGAAGACCACGAAGACCAGCGGGATCGCGCTCGATATGATCCGTTTGCGCAGGAAGGTCGTCATGTCAGCGGCCCTTTCCGTCGGCGGGGCCTACCTCGGCCAGTCGAAGTTCGTCACCGGTGGCCGAGTTGGGCTTGTAGCGCACCGACGAGGACAGCCCGAGCAGACCGCGCATGTGCGCCAGGTGCACGTACTGTGCGACGGCCTCGTTCTGGTAGGCGAAGACCTTGGCGAAGGCGTCCTGCCGGCGTTCGCCGGGCAGCGCGGTCGCCGCCGCGACCCGCCGGTCCAACTCCGGTGTTCCGAAGGTCGACTGGGGGCTGCCGCTGAGCAGGTACTGACTGGCGGTGAACGCCGCGTCGCCCGCCTGGTTGCCGTGCATGATCAGCAGTGCGATCGGTCCGACATTCTCGGGCAGGGGCCGCAGTTGGTACTGCAGATGCTCGGCGGTGTCGGTCATGAGGATCTTGACGTTCAGTCCGATCCGCGCCATCTGGTACTGAAGCGCCTCGGCCGTCTCGGCGACCCGGGGGAACTGTCCGTTGCGTGCGACCAGAGTGATCTGCCGGTCCACGGGGACACCGTCGGCCGCCGCGGCCTTCACGAGTGCACGGGCGTCCTCGGGGTCGGGCTCTGTCGGGTTCAGGCCGTCGTTGAACCCGACCACGCCCTTCGGGACGAGTTGCGCGGCGGGTTCCCCCAGTTCGCCGAAGAGGGTGCGGGAGATGGCCTGTCGGTCGACGGCCAGGTCGATGGCCTTGCGGACCCGGATGTCGTCGAGCGGCGCCTCCCGTCCGTCGAGCCGCAACGCCGTCGTCTCGTTGTTCGGATACGCGACCGAGTTCTCCTCGGTCGCGTCCATCGGATCGAGGGCGGTCGCGAGGTCGGCCTCACCCTTGGTGATCATCGCGGCGCGGACGCTCGGTTCGGATCGCCATACGTAGCTGGCGTGGGCGAAGGCGGGCGCCTTCCCCCAGTACGTGTCGTTCCGGTCGAGCGTGATGGACACCCCGGTCTGCCAGCCTCCGACGGCGTACGGACCGGTGCCGATCGGTTCTCGGACCTTGGCCTCGGTGCTGGTCGTGCGTGGCACGATCTCGATGAAGCTCAGCCGCAGGGGAAGGATCGGGTCGGGATTCGCCGTGGTGACCGTCAGCCGGGTGGCGCTCGTGGCCCGTACCTCGACGCCGGAGTCGTCGAAGACATAGCCGTCCACATTGCACGCCAGGTCGGAGTTGACCGCACGGTCGATGGAGAACGCGGCGTCCTTCGCCGTGAACGGCTGCCCGTTCTGGAAGGTGACACCGGACCGGGTGTCGAAACTCCAGGTGGTGGGCGTCGTCTGGCGCCAGTCCGTCGCGAGCAGCGGTCGCAGCGCGCCGGAATCGGGGTCCCGCTCGACGAGCGGTTCGGTGACATTGGAGCGGACCACCACGCCGGTCGAGGCGAGTGACGACTCGCAGGGTTCGAGGGTGGGTGGCTCCTGGTCGAGCACGACGCGCAAGGTGCTGCCGCCGGCTGTGCCGACGGTGCCCCCGGCGTCGCTGTTCGCCACTGTGCACGCACTGGTGAACAGCAGTGCCGTGGCGGCGAGGACGGCGGTCAGGGGCGTAACCCCCCGACCGCGGTCGGAACATGCCGCTCGAAAGCGGGAGGAAGGCCGTGTGTCCCGGCCCGCAGGCTGGATTGACGGATGTACGGAAGACGGCATCGTCTCTCCGATGGGCTGAGTTGGTGCTACCGGAATCGCAGAGCCAGCGCGAGCTGTCTATGAATGCGGACCCAGTCTGCATTTGTAGACGGAACCGTAAGCTCGCCCTCTGGGGCCGTCAAGATCCTGGAAGCGGAGTTCTGTGCGAGGGCCGGCCGGGCGACCCGTCCTCGGGTCACGCGGCGCGTGCGAGCCCTTTCCCCGACCGTCCAGCCAAGGGGACGCGCCCATCCATGCTCAACGGGTATCAGTTGATGCCTTCTTGGTGTTAGACAGGTATGCATCGCCCTCATACGCTCCCGTTCAGTCCCTCGACAATGGAGCACCACCATGACGCTGTTCGCCCCGGAGGCTCTGCGGTCCGTCCTCGGTACGGGAGTGCTGTCCTTTCCCGTGACCCACGCGCGTGCGGATCTGAGCTTCGACGAGGACGCGTATCGCGACCATCTTGCCTGGCAGTCCTCGTTGCCCACGTCCGGTGTGTTCGCGGCGGGCGGCACCGGCGAGTTCTTCGCCCTGACCCCCACCGAGGTGGGGCAGGTCGTACGGGCGGCCGTCGCGGCGACCGCCGACGCCAAACCCGTGGTGGCGCCGGCCGGTTACGGTACGGCGCAGGCCGTCGCCATGGCACGGGACGCCGAGGCGGCAGGTGCGTCGGGCGTCTTCCTGCTGCCCCCCTATCTGACCGAGATGTCCCAGGCGGGGCTGGTCGCCCATGTCCGGGCGGTGTGTGAGGCGACGGGCCTCGGCGTGATCGTCTACCACCGTGCCAACGCCGCGTTCGGCTTCGACGCCGTGCAGGAGCTGACCGACCGCTGCCCCAACCTCATCGGGTTCAAGGACGGGATCGGCGACGTCGACCTGATGACCCGCATCCACGCGCGCCTCCACGGGCGGCTGCTGTCCATCGGCGGCCTGCCCACCGCCGAGACGTACGCGCTGCCGTACCTGGAGATGGGCGTCACGACCTACTCCTCGGCTCTGCTCAACTTCGTGCCGCAGTTCGCGCTGGACTTCTACGCCGCGGTGCGCGCACGCGACGCCGCGACGGTCTATCGCAAGCTCGACGAGTTCGTCCTTCCCTATCTCGACATCCGCGACCGGCAGCCCGGCTACGCGGTCTCGATCGTGAAGGCCGGGCTGAGTGCCGTCGGCCGCGACCCCGGCCCCGTACGCCCGCCGCTGACCGACCTCACACCGGTCGAACGGGACGAGCTGAAGGCCCTGGTGGAGAAGGTGCTTCCGGCATGACGTCCTCGACCCTCCCGCCGCACGACGGAACCGTCCTCCAGGTCTGCCCGCTGCCGGCCTCGCTGGAGTCCGCGCTCGCGGCGCACCACCGGACGGTGAACCTGGCGGCACTGTCCGACCCCGACGAGTATCTGCGGGAGCACGGCGACGAGGTGGTGGCGGTCGTGACCCGTGCGCGCACCGGGGTCTCCCACGAGCTGATGGACGCGCTGCCCCGTCTCGGCGCCATCGTCCACTTCGGCGTCGGCTACGAGACGACGGACGTGCCGCGTGCCCGCGCCCGCGGGATCCAGGTGAGCAACACCCCTGACGTACTCACCGACTGTGTGGCCGATCTCGCCGTGGGCGCTCTGATCGACGTGATGCGCCGGCTCTCCGCCGCCGACCGTTATGTCCGCCGGGGCGACTGGGTTCCGGGCGGCTTCCCCCTCACTACCAAGGTGAGCGGAAAGCGGGTCGGCATTCTCGGCCTCGGCAGGATCGGCCGCGCGATCGGCCGCCGACTCGAAGGATTCGGTGTCGAGTTGGCCTATCACTCGCGAGCCGTGGTGGACGACGTGCCGTACCACTACGCCGAGTCGCCGCGCGCACTCGCCGCCGGGGCCGATGTGCTCGTGGTCGCGGCTGCCGGCGGTGACGGTACGCGCGGGCTCGTCTCCGCGGATGTGCTCGAAGCGCTCGGGCCGCGGGGCTATCTGGTCAATGTCGCCAGGGGCAGTGTGATCGACGAACCGGCGCTGGTCGACGCCCTCGTGAAGGGCCGGATCGCCGGCGCCGCGCTCGATGTCTTCGCCGATGAACCGCATGTCCCGCCCGCCCTGGTCGAACTGGACACTGTGGTGCTCCTTCCGCACATCGCGAGCGGCACACATGAAACCCGTGCGGCGATGGGGGAGTTGGCCTTTCGGAACCTGCACCGGTTCATGACGGAGGGGAGCCTGGTCACGCCCGTACCGGCGACCGCTCACGACAGAAATCCCCGGTAGGCAAACCGCCGGACGGTCCGGGGCCGGGTTTGGGCGCCGGGACCAGGCCGTCAGGCTGTCGGGTCCCCGGCCCGGTGGCCGAGCCGTACCGACAGGGCCTCCGCGCCCTTCGTCGCCAGCCCGGCCAGCTCCTCCTCGCGGGACTCGGTCCAGCGGATCATCGGGACGGAGATGGAGAGCGCGGCGACGACCTGGCCCCGTCGGTCGCGGACCGGGGCGGCCACGCAGCTCACGTCCGAGTTGGACTCCCGGTTCTCCACCGCGACGCCGCGCCGCCGGATGCCGGCGAGCGCGGTCCGCAGCACCGCCGGGTCGGTGATGCTGTTGGCGGTCATGGCGGCCAGCTCCCTGCCCGTGAGCCGGGCGTCGAGTTCGGGCTCCGGGAGTGACGCCAGCAGCATCTTGCCGACCGAGGTGCAGTGCGCGGGCAGCCGGCGGCCGGCCGCCGACACCATGCGGACCGTATGGGTCGAGTCCACCTTCGCGATGTAGATGACATCGAGGTCTTCGAGAATCGCGACATGCACGGTCTCGTCGCAGGTCTCCGCGATGTCGCGGGCGATCAGCCTGCCCTCGGCGGCGAGGTCGAGCTGTTCCGCGTAACGGCTGCCGAGCTGATAGGCCCGCACGCCCAGGCGGTAGCGGCCGGGCTGCTCGGGGATCGCCTCCAGATACGAGCGGGCGGCGAGGGTGGTGAGCAGTTCGTGCACGGTGGTGCGCGGCAGCCCCAGCCGGCGGATGACATCGGGCGCGGAGAGTTTCCCGTCGCCCTCCAGGAACAGTTCGAGAATGTCGAACGCCCGCGTCACCGCGGGGACCAGCCGCCCCATCTCCGTCCCCCACCTCTCGTCTTGTTCGGTACTCCGGTCAATGGTCGGAGTGACGAACAAAGGCTAGCCCCTGCACGCCCCATTGACACCCCTCGGCTGCCTGTTTACGGTCACGCCAGCATTTCGAACGCATGACGAGATATCGAACAGTCTGGCTCTGGCGATCGATCTTGAGGGGCACCGCAGTGCGCATCACGGGAATCAGCACCCATGTCGTCGGCACACCCTGGCGTAACCTCACCTACGTCCTGGTCCACACCGACGAGGGGCTGACCGGCGTCGGCGAGACGCGGATGCTCGGCCGGACCGACGCCCTGGTGGGTTATCTGCGCGAGGCCGAGGCCAACCACATCGCCGGCTCCGATCCGTTCGCGGCCGAGGACCTGGTCCGCCGGATGAAGTACGGCGACTACGGGCGGGCCGGCGAGATCGTGATGTCGGGCATCGCCGTGGTGGAGATGGCCTGTTGGGACATCAAGGGCAAGGCTCTCGGAGTCCCGGTGTGGCAGCTGCTCGGCGGGAAGGTCACCGACCGCGTCAAGGCGTACGCGAACGGCTGGTACACCACGGAGCGCACCCCCGAGGCGTATCACCAGGCCGCCGAGGCGGTCGTGGCGCGTGGCTACCGCGCCCTGAAGATCGACCCGTTCGGCACCGGCCACTTCGAGCTGGACCGGGCCGGGACCCGCTACGCGGTGTCGCTGATCGAGGCCGTACGGGACGCGATCGGCCCCGACACCGAGCTGATGCTGGAGATGCACGGTCGGTTCAGCCCGGCGACGGCGGTACGGCTGGCGCGCGAACTGGCCCCGTACGACCCGGCATGGCTGGAGGAGCCCGTACCGCCGGAGAATCTTCAGGCGCTGGACAAGGTCGCCGGGAAGGTGGACATCCCGGTCGCGACCGGCGAACGCATCCACGACCGCATCGAGTTCCGTGAGCTGTTCGCCTCGCAGGCCGCCGACATCATCCAGCCGGACGTCGGTCATATCGGCGGCATCCTGGAGACGCGGAAGCTCGCCGCCACCGCCGAGACCCATTACGTGCTGGTGGCCCCGCACAACGTCGGCGGGTCCGTGCTGACGGCCGCCAGTCTCCAACTGGGCGCCTGCACACCGAACTTCAAGATCCTTGAGCACTTCAACGACTTTGCCGACGCGGAGATCAAGAAGATCGTCACGGGCGCGCCCGAGGTGGACCCGGAGACGGGCTGCTTCGAGATCTCGCACGCGCCCGGACTCGGCGTCGAGTTCGACGCGGACGCGGCGGCCGAATTCCCGCAGCAGCAGGCCCGGTTCGACCTCTGGGCCGAGGGCTGGGAGAAGCGCGACCCCAAGGCGCGCCGGTGAGCCGGGCCGTCGTCGTGGACCGGCCGGGCGCCCACCGGCTGGTCGAGGCCGAACGCCCCGTCCCCGGACCCGGCGAGGTGCTGGTGAAGGTCGCCGCCGCCGGGATCTGCATGAGCGACCGCGAGGTCTACGAAGGCCGCCGCGACCCGGCATACGTCCGCTACCCCGTCACCCCCGGCCATGAATGGTCCGGGACCGTC
Organism: Streptomyces sp. NPDC050433; assembly: GCF_044458565.1. Lineage (NCBI taxonomy): Bacteria > Bacillati > Actinomycetota > Actinomycetes > Kitasatosporales > Streptomycetaceae > Streptomyces > Streptomyces sp. NPDC050433. The sequence continues at coordinate 46,452 of NZ_JBITIB010000017.1, read as the reverse complement.
GAGGCCGTGGGCGCAGGAGTGGACCCGGCGCTCGTCGGCAGACGTACCGTCGCCGAGGGCTTCCGCGCCTGCGGCATCTGCGAACGGTGCCGCGCCGGCGACACCTCGCTCTGTACGAGTGGCTACGAGGAGACGGGCTTCACCCGGCCCGGCGCGTTCGCCGACCATGTCACCGTCCCCGCACGGCTGTTGCACCCCCTGGCGGACGACGCCGATCTACGGGCCGCCGCTCTCCTGGAGCCCGCCGCCGTGGTCGCCGGAGCCGTACGGGCTGGGTGTCCGGAGCCCGGCGAGCGGATCGCCGTCGTGGGCGGCGGCACCCTCGGACTGCTCGCCGTCCAGATCCTCGCCGCCTACGCGCCAGGCGAGCTGACGGTCGTCGAACCGCGGTCCGCGCGCGCCGCGTTGGGGCCCGCGTTCGGCGCGCACGAGGTCGTCGGCCCCGCGGCGGCCGAACACCGCCGAGGCCACTACGACCTCGTGGTCGAGACAGCCGGCGCGCCCACCACCGCCGCCTCGTCCTGCCTGCTGGCACGGCGCGGCGGGCGGGTCGTACTCACCGGGATGTTCACGACCGGCGCCAGGGGCATCGACCCCGTCCATCTGTCGGTGAGCCAGCTGACCGTACGCAGCGTGTTCGGCGCCCCGTCGGCCGCCTGGTCCTTCGCCGTACGCGCCTTCACGGCGGGCCTGCTCGACCCCGGCCCGCTGATCACCCACGAGTTCCCGCTGGAGCGGTACGCGGAGGCCGTCGCGCTCGTCGGCGGCGGCGATCCCGGTACGGGGAAGGTGCTGCTCCGGCCCTGACCGCGCCCGCTCGGGAGCGCCACACCAGGCCCATGCCGTAAAAGCCGAACCATGTTCGAAATATCGGACGACCTTGCGTCCAACGCATCCAAGCACCGACAAGCACCGACAGGCACCGACAGGCACCGACCGAAGGACATGTCCGTTGACCGACGCACCAGCCCCCGGCCCCCGCCGCCGCCCCGGTGAGCAGGCGCTCGCCACGCTCGGCCTGGCCGCACCCCAGGACGAACCGGCCGACGCGTCCCCGCACACCTTCCCCGACGGCGGCACCTGGCGCACCGAGATCCCCTCCGTCGAGGGCCCCGAAGCCCTCACCGAAGTCCTCAAGGAGTCCGCCCGCCTCGACCTGCCGATCCACCGCATCAGCCAGGGCAGCGGCGTCTGGATGCTCACCGACGACGAGATCACCGAGATGGCCGGCGCCTGCGCCGCGCGCGACATCGAACTGTGCCTGTTCACCGGCCCGCGCGGCACCTGGGACATCGGCGCGGCCACCCGCACCGACTCCGGCGGCGCCGGTCTGCGTGCCCGTGGCCACGACGCCCTCGCCGGCTGCGTCGAAGACGCCCTGCGCGCCGCCGAGTTGGGCGTCAAATGCCTGCTCGTCGCCGACGAGGGGGTCCTCTGGTCGCTGCACCGGCTACGTGCCCGAGGCGTCCTGCCCGCCGACACCACCCTGAAGGTGTCGGCACTCATCGGACCGGTCAACCCCGCCTCGTACGCGGTCTACGAGCGCCTGGGCGCCGACTCCCTCAACATCCCCTCCGATCTCGCGCTCGCCCACCTCACCGAGATCCGCCGCGCCAGCCACGCCCCGATGGACCTCTACATCGAGGCGCCGGACGACCTCGGCGGCTACGTCCGGATGTACGAGACCGCCGAACTCATCCGGCGAGGCGCGCCCCTGTACCTCAAGTTCGGCCTCTCCAAGGCGCCCGGCATCTACCCGTACGGCGCCCATCTGCGCGACCTCACCCTCGCCACCGCCCGCGAACGCGTACGGCGCGGCCGGCTCGTCCTCGACCTGCTCGCCCGGCACGGCGCCGACGGCGGAATGTCGCCGCCCGGCTCGCGCCTCCCCGGACCTCTCAACCGATACCCGCTTCCTTAAGGACAAGGACTCATGACCATGCGCACCAGCCGCGCCGCACTCACCGTCGTCGTCGCATCGCTCGCCCTCTCGCTGACGGCCTGCGGCCAGAGCAGCGAGGGCGGGAGCAAGGAGGAGAAGAAGGGCGGCAAGGGCTCCACCGTCGGCATTGCGATGCCGACCAAATCCTCCGAGCGCTGGATCGCCGACGGACGCAACATGGTCGCCGAGTTCAAGAAGCTCGGCTACAAGACCGACCTCCAGTACGGCGAGGACGACGTCGACCAGCAGGTCTCACAGATCGAGAACATGATCACGAAGGGCGTCGACGTCCTCGTCGTCGCCTCCATCGACGGCCGGGCGCTCGGCGACGTGCTCGGCCAGGCCGCCGACCAGGGCATCAAGGTCATCTCCTACGACCGGCTCATCCTCGGCACGCCGAACGTCGACTACTACGCGTCGTTCGACAACGAGAAGGTCGGCGTCCTCCAGGCGACGTACATCATCGACAAGCTCGGTCTGAAGGACGGCGGGGCCGGCGGCGGCGAAGGCCCGTTCAACATCGAGCTGTTCGCCGGCTCGCCGGACGACAACAACACGCGTTACTTCTTCCAAGGCGCCTGGAAGACCCTCAAGCCGTACATCGACAAGAAGCAACTCGTCGTCAGGAGCGGCCAGACACAGCTCGACCAGATCACCACCCTCCGCTGGGACGGCGGCACCGCGCAGAAGAGGATGGACGACCTGCTCACCAAGTCGTACGGCTCCGAGGACGTCGACGCCGTGCTCTCGCCCTACGACGGCATCTCCATCGGCATCCTCTCCGCCCTGAAGTCGGACGGCTACGGCACGGCCGCCAAGCCGTACCCGGTCGTCACCGGCCAGGACGCGGAGGTCGCCTCGGTCAAGTCGATCGTCGCCGGACAGCAGACACAGACCGTCTACAAGGACACACGGGCGCTGGCCAAACAGGCCGTGCAGATGGCCGACGCCGTGCTGAACGACAAGAAGCCCGAGGTCAACGACGAGAAGACGTACGACAACGAGAAGAAGGTCGTCCCGTCCTATCTGCTGGACCCGGTCAGCGTCGACAAGGCCAACTACCGGTCCGTCCTGGTCGACTCCGGCTACATCAAGGCGAGTGACCTGTGAGCGCACCCGTCCTGGAGATGCGCTCCATCGTCAAGACCTTCCCCGGAGTCAAGGCGCTCTCCGACGTCACGCTCAACGTCGCACCGGGGGAGGTGCACGCCATCTGCGGGGAGAACGGGGCGGGCAAGTCCACCCTGATGAAAGTCCTCAGCGGCGTTCATCCGCACGGCAGTTACGACGGCGAGATTTTTTTCCAGGGCTCGCCCTGCGCCTTCAAGGACATCGGCGCCAGCGAGGCGCGCGGCATCGTGATCATCCATCAGGAGCTGGCCCTCGTCCCGTACTTGTCGATCGCCGAGAACATCTTCCTCGGCAACGAGCACGCCAGGCACGGGATCATCAGCTGGAACGAGACGCTGAAGCACGCCGCCGCGCTGCTCAAACGCGTCGGACTGGCCGAGCATCCGGGGACCCGCGTCGCCGACATCGGTGTCGGCAAGCAGCAGCTGGTGGAGATCGCGAAAGCCCTCGCCAAGGAGGTGAAGCTGCTCATCCTCGACGAGCCGACCGCCGCCCTCAACGACGGGGACAGCGCCCAACTCCTGCTCCTGATAAAGGAATTGCAGGCGCAGGGCATCACCTCCATCATCATCTCGCACAAGCTCAACGAGATCGCCGAGGTCGCCGACTCCGTCACCATCCTCCGCGACGGCCGCACCATCGAAACCCTCGACGTCAAGGCCGATTCGACCACCGAGGACCGCATCATCCGGGGGATGGTCGGCCGCGATCTCGACCACCGTTTCCCCGAACGCACCCCGCACGAGGGGGACCCCGAGGCGCGGCCCGCGCTGGAGATCCGCGACTGGACCGTGCACCACCCGATCGACCAGCAGCGCAAGGTGGTCGACAACGTCTCGATCCATGTCCGGCGCGGCGAGATCGTCGGCATCGCCGGTCTCATGGGCGCCGGCCGCACCGAACTCGCGATGAGCGTCTTCGGCCGCTCCTACGGCCGCAACATCAGCGGGACCGTCCTCAAGGACGGCCGGGAGATCGTCACGAAGTCCGTGCCCGACGCCGTCGGACACGGCATCGCGTACGTCACCGAGGACCGCAAGCAGTACGGGCTCAACCTCATCGACACCATCGGCCGCAACATCACCCTCAGCGCGCTGCCGAAGGTCGCCCGGCGCGGCATCGTGGACGGGCACGAGGAGACCCGCGTCGCCGAGTCCTACCGCACAAGCATGAACATCAAGGCCCCGACCGTCTTCGAACAGACCGGCCGGCTCTCGGGCGGCAACCAGCAGAAGGTCGTCCTCAGCAAGTGGATCTTCGCCGGGCCCGATGTGCTCCTGCTCGACGAACCCACGCGCGGGATCGACGTCGGCGCCAAGTACGAGATCTACACCGTCATCGACCGGCTCGCCGCACAGGGCAAGGCCGTTGTCTTCATCTCCTCCGAACTCCCGGAGCTGCTCGGGATGTGCGACCGCATCTACACGATGGCCGCCGGCCGGCTCACCGGTGAGATCCCGCGCGCGGACGCGACCCAGGAAGTCCTCATGCGCCACATGACCAAGAACACGAGGTAGACCACATGGCTCCGGCCACCACCACCCGCGATCTGCTGCTGGACGCGGCGCGGCGCAACATGCGGCAGTACGGCATGCTCATCGCGCTCGCGCTGATCGTCGTGCTGTTCCAGATATGGACCGACGGCGTACTCCTCAAGCCCAACAACGTCACCAACCTGGTCCTCCAGAACAGCTACATCCTGGTCCTGGGCATCGGCATGATGATCGTCATCATCGCCGGCCACATCGACCTCTCCGTCGGATCGCTGGCCGCCTTCGTCTCGGCCGCGTGCGCCGTGATGATGGTCGAGCACGACATCCCGTGGGTCCTCGCGCTCGTGCTCGGCCTCGCCATCGGCGCGGTCGCCGGCGCCTGGCAGGGCTTCTGGATCGCGTACGTCGGCATCCCGTCGTTCATCGTCACCCTCGCCGGGATGCTGCTTTTCCGCGGCGGCACACAGATCTTCCTCGGCTCACGCTCGCTCGGCCCGTTCCCCGACGGCTTCCAGAAGATCTCCACCGGCTATCTCCCGGAGATCGGACCGGCCACCAACTACCACAACCTGACACTCCTGTTGGGCCTCGCCCTGCTCGCCTTCGCCCTGCTCCAGGAGGTCCGGGACCGCCGCCGCCAGAAGGAGTACGACCTGGAGGTCCTGCCCCGAGGCCTGTTCGTCACCAAGTGCGTGGCGCTCGCCGCGGCCGTCCTCGCCTTCACCATGACGCTCGCGAGCTACCGAGGTGTCCCGGTCGTCCTGCTGCTGCTCGCCGCGCTGCTCATCGGCTTCGGCTACGTCATGCGCAACGCGGTCGTCGGCCGTCATGTGTACGCCCTGGGCGGCAACCGCGCGGCGGCGAAACTCTCCGGTGTGAAGGACCGCCGCGTCACCTTCCTGGTCTTCGTCAACATGGGCGTGCTGGCCGCGCTGGCCGGGATCGTCTACGCGGCGCGCCTCAACGCGGGAGTCCCGCAGGCCGGCGTCAACTTCGAACTGGAGGCCATCGCGGCGGCGTTCATCGGCGGCGCGTCGATGAGCGGCGGAGTCGGCACGGTGCTCGGCGCGATCATCGGCGGCCTCGTCCTCGGTGTCCTCAACAACGGTATGTCGCTGGTCGGTATCGGCACGGACTACCAGCAGGTCATCAAGGGCCTGGTGCTGCTGGCCGCCGTCGGGTTCGACGTCTGGAACAAACGCAGGGTCGGCGCCTGACGGGCCGTCAGCGTTCTTCGCCGAGCGGAATCGCGAGCGAGGAGGCGCCCCGGAGATCGAGCCACGCGGTGTCCGGCCCCCGGACCAGCCGGAGCACCACCCGCGAGCAGTCCGGGCACCGGGCCACCAGACCCGGTGCCCGGTCGTAGACACGCAGCCGGGCCATCGGACCCGTGGCCCCGCACCCGGCGCACCGGCCGACGGCCGCGGTCAGGTCGACGGCGAAGATCTCGGAGAGCGGGCCGCCCAGCACATTGCCGTCCTGGTACGCCTCGTCGCGGCTCTGATCGGTGTCCATGTCATCCTCCACTCGGGCCGAAGCGTTCGGTCCTGATCCGTTCGGGGGCGTGGCCGAGGCCCGTCAGCAGCGACGCGGCGGACTCGACGAAGCCGGTCGGTCCGCACACGTAACACGTCGGCCGCAGCTCCGCGGACCAGCCCGCGTGCACCAGGTCCTCCGCCCTCAACCGGCCCACCGGCCTGGGGTGTTCGGGCGGCGCGGTGCGTGTGTAGAGATACGCCGTGTCGAGTCCGGGCGACCCGTGACGCAGTTCGGGCACATACAGCTGATCGCCCGGCTCGCGTACGGAGTAGAGCAGCCGGAACGGTGCGCGCCCGCCCAAGGTGCCACGCACCCGCACCATCGACATCAGCGGCACCAGCCCCGAACCGCCCGCCACCAGCAGCACCGGCTCGCTCTGCTCGGGCCGCCAGACGAACCAGCCGCCGACCGGCCCGCGCAACTCCACCAGGTCGCCGGGCACCATGTCGTCCATCAGATACGGCGACACCTCCCCGTCCGGCACCCGCTGGACCGTCAGCTCGACCCGCTCCCCGTCCGGCGCGGACGCCAGCGAATAGCTGCGCTGGGTGCTGTACCCGTCCTCGGCCGTCAGCCGTACGTCGACGTGCTGGCCCGCCAGATGCCCCGGCCAGCCGGGCACGTCGAACACCAGCGTCCGGGCCGTCGGCGACTCGGCACGCCGGTCGACCAGCTCAGCCACCAGCCAGCGCAGGCGCACGGCGGTACCTAGTCGCCCTGGTAGCGCTGCTCGCGCCACGGGTCCCCGTACGAGTGATAGCCCAGGCCCTCCCAGAACCCCGGCTCGTCGTCGAGCAGCAGCTGGATCCCGCGGACCCACTTCGCCGACTTCCACAGGTACAGATGCGGGACGAGCAGCCGGGCCGGGCCGCCGTGCTCCGGGGCCAGCTCCTCGCCGTCGTACCGGTGGGCGATCCACGCCTTGCCGTCGAGCAGGTCCTCCAGCGGCAGGTTGGTCGTGTAGCCGCCGTAGGAGTGGACGAGGGCGAACTCGGCGGCCGTCTCGACGTCCGCCATGAGGAGGTCCAGCGAGACCCCCTCCCAGCGCGTGCCGAACTTCGACCACTTCGTCACGCAGTGCAGATCCACCGTCGGCTTCTCGCCGGGCATCGCCATCAGCCCCGCCCAGTCCCAGGTGTACCGGGCGCCGGTCTCGGTGGTGAGGGTGAACTCCCACTCCTCGTGCGTCACGTGTGGTGTGGGCCCGGCGGACAGGACGGGAAAGTCGTGGACCTCGTACTGTCCGGGCGGCAGGTCCCGGCCGGGAGCGGGCCTTCGGCCGTGGAATCCGCGAGAGACGATCGCCATGGCGAGGACTTCCTTCCTCCGCGCGGACGGTTGAACGGCGCGGTCGAAGGCGGGTCGGGCGGGCGGCCCGGAGCATGGTCGGACCGGGTCAGACCAGCGTAAGCGCGCGCGCCCGGGGCGGCGACGCGAGAGCCGGTCCGAGCCGGTCGGCCCCCGGTCCCGCCCTGACCGGCCAGGCCCCGCTACTCGAACCGCGCCGGGTCGCCCGCACCCCGCCGTACGATCTCCGGCTCGCCGCCGGAGAAGTCGATGACGGTGGTCGGCTCGGTGCCGCAGTCGCCCGAGTCGACCACGATGTCCAGCACATGGTCGAGCCGTTCCTTGATCTCCCAGCCCTGGGTCATCGGCTCGCCGTCGTCGGGCAGGAGCAGCGTGCTGGAGAGCAGCGGCTCACCCAGCTCCGCGAGCAGCGCCTGGGCGACCACATGGTCCGGGATCCGGACCCCGACCGTCTTCTTCTTCGGGTGCAGCAGCTGCCGCGGCACCTCCTTGGTGGCCGGCAGGATGAACGTGTAACTGCCGGGCGTCGCCGCCTTGATGGCACGGAACACGTCGTTGTCGATCTGCACGAACTGACCGAGCTGCGCGAAGTTCTGGCAGACCAGCGTGAAGTGGTGACGGTCGTCGAGATTCCGGATGGACCGGATCCGGCTGATGCCGTCCCGACTGCCCAGCTGGCAGCCCAACGCGTAACAGGAGTCCGTCGGGTAGGCGATGAGCGCGCCGGACCGGATGCTCTCGGCCACGCCGGTGATCGAGCGCCGCTGGGGATTCTCGGGATGTACGTCGAAATACTTGGCCATTGGCCGAGCTTAGGGCCTGAATCCCGGCCGGGCCCCCGGACGATCGCCCATCGGGCACGGGGTGACGCTGGGTTCGTTGCCCGTCGCGTCTGGTCACCGAGGTGTCCCGGTTCGCTGCGCGGCGCGGTCCCCCGGTCTCCCCTGTGACGATACGCACGTTGCCCGCCGGGACCCGCATTGCCTAATGTCCGGTTTGTGCCCCGAATCCGCAGACTGCCGCAATTGGCCGCAGCCGCCCTCGTCGTCGCCGTGACGGCCTCGGGCGCGGCGTTCGCCACGGCCCACACACCCGGCGCACCGGCCCGTGCCGCCGCCGCGCCGGCCGCTGTCAAAGCCGCACCGGGCGGTGTCGACAGCGCGATGCGCGCGGCGCTGGACGCGCTGCCCGCGAGTGACGGCCGTTACACCGTCGCCGTCGAGGATCTGAACGGCCCGGCCGCCACCGTTTACGGCGGGGGAACCGGCGCCTACGACACGGCAAGCATCGTCAAGGTCGACATACTCGCCGCCCTCCTGCTCGACGCCCAGGACCGCGGGGCTCCCCTCACCGCGAAGCAGGAGAAGCTGGCCGCCGCGATGATCCGCTCCAGCGACAACGCCGCGACGAACGCGCTCTGGAAGGCGACAGGCGGGGCGGACGGCCTCGACGCCGCCAACAAGCGCCTCGGCCTCACCTCGACCCAGACCGACAAGGACGGCCACTGGGGCCTGACCCGCACCACCGCGGCCGACCAGATGGTGCTCCTGGAGGCCGTTCTCGGTGACGCGCACTCCCCGCTGATGGCGCACTCCCGCGCGTACATGCGGTCACTGATGAGCACGGTCGAGACGGACCAGCGGTGGGGGATATCCGCCGCCGACGGCAAGGGTTCCGCCGCCACGCCGGCGCTGAAGAACGGCTGGCTGCCGCGCAGCGACACGGGGCTGTGGGACGTCAACAGCATCGGGCGCGTCGAGTACGGCGGCCACACGCTGCTCGTCGCGGTTCTGTCCGACGGACAGCCCACGTACAGCAAGGGCGTCGACCTGGTGGAGCGGGCCGCGGCGACGGCCGTGAAGGCGTTCGTCAAGGCGGAGTAGACAGGTCGAACTGCTTCAGGCCGACGCCCTGCCGTACGGCGGAACCTGGCGCGGCCACGACGGTATGGAGCGGTTCTTCCTTGCGATGAGCGGCGTGTGGGAGTCCTTCGGCATGGTGGAGCAGGAATTCCTCGCCACCGGCGAGAACGGGGGTCCCGCCGTGGTGCTCACCCAGGTCCGTGCCCGCGCCCGGGCCACCGGCCGTGAGCTGGTCTTCCCGATCCTCCAGACGGTCACGGTCGCCTGCCCGGAGTGGACCTGGCCGGTCAGCGGCGGGCGAGCTGGCGTTCGCCGCTGGGGCCCGGCGCGTACGGCAGGTCGTAGTGCGAGAAGACGTCCTTCTCGCTCTCGGCGGGCAGCACGTCGTCCGTACCGATCGACGGTGCGCCCTTCACGAGGGTCTTGAGGTAGTTGACCTTGACGTAGTCCGGCCCCACCACGGCTCCCGACAGCGGGACGAAGACCAGGCGGTGCCGGGCCGGCATGCCGACCAGCACGGTCGCCATGGCGGGCTCGTCGGTACGGGTGTCGACGTAGACCGACTCCAGCGAGCCGATCTTGCGCCCGTCGGCGTCGACGACGCTGTGCGTACGCCATTCCCGGATGTCCGCGGAATCGATCATGTCGGCTCTCCTCGTCACATGTGGCCCGCCCGGCTCCGGCCATGATCACCGACGGAGTGCCGGGTCGCCACTCGGGCAGCGCCGAAGGAGGGGGACGGCGCGCGCGGCCCGCCCCCTCCCTCTCCCGTTCTAACGGACCGGCTCCCTCGTCCCCGCGCCGCGCCTCGTCCCGAGTTCCCGTGTCGGGACGCGGTGCGTCTCGCGCGCCGTGAGGACGGCGAGCGCGCTGACGGCGCACAGGACCGCCGTGAAGATGCCCACGCCCGTCGGCCCCTGAAGCCCCAGCCAGCCGTCGGGCGAGGCGATCCCGGCCGCCGAGGCGACGGCGAGACCGGCCACGGCGAAGCCGATCTGCGTGCCGATGGCCATGCCGGACATCCGGACGCGGGCGCTGAACATCTCGCCGTAGAGAGCGGGCCAGATCCCGTTGGCCGCGGAGTAGACGACCCCGAACGTGAGGATGCCGGTGAGGAAGATCAGGGTGTAGCTGCCTGACGAGATCGCGTCCAGGTACACGAACATCATCACCGGGCTGCCGACCGCACCGATCAGGAAGACGGGACGGCGGCCGATCCGGTCGGAGAGCGTCGCCCAGAGCGGCAGGGCCGCGAGTGCCACCGTGTTGGCGGTGATGCTGACCCACAGCATCACCGTCTTGTCGAGGCCCATCTCGTCGCTGGTCGCGTAGTTGAGGGCCCAGACGGTGAAGACCGTGCTGACCGTGGCGATGACGGCCGCGCACATCACCCGCAGCACATCGGCCCAGTGTTCCCGCAGGAGCACCGTGACCGGGGCCTTCTCGACCGTGCCGCCCGCCACCGCCTCGGTGAAGACCGGTGTCTCCTGCACGGAGCGGCGGATGTAGTAACCGAGAACGGTGACGACGGCGCTCAGCCAGAACGGGACGCGCCAACCCCAGCTGTACAACTGCTCGTCGGGCAGGGCGGCGACCGGCAGGAAGACCAGGGTGGCGACGATCTGCCCGAACTGCGTGCCGCTGAGCGTGAAGCTGGAGAAGTACCCGCGCCGGTCGTCCGGGGCGTGCTCCAGACTCATGGAGCCGGCGCTCGCCTGTTCGCCGGCCGCCGAGAGTCCCTGCAACACCCGCAGGAACACCAGGAGTACGGGGGCCAGGCCGCCGATCTGGTCCCGGCCCGGCAGACAGCCGATGAGGAACGTCGCGACGCCCATGAGGATCAGCGTGAACAGCATGATCTTCTTGCGTCCCGACCTGTCCCCGACGTGTCCGAGGACCACCGCTCCCAGCGGGCGGGCCGCGTAGGCCACTCCGAAGGTGGCCAGGGACTGGAGCGTCGCGGTGGCCGGGTCGGACTCGTCGAAGAAGACATGCGGGAAGATCAGCGCCGCCGCGCTGCCGTAGATGAAGAAGTCGTAGTACTCCAGGGCGCTGCCGACCCATGCGGCGAAGGCCGCCTTTCGGGGAGTGCCGTGCTCTTCGGGGCTGCCCGCGGGGGGCGGTTCGAGGTTGGTCACGGGAGTTCTTCTCCTCGTCGGGTGTCCCTGGGCGTGCGGACGGGGCGGATTCGTCCTGGGGGTCTCGGCCGGTACCGGGCAGTCCCTCGGGGCACCGCGGCTGCGCGCCGTGCCATGGCGGGAATGCGTTTCGGCTATGTCACGGACTGGTTAGTCCGTCGTTGATGTCGACATAGTGAGTTCGTCATGTAGGCCTGTCAAGGGGTCTTTCACAGGTCCCTCGTGGACGAAAATCCCAGCGAACGAGGCGACTTCGGCGGCTTCGGGCGACTTCACAAGGTGAGTCGGGTCGGCTATAAGTAACTCACCAGTTCGTACATAGTTATCGAAGGGCGCGGCGGTATGACCTCGTACCTCATCGGTCTCGTCGGATCCGGGATCGGCCCCTCCCTGACCCCGGACCTGCACCAGCGGGAGGCGGACCATCACGGTCTGCGCTATCTGTACCGGCGCATCGACATCGACGGCCTGGGCCTCGGCGCCGCCGAGGCAGGTGAACTGGTGCGTGGCGCCCGCCGGTTCGGTTATGAGGGTCTGAACATCACGCACCCCTGCAAGCAGACGGTGATCCCGCACCTGGACGGGCTGTCGGCGGACGCCGCCGCCCTCGGCGCGGTCAACACGGTGGTCTTCGACGGGGACCGGGCCATCGGGCACAACACGGACTGGAGCGGATTCGCCCAGTCCTTCGCCCGTGGTCTGAAGGACGCTCCGGCTCGGCGAGTCGTGCAACTCGGCGCCGGTGGCGCCGGCGCGGCGGTGGCCCACGCCCTGCTGACCCTCGGCGTCGACCGGGTGACGCTCGTCGACACCGACCCGGAGCGGGCCGCCGCGCTGGCCGGCGCCCTGGCCGGCCGCTTCGGTCCCGCGCGGGCCGGCGCCGCGGATTCCGGGCGGCTCGCCGAACTCCTCACCGGCGCCGACGGACTGGTGCACGCCACCCCCACCGGTATGGCCCGCCACCCCGGCCTGCCGCTCTCCGTGGAACTGCTCCGCCCGCACCTGTGGGTCGCCGACCTGGTCTACCGCCCTCTGGTCACCGAACTGATCGGCCGGGCAAGGGCGTTGGGCTGCCGCACGCTCGACGGAGCCGGTATGGCCGTCTTCCAGGCGGCCGACGCCTTCCGGCTGTTCACCGGCCGCGAGCCCGACACGGAACGGATGCTCGCCCACATGACCACTCTCGTCACCGCCTGAGGGCCCGAGCGACGAAGGAGTACCCATGCGCAAGTCCATCGCGACCGTGTCCGTCAGCGGCTCACTCACCGAGAAGCTGACGGCTGTCGCACAGGCCGGGTTCGACGGGGTGGAGATCTTCGAGAACGACCTCCTCGGCTGTCCGCTCCCTCCGGAACGGATCCGCGAGCGCGCCGCCGACCTCGGCCTGAGCATCGACCTCTACCAGCCCTTCCGCGACTTCGAGGCGGTCGGCCCGGACCGGCTCGCGGCCAATCTGCGCCGTGCGGAACGCAAGTTCAGGATCATGGAGCGGCTCGGCGCCGACCTGATGCTGGTCTGCTCGAACGTCTCACCCGAGACCGTCGACGACGACACGCTCGCCGCCGAGCAACTGCACCGGCTCGCCGATCTGGCGGCCGGGCACGGCATCCGTATCGCCTACGAGGCCCTGGCGTGGGGCCGGAACGTCAACGAGTATCTGCACGCCTGGCGGATCGTACGGATGGCCGACCACCCGGCACTCGGCACCTGCCTCGACAGCTTCCACATCCTGTCCCGAGGCTCCGACCCCGGCGGAATCGAGGCGATCGCCGGCGACAAGATCTTCTTCCTCCAGCTCGCCGACGCGCCTCTGCTCGCCATGGACGTACTCCAGTGGAGCCGCCACCACCGCTGTTTCCCCGGTCAGGGCGGCTTCGATCTCGCGGGCCTGCTGACCCATGTGCTGCGCGCCGGATATACGGGGCCGCTGTCCCTGGAGGTCTTCAACGACGTCTTCCGGCAGACCGACACCGGACGCACCGCCGTCGACGCCATGCGCTCCCTGATCACGCTGGAGGAGAGCGTCGCCCCTGTACGCGGCGCCGCCTCCCCGCTCCCGTACGCCTCCCCGCCCGACGGGTTCGCGTTCGCCGAACTGGCGACGGACGACCGGCAGCGCCTCGCGACCCTGCTCGGAGGGCTGGGCTTCGCCCGTACCGGAGGGCACGCGACGAAACCGGTCGAGCTGTGGGAACAGAACCAGGCCCGGATCCTGCTCAACTCGCCGACCACGGACAGCGTCCCGGGCGGCGACGCCGGTACGACCCTGACCGCGATCGGTCTGGAGTCGTCCGACCCGCGGGCGTCGTCCCTGAGGGCCCGATCGCTCCTGTCCCCGGTACTGCCCCGCGAGCGCGAGCCGCGCGAAGCACCCCTCGAAGCCGTGGCCGGCCCCGACGGCACCCAGCTCTTCTTCTGCCGCACGGGCGACAGCCAACAGCCCCTGTGGCGCGCCGACTTCAGCCCGGCGGCGCCCCCGGCGGGCCCCGTCACCGGCATCGACCACCTCGCGCTCAGCCACCCCTGGCGCCATTTCGACGCGGCCGTCCTCTTCCACCGCTCCGTCCTCGGACTGCGACCGCACGACAGCTTCGACGTCGCGGACCCGTACGGCCTGCTCCGCAGCCGCGCCATGACCAACGACACCGGAACGGTCCGGATGGTCCTCAACATCGCGCGGCTCGGCGACCGGGAGCTGTCCCTCCAGCATGTGGCGCTGGCGACCGACGACATCGTGGCGGTCGCGGAGCGGCTGCGCACCGTGCCCGACGCGCTGCTCCCGATCCCCGGCAACTACTACGACGACCTGGAGGCGCGGTACGACCTCGGCGAGGAACGCCACCGGCAGCTGCGCGAGCTGGGGCTGATGTACGACGCGGACGAGACCGGGGAATTCGTCCACCTCTACACGACCACGATCGGGCGGGTCTTCTTCGAGGTCGTCGAGCGGACCGGCGGCTACCGCGGCTTCGGCACGCCCAACGCCGGCGTACGCCTGGCCGCCCAGCACATCCCGCTCCAGCCGTCCGGGTAGTGCCTCGCCGAACCCCCGCACCGCATACCATGGAGCCTCAACGCGTCGACCGCTGGAGCCCCATGACCTCGCATTCCGCATCTCGGGCCGGCCAGGAACGCCAGCGGGACGCCGACCGGACGAAGGCGGAGATCCTGGACGTCGCCACACGGGAGCTGGCGCGCCGTGGCTACACCGGGGCGCGGGTGGACGACATCGCCGCGCTGATGCGCACCACCAAGCGCATGATCTATTACTACTTCGGCAGCAAGGAACAGCTGTACACGGCCGTCCTGGAGAACGCCTACTCCGAGGTACGGGCCGCCGAACGGGCCCTGGACGTCGACCATCTCCAGCCGGTGGAGGCGATCCGTACGCTCGCCGAGCTGACCTTCGACCACCACGAGGCCCACCCGGAGTTCATCCGGCTGGTGAGCATCGAGAACATCCACCAGGCCGAACACATCCGGAAGTCACCGGTGCTGGCCAGTCTCGGGACGCCCGCCCTCGACCTGATCACCCGCATTCTGGAGGCGGGCCGGGAGAGCGGCGACTTCACCGCCTCGGCCGACGCCATCGACGTCCACATGATGATCAGCTCGTTCTGCTTCTTCCGGATCGCCAACCAGTACACGTTCGAGGCGCTGTTCGGCCGGGATCTCACCGCGGCGAAGCACCGCACACGGCATCGCCGCATGCTCGGCGACATGATCGTGGCTTACCTCACCGGTGCGGCCACGCCTGCCCTCAACCGCCGTAACTGAGTTCGCTCGCCAGGAGCGCGGCGCCCACGACTCCGGCGCGCGGGCCCAGTTCGGACATGACGATCGGCAGATTGCCCGTCGCGAGGGGCAGCGAGCGTTTGTACACGACACTGCGGATCTCGGAGAGCAGCGGATAGCCGAGCCCCGTCAGACCGCCGCCGATCACGATCATCGACGGGTTCATGAAGCTGACCAGGGTGGCGAGCACCTGCCCCACCCGGTGGCCGCCGGCCCTGATGAGATTGACGCACGTGTTGTCGCCGCCGTCCGCGCACTCCGCGACATCCAGGGCGGTCAACACCCCCCGCTCGGCGAGCCGTTCCGCGAGGGCGGGCGACTGGCCCGACTTCGCGGCCTCCGTGGCATCCCTGGCCAGCGCCACCCCGCCGAAGTACGCCTCCAGACAGCCGGTGTTCCCGCAGGAGCAGACGGGCCCGTCCGCCTCCGCCTCGACCTGGACGTGCCCGATGTCGCCGGCGCAGCCCTCCGCGCCCCGGTAGATACGGCCGTGGTGCTGCATGCCGGAGCCGATACCGCTGCCGATCTTCACGAAGAGCAGATGGTCGACCGTCTTCGCGACTCCGCTGTGCTGCTCACCGAGGGACATCACATTGACGTCGTTGTCGACCACGACGGGGCAGCCGTGTGCGCGGGCGAGGGTGTCCCGTACCGGAAAGCGGTTCCAGCCCACCATGATGGGCGGCGAGACCGGCACGCCCTCCCGGAAACTGACCGGCCCCGGCAGACCGATGCCGATGGCGTCGAGCCGCGTGTAGTGCCCCTCCTCGGCCATCGCGTGCAGGAGTTCGCTGACCCGGCCCAGCACGGCCACCGGCCCGGAGCGGATGTCCGCGGGCTCGGAGCAGGAGGCCACCGGTGTGAGCGCGCCGTCGGTGATCTCGATGTCGACGGAGCTGGCGCCCAGATCGACGGCGGCGAACCGCAGACCGGGATCGAGCTGGACGAGGGTGGAGCGCCGGCCGCCGCGCGACGCGGCGGGGCCCGCCTCGCTGACGCGGCCGGCGGCGACCATCCGGTCGAGTTCGCCGAGCAGCCGTGGGCGGGGAACCTCCAGCCGGTCCGCGAGCTGGGCGCGGGACAGCGGGCCGTTGTCGCGCAGCAGACTCAACACGCGGTACTCGATGTTCACGGACTCACTTCCTCTGGGCGCCTTCGGACAGCTTTCGGGAGGTGGCGCGGGGCGGAGCGCGGGCGTTACGGGGGAGCACGCGGTCTACAGGGGGTGGCGTTCGGCAACTTTTACACAGAACGTCGAAAGTTGCCGCCTCGTTGGCGGAACTCGAACTCGAACTCGGACACGACCCGGTCCCGCCATGGAGCCGGGTCCGGGGCACAGAACTGCCCCGCCGGTGAGAGCGGGGCGTGGCGGCGGGGCAGCCCTGTCGGTCCCGGTGTCAGCCCGTGGCGCCTCCCTTCAGCGCCCGCGCGTCCCGTGCCAGGGCCGCGCCCGCCGCGCTGTCCGGCACCAGGGCGGTGTCGGCCGTGTAACCGGCGAACGACTCCAGTACGGCCGCGGCCTGACTGGTGCGGCCCGCCTTGGCGTGCGCCTCGGCCTGCCCGATCCGTACGGTCAGCCGCTGCTGCCCCAGCGCCGTGATCAGGCCGTCGGCCCGCAGCTGGGTGATCAGCGCGCGAATGTCCGCGTAGGAGGTACGGGTGGTGAAGGCCACCGTCTTCGTGGTGGTGTTGCCGGCCTTGTCGCGGGCCTTGACCGTGAGGTCGTGGTTCCCCAGCGGCAGCCGCCAGAGCTCCAGCGCCTGGCCGGAGTCGACGGCCTTGCCGTCCACCGTGGCCGTCACACTCGCCCCGCCCGAGACCGCGTCCTCGGCCGAGAAGACCGGCGTCGGGCGCTTGGAGTCCCCGTAGACGCCGTCGGCTTCCAGTCCGGTGGCCGTCACCGTGGGACCGGTGCGGTCGATCCGTACGGTGAGCGAGCCCACCTCGGAGACGTTGCCGCCGTTGTCGGTCGCCCGGTAACGGACCGTCGTGGCGCCCTCCTTGGAGAGGGTGACGGCCGCGTTGGCCGACTGCCAGGTCGCTCCGTCGTCGACCGAGTACTGACGGCTGGCGACCGTCCCGTTGTCGGTCGCCGCGACCGCGAGCGACACATTGCCGGTGTACCAGCCGTCATCACCGTTGGGCTTCGGCGGGTCGAGCGTGGCGGTGACCTTGGGCGCGGTCTTGTCCGCGACGCCCACGCCCTGGAAGGTCAGCGAGTCCAGCTCGACACCACCGGAGGTGGTGACGAAGACCTCGCCGGTCCCTGAAGGGGCCTTGTCCAGTGCGGTGGTGACGGTCTGCCAACCCTCACCTGCCGGCACCGGCACCGTGGCGAACGGCTCCGCGTCCGCCGAGCCCCAGCGCAGCGCCAGCGTTCCGGCGCCGCTCGCGCGGGTCTTGACCCCGTTGATCCCGGCGAACGACACCGGGTCGTACGCGATCCAGTCACCCGCGTCGAAGGACGTCAGCTTGCGCTGGCCGGACGCCGTGGTGTCGTCCGTGACCGTGACGCCCTCGGCGGAGTCGTAGTGCTCGGCCTGCATCAGCGCCGGGTTGAGCACCACCTGGGCGTCACCGGTGGCCGGCGGCACGCCGCCCGCGCCCTTGTCGGTGTAGGTGATGCCGAGGACGCCGAAGACGTTCTCGGTGTCACCGTGCCCCGCGTCGGCCGGGGTCGCGACGCCGCCCGTGCAGCCGGTGCCGCTGTTGACCGGGTGCCCGTGCTGGTTGTGCCCGAGACCGAAGGTCCAGGCGACCTTGGGACAGTCCGGAGTGGTGCCGTCCTCCGGGTCGTCGACGGCTATGCCGTACGGCACGGCGTCGCCCCAGTTGAAGAACCCGCCGTCGGGCGGTGAGGTGATCTTCACCGTCGGCGCCGTGTTGCCCACGGTGATCTGTCGGCTGGAGAGACCCGACTTGCCCTGCGGGTCGGTGACCTTGAGCCGGGCCTGGAACTGCCCGTTGTCCGTATAGGTGCGGTCGGCCGTGGGCCCGGTGGCGTCGAACGTGCCGTCGCCGTCGAAGTCCCACTGGTAGGTGAGGTCACCGTTCTCCGGGTCGCTGGAGCCGGTCGCGCTGAACGAGACCTCCAACGGTGCCTGGCCGGACGTCTTGTCGGCCTTGATCACGGCGGTGGGCGCCTTGTTGCCCTCGGCGTAGTCGATCCGGTAGAGACCCGCGTCGGGGTTCTGCCGGAAGAAGCCGTCGCCGTAGTCCAGGACGTAGAGCGAGCCGTCCGGGCCGAACTCCAGGTCCATCGGGTTGTCCCACTGCGGGATGCCGTTCTGCGAACGCTCGCTGTTCGGCAGCACGTTCTCCAGCTTGCTCACCGGGCCGTCAGGACCGTCGAGCGCGAGCGCGGCGACATAGTCCTGGGAGAACTCCCCGAAGAACGCCTTGCCGTCCCAGTACTCGGGGAACTTGCCCGGCGAGGGGTTCTCCGCGTCGTAGCGGTAGACCGGACCGCCCATCGGGGCCTGGCCACCCGGACCGCCGGGGCCGCGGAAGGCGGTCAGCTCGGGCCACGGCTGGTCGCTGTCCTTGTCGCCGTACCAGAGCGTGGCCGGCGCGGACGCGGGCAGCTCGGTCAGACCGGTGTTCCAGCGGGAGTCGTTGACCGGCTTCGCGCAGTCGAACGCGGGTCCCGGTGTGAGGGTGGCGAAGTCGAAGTCCCGGTAGGGCTTGGTGTTGTCACCCGTGCAGAACGGCCACCCGCTGTTCAGCGGCTTGGTCGTGGTCTGCCACTCGACGTATCCCATCGGCCCGCGGTTCGGGTCGGCGGTGCCCGCGTCGGGGCCGTAGTCACCCCACATCACGGCGTCGGTCTTCTTGTCCACCGCCAGCCGGAAGGGGTTGCGCAGTCCCATCACGAAGATCTCGGGACGCGTCTTGGCCGTGCCCGGCTCGAAGAGGTTCCCCTCCGGGATGGTGTAACTGCCGTCCTCCTGGACGTTGATCCGCAGGATCTTGCCCCGCAGGTCGTTGGTGTTGCCCGCGCCACGGCGCTCGTCGAGACCGGGGTTGTAGCCGGCCGCGTCGTTGATCGGGGTGTAACCGCTGACGTTCGGGCCCGACGCCGGGGTGTTGCCGCCCGTCGAGAGGTAGAGGTTGCCCTTGCTGTCGAAGTCCACGTCACCGGCGACATGGCAGCACTGGCCGCGGTTGGCGTCGACCCGGATGATCTCCTGGGCGGTGGAGAGGTCGAGCTTGTCGCCGGTCCACTTGAAGCGGGTCAGAGTGTCGTACCCCTCCCACTGCTTCCAGTACGCGTCCGTCTGCCCGGCGGGCAGCGTCTGCGGCGCCGAGCCGGCCGGGGTGTTCAGCGGCGGCGAGTAGTAGAGGTAGACCCACTTGTTGGTGGCGAAGTCCGGGTCCAGGGTGACTGTCTGCAACCCGTTCTCGGAGTTCTGGTACACGTCGACGTGGTTGACGACCTTCGTGACACCCGTGCCGGGGTCGGTGAGCCGTACGTCTCCGTTGCGGGCCGTGTGCAGAACGCGGTTGTCGGGCAGCACGGCGAGGTCGATCGGCTCGCCGGTGTCCTTGGTCAGGGTGACCTTCTCGTAGTTCGACCAGTCCAGGGCGTGTTCATGGCCCGGATGCGCCTGGGCGGCGGGCGCGAGCGCCACACCGCCCAGTGCGGGCAGTGCCACGAGCAGGACCCCTGTGATCAGGTGTCTCAGGGTGCGGTGCACGGTGATGCGTCTCCTCGATCGCTGGCGGTAAGGAGGGGAGGGGACAGCCGGGCGCCTCCGGGCGCGGAGGTGCCCGGCTGTCTTCGGGGGAAGCCCTCTCAGCCGAGGAGTCCCTTGAGCGCCGTGAAGCTGCGCTCCGCCGCGCCGAGCGAACCCGGCGGATTCGGCAGGGTGTTGGGCGCGGTGTCCTGCTCCCAGATGCCCACGTGCGAGGCGCGCGGCCCGATGTCGCGGACGAACTTCTCGTACGGCAGGTCTCCGGCACCGAACTCGACGATGTCGAAGCCGTTGGCGTTCGCCGCGTTGGCGTCGCCGTCCTTCATGTGGAACAGCGGGTAGCGGTACGGCTGCTTGCGCACGTACTCGGCCGGGTCGAATCCGGGCCAGCGGTACTGGCCCACGTACGCCCAGTAGACGTCCAGCTCCAGATAGACATGGCGCGGGTCGGTGTTCTTCAGGAACACGTCGTACAGCCGCACCGACGGCTGGTCGGTGGCGAACGCGAACTCGCCCGCGTGGTTGTGCTGGTAGAGCTTGAGACCGCGCGCCGTCGCCGCGGCGCCCCAGACGTTGAACTCGTCGGCGGCGGCACGGTAGCCCGCGACGGTGTTGTCGTTCGTGGGCGCGTTGGCGGTACCCACGTGCGGCGTGCCGAGGATCTGTGCGGCGTCCAGCTCGCCCTGGAGGTTGGACCGGAAGTTGCCGATGCCGACATGGCTGCCGACCGCGCTCAGCCCGTTGTCGTCGAGCAGCGTGCGGATCTCCTGGAGGGTGATCTGCCTGCCCAGGATGGAGGTGGACTGGGTGTATCCGGCGAACTCGATCTCCTTGTAGCCGATCCGGGCCAACTCGGGCAGGACGACACCGAATCCGAGGGCGCTGACCTTGTCGCGGATGCTGTAGAGCTGGATGCCGATGCGGTCCTTGGGGATGGACAGATTCTTCTTCGGCTTGCCCGGCGCCGCGGCGGCCGAGGTCGCGGCGGCCCCGGTGACGGATGCGGCGGCGATGGCCACGGTGGTGCCGGCGGTGGCGCGCAGGAAGTCCCTGCGATCGAACGACTTGCGAATATGGCTCACGGTCACTCCTGGGGATGGGGCGATGAGGGTTGAACCGTGGCGCGCTGCCGGAGGTGCTGCTACCGGCGGTGCGCCGCGGCGGGGGGTGACGGCTGTGCCGGCGGGAGGGGAAGCGCCGAGCGGTCCGGAGTGACGAGGTACGGCGACGGGGCGGTTGCCGGTACTCGTCTGCGGGGAGGAGTAGGGGGCGGACATGGCCTGTCCGCCATGGGTCAGAGGCTGGATCTGCCCGCCTCGTGGGCGTCGGCCCGTGCCGCGGCGGCGCGTTCGGCCGCCTTCTCGGCGAGGGCGGCGCCACGGTCCTGGGGTGCGGCCTTCTTGGCCGAGCCGGCGGACGACGGTCCTGCGGTCTCCCCGGTCACGGCGCCACGGACACGCGCCAACTCGCCCACGACCAGGACGGGGTTGTTGCCGGTCGCGGTGAGTGAGCCGCGCACGATCGCGTTGTCGAGCACGGCGTTCGCGGTGTTGTCGGTGACGGCCGGATTGCCGCCGAAGTACGAGGCGCCCGCGTAGACGAATCCCTCGGTGGCGCCGGACTCGACGGTCACCGAGCCTTTGACTCTCGTACCGGTGAGCGTGCAGGACTTCCCGGCCGGGACGGCCAGGTCGTTGCTGACGGTCACGGCAGCGCCGTCACCGACACACGTGGTGTGGAGAGCGGCCTGGGCGGAGCCCGAGAACGCCACCAGGCTCCCGGATGGCACCAGGGAGGCCGTGGCGACGAACGTACGGATCTTCATGTCGCTTCCCTTCAGCTGCGGTCACGGCAGGGTCGGAGACCCGGCCGGTTCCCCGTTCTGCGACGGGGGTGCTGCACGGTGCGTCTGCGACGGCCGCTGTGGGGGCGGTCGCGCAGCGCCTCGTGACGGGCGGTGGCCCGGCCATGGGGGGAGAGACGTGGAAAGACTCGTGAGGTGAAGGGCGTTCGAGTGAGCGCCGATCGGCTGCGGTGTTACGGCGACGAAACACATGTCTCGGTGGGCCGAGACATTAGAGCGCCGCGTGGGGACTGTCCAGAGGTTCGGTACGAATCTCCTGAACTTTCTAATGATTCATCAAAAGATGGGTGACCTCGACGGAAAGCGCGAGGGATGCCCCGAGCGCCCGAGGAAACGCGCCGCTGGGACGGGTGGATCCGTCTCAACGGCGCGTAAGGGCGGGGAGGTTGGGGTGCCTCAGGGCCTCGCGGGCGCGCGTGCCTCGTCGTACGCCGCGCGGGCCGTGAACACCGCGTCCAGCCGCCGTTCCGTCCAGCGCGCCAGTCCCCACACCTGCTCGGCCGCCTCGCGGCCGAGTTCGGTGAGCGAGTAGTCCACGCGCGGCGGGATGACCGGCTTGGCGTCGCGGTGGACGAAACCGTCGCGTTCCAGGGTCTGCAGGGTCTGCGCGAGCATCTTCTCGCTGACTCCCTCGACCTCGCGGCGCAGTTCGCTGAAGCGGTACGAGCGCTCCAGCAGGGCGGCCAGCACCAGTACGCCCCAACGGCTGGTGACATGTTCCAGTACGAGCCGAGAGGGGCACATCCGCCGGTTGACGTCAGGGGGGCGCGCGCTTTCGTCCATTCCGGTACCTTACTTCAAGGTGGGTACTTCCTCTCGGTAAGTGTGGAACATATCGTTGATCAAGCGGATCACGAAGTAATGCCAACCATGGCAAACCACATGAAATGGATAGGGCACCCATGAGCATCGTCGTCACCGGAGCGACCGGACACCTCGGCCGTCTCGTCATCGAATCCCTGCTGGCCGCCGACGTGCCGGCCGGTGAGATCGCCGCCGTCGCGCGGGACAGGGAGAAGGCCGCGCCCCTGGCGGCGCTCGGTGTCGAGGTACGGATCGCCGACTACGAGAGGCCCGAGACGCTTGCGGACGTATTCCGGGCCGGTGACCGCGTCCTGTTCGTCTCCGGCAGCGAGGTCGGCCGCCGAGTGGCGCAGCACACCGCCGTCATCGACGCCGCGCGGGCGGCGGGGGTGGCGCAACTCGCGTACACCGGTGTACTGGGCGGCCCCGACGCCGACTTCGAACTGGCCGCCGAACACAAGGTCACCGAACGGCTGATCCTGGAGTCGGGGCTGCCGTACACCTTCCTGCGCAACGGCTGGTACACCGAGAACTACACCGAGAACCTGGCCCCCGTGCTGGAGCACGGCGCTGTCGTCGCCGCGGCGGGCGAAGGCCGCGTCGCCGCCGCCGCCCGCGCGGACTACGCGGCGGCTGCCGCCGCCGTACTCACCGGCGAGGGGCACCTGAACAGGGCGTACGAGCTGTGCGGCGACACGGCGTGGTCCTTCGCCGAGTACGCGGCGGAGCTGTCGCGGCAGACCGGCCGGACCATCGTCTACAACAACGTCCCCGGTGAGACCCTGCTGGGCATCCTCACGGGCGCGGGCGTGCCCGAACCGATGGCCGGGATCCTGGTGGACGTGGACAAGGCCATCGAACGCGGACTCCTCGTCGGTACGACGGGTGACCTGTCCCGTCTGGCGGGCCGGCCGACGACGCCGCTGGACCGGTCGATCGCCGAGGCACTGAAGGCCTGACGGCCGGGGTCACGGCCCCCGACCGGGGGCCGGGCCTCGCTTCACAACTCGTCTGCGCCCTCTATTGGTTGGTCTTTCACCGCGCCGACACCTCCACACGCTCGGTATGTCAACAAGAGACGGAGAAGCTGAACCGAGCATGTCAAAATGACCGACGCCCCCACGCCGCGGTCGATCAGGAGGACGCAGTGAAGAAAAGCTCGCGCATCCGCAAGGTCTCATTCACCCTTGGCAGTGCCCTCGCGCTGGTCATCGCATTTCCCGGCAGCGCTCTGGCCGATCCTCCCAGCGCCCTGCCCGCCAACGCGGACGGACTGGAGCAGACCTTCCAGCCGGCGTTCGACTACGACACGGACGGCTGCTACCCCACCCCGGCCATCGGTCAGGACGGGACCATCAACCCCGGCCTCAACCCGAGCGGTGCGCTCAACGGCCAGTGCCGTGACTCCTGGGACCTCGACAACACCAACGGATACTCCCGGTCCAAGTGCAACAACGGCTGGTGCGCGATCATGTACGGCCTCTACTTCGAGAAGGACCAGGCCGTCGCCGGCAGCGGGCTCGGCGGACACCGCCACGACTGGGAGCATGTCGTGGTGTGGGTGCAGAACGACCAGGTGCAGTACGTCGCCACCTCCGCGCACGGCGATTTCGACATCCACACCCGTGACCAGATCCGGTTCGACGGCACGCACGCCAAGGTCGTCTACCACAAGGACGGCATCGGGACGCATGCCTTCCGCGCCGCCAACGGCAACGACGACCCGCCGGAGAACCACCACGGCACCTGGCAGTTCCCCCGGCTGGTCGGCTGGAACGGATATCCGGCGGGGCTGCGCGACAACCTGAGCCAGGCCGACTTCGGCAGTGCCGTCTTCGGCCTCAAGGACGGCAACTTCAACGGCCATCTGCAGAAGGCCAAGCCGGCCGGTATCCCCTTCGACCCCAACGCGTGACGCGGCGGGCCGGAGGCGGCGCGAGGCGGTTCCGCCGCCGCCCGCCCCGGCCCGCTCGCTGTTACCGTGACCCCGTGTTCCTCTTCCGTGCGTAGGACCTCGTAAAGACCGCGACGGCTGTTGCGTCGCGGTCTTTCGGCGTCCCTGTACGGCCGCGGCGCCCGAACGCGCGCCGCCCTCCCCGAGGAACACCACACCGATGTCTTCGTACGCCGCTGTGCTGCGGACCCCGCATGCCCTGAGCACCTTCGGTGCCGCCCTGCTCGGCCGGCTCTCCTACGGAACGGTCTCGCTCTCCCTCGCACTGGCGGTGAAGGACGCCTCGGGCTCCTTCGCCGTCGCCGGCACCACGCTGGCCCTGTTCGGTGCGACCAGCGTCGTTCTCTCGCCCGCTCGGGCCGCCCTGGTCGACCGGCACGGTCCGCGCCGGGCCCTCGTGCCGATGGCCGTCGTGTACGCCGCGCTGCTGACGGTGTTCGCCCTCGTCACTCGCGAGCAGCCGGGGGCGGTCACGGCGGGCACGTCGGGTACTCCGGGTACGGCCGGTGCCTCGGCCGCGCTGCTGGGCGCGCTCGCCGCCTGCGCCGGGTCCTGTACGCCGCCGCTCGGACCGACCATGCGGACCCTGTGGGGCCAACTCCTGCGGGGCCGGCGGATGTTGCAGCGCGCGTACAGCCTCGACGGTGTCGCCGAGGAACTGCTCCTCGTCGTTGGTCCGCTGCTTGTCGGGGTCCTGGTGGCGTACGCGGAACCGGCGGCCGGAGTCGCGGTCAGCGCCGCGCTGGTGCTGGTGGGGACGGTCGCGCTCGCCCTGTCGCCGGTGCCGTTCCCGGTGCGGACGGGGAGACCGAGGGCGCGGGGCGCGCGCTCGCGCCGTAACGGACCGCGTGGTCTCGCGCAGCCGGTACTCGCCGCCGCCGCGGTCGGGCTCTGTCTCGGCGGGCTGGACCTGCTGGCGATCGCCTTCACCGAGCAACAGCACCGGCCCGGCGCGGTGGCATGGATCCTGGCCGCGCTCTCGGCCGGCAGCGCGGTCGGCGGACTGGCGAACGGCGCCGTCTCCTGGCGGTCGGCCGCCCGGCCGAGGCTCGCCGTGATCTGTGCGGCACTCGGCGTCGCGCTGGCAGCGGCGGGGCTCGCGCCGAACGTGTACACGCTCGGCGCGGCGGCGGCCGTGGCGGGGCTCTTCGTCGCCCCGGCACTGACCACCGCCTACCTGATCGCGGACGAAGCAGCCGCACCGGATGCCCGGACCCGGGCGGGCGCCTGGGTCAACACGGCGCTGAACGCGGGCAGTTCCGGCGGTACGGCCCTGGTGGGCCTGCTGGTGGGCCGGTTGCCGTTGTCCCTCTGCTTCGTCCTCGTGGCCGCACCGGCGCTGGTCTGTGGAAGCGCCTACGTCTGGTTCCGCGTCACTCCGTCCAGCCGCCGCCTCAGGCTGCTCGTCAGCTCCTTCAGCCGGTCCGCCAGATAGAAGTGGCCGCCCGAGAAGGTTTCCAGCGAGAAGTCCGACGTGGTGTGCTCACGCCATCGGGCCGCCTCCTGCGAGGTGACCTTCGGGTCCTCGTCGCCGATGAGGGCCGCGACGGGGATGTCGAGTTCGGGGCCCGGCCGGTGGACGTACGTCTCCACGGCCCGGTAGTCCGCCCGGAGCGCCGGCATGATCATCGCGACGATCTCCTCGTCGTCCAGCAGCGCCCCCACCGTGCCGTCCAGCGCCTTGAGTTCGGCGATGAGAGAGGCGTCGGGCTTCAGATGGAGACGTTCGTCGCGATGGGTCGACGGCGCCCGGCGGCCCGAGGCGAACAGCGCGAGCGGGCGGTGGCCCGCCGCACGGAGCCGGCGCGCCACCTCGTACCCCACCAGCGCCCCGTAGCTGTGGCCGAACAGCGCGAACGGCCGGTCGGTCCACGGTTCCACCGCCTCGGCGACCTGGTCCGCGAGCACATGCAGATCGTCCACCGGCCGCTCGTGCCGCCGGTCCTGCCGCCCCGGATACTGCACGGACAACACCTCGACGTCCGGGGCGAGGGCCGCCGACATCGGCGAGTAGTAGGAGGCGGCGCCGCCCGCGTGCGGGAGACACACCAGCCGCATCCGGCTGCCGGGATTCGGGTGCGGAGCACGTATCCAGGTGTCGTCGCTCGTGCCGGTGGTGCCCGTGGTGCCGGTCATGACGGGATTCCTCCGCTTGTCAGTCGGTGACGGGTGATGACCTGCGCCGGACATGTGAGGGATGCCTGTGGCACATCCTCGATGTGGACGCACCGGTGATCCTCGTCGTCCTTGAACGGCAGCGTATCCACCGGAGTTGGCCGTCCGCAGGCCGAGGCCGGCTCGTGGGAGAGACCGCGACCCCTGTCAGACGTCCGGGTGAGAAACCGACGTCCGGTAGGCGGTCGGCGTCATTCCCAACTCTCGCCGGAAGAGGGTCCGGAAATTCGAGGCCGTGCCGAAACCCGTCGCCCCGGCGATTCTCTCGACGGACCAGTCGGAACTCTCAAGCAGCCGGCGCGCACCGAGGATCCTCTGCCGGGCGACCCAGTGCATGGGTGGCAATCCCGTCTCACGCGAGAAACGCCGAATGAAGGTTCTCCGTGAGAGCAGGCTGTGGTCCGCCATCTGCTGGACGGTGATCGGCGAACCGATGTTCTCGATCACCCACTCCCGGGTCGCACGCAGATCGGCACGGGGCGGAGTCGTACCGTCCCTGTACTGCGGCTCGTTCGCACCGCGAACCCGAGAGCTGACGACATCCTTCGCCACACCGTCCGCGGCGGTGACCCCGAAATCGGTCCGGATGACATGGAGACATACGTCCATTCCCGCGCTCGCGCCCGCAGAGGTGAGAATGGCCCCGTCCTCGACAAACAGCAGATTCTCCACGACATCGACTCCCGGATGCATCATGCGAAGCCGGTCGGTGTATTCCCAATGCGTCGTTGCCGTCTTTCCGTTCAGCACTCCGCTCGCCGCGAGCGCGAAAACTCCCGTGCAGACGGCGACGGTACGAGCACCCCGCTCGACAGCGCTCCGCAGCGCGACGACATAGCTCTCCGGAATCGGGTCTTGGGGATTCTCGTAGCCGGGAATCACGACAACATCGGCGTACTCCAGATCCGAGAGCGAGTGGGTCGGCCTGATATCCGCGGCCAGGACTTGCGACGACCCGTCACCGGAGTCGTCAACCGGGTCGAAGTCATGGTCCCCGCACACAAAGACCTGATAACCCGGATGCCGGCCAAACACATACGCCGGAATGCTGACGTCCAGCGCGTACAGCCGGGGCAGCGCGAGAATCGCGACAACTAGCTTTGCCTCGCCGGATTTCAACGACACTCCACCCCTCCGCGCATCCCGGCCAGGATAGCCCACGAGCGCGACCGCTCGGCCGGGAGCCCGGTTCGGCACGATCCTTGCGCCAAGTGGCACGGCTGGGCCTGGCTCACCGCGACCCCGCTCCGTACCGTCGTGACGGAACTCATTTCTTGATGATCGGAGCACGATGAGCAACGCGGACCGGGATCATGTCGAAAGCTTCGGTGTCCCCTGGGAAGAGAGCTACGGATACGTTCAGGCGGTCAAGCGCGGCGACACCATTTATCTCTCCGGTCAGGTCGCACACAACGGCACGGAACTTGTCGCCCCCGCGCCGGTCGACGACGACGGACGGGTCACCGATTACACGAACATGGGCGATCAGTTGCGCCAGTGCTACGCCAACGCGGGGGAGTTGCTCAACCGTTTCGGCGCATCGCTGGACGATGTCGTCGAAGAGGTCATCTATGTACTGGACGCCGACGCGGGCGACGCCGCGGCGGGCCCGGTACGCAAGGAGGCGTACGGCCGCCCGGATCCCCAGGTGGCGAGCACCATGATCGGCACGTCACGACTGGCCTTCCCCGAACTGCTGGTCGAGGTCAGATTCACGGCCCGCGTCGACCGGTGAAGGCGTGCCGGTAGGCGAGGGGTGAGGTGTCCAGTGCCCGGCGGAAGTGCTTACGATCGACCGCGTGTGCGCAAACATCGTAGTTGCCGAAGACGACGCCAAACAGGCCGAATTGGTGCGCCGCTATCTGGAGCACGAGGGGCACGCCGTGACCGTGCTGGCGGACGGCCGGGCCGCTCTTGAGGAGGTGCGGCGCGGGGAGTCGGATCTGGTCGTCCTCGATGTGATGATGCCCCGGACCGACGGCCTCGACGTCGTGCGGATCCTGCGCGCCGAGCGCCGGGAGGTGCTGGTGCTCATGCTGACCGCCCGCAGCACGGAGGACGATCTGCTGCTCGGGCTGGATCTGGGCGCGGACGACTACATGACGAAACCGTTCAGTCCGCGGGAGTTGACGGCCCGCGTCCGTACACTGCTGCGCCGCAACCGGCGGCCCGGCGCCGCCACTTCGGCCTCCGCGCCCGCCGCAGTCGAGGACGAGGTGCTGGAGGTGGGCACGCTCAGGGTCGATCCCGCGCGGCACGAGGTGACGGTCGGCGGGACAGCGATCGTGTGCACCCCCGGCGAGTTCCGGATTCTCACCGCGATGGCCATGGAGCCCGACCGGGTCTTCAGCAGGCAGCGGCTGCTGGAGGAACTGCACGGCTTCGACAAGTACATCAGTAACCGCACGGTCGATGTGCACGTCATGCATCTGCGCAAGAAGATCGAGGACGACCCACGGCGCCCGGCCCGGCTGCTGACCGTGTTCGGCGTCGGCTACAAACTGACGGACCCCGAGAAGAAGGCACGCCGTGCGTCGGCCTGAGCGGCTGTGGCGAGGACGACAGCGGGAGACGCCGCGGCTGCCGCTGCGCAGGAGTCTGCTCGGCAGGCTGCTGACCGTGTCGGTGCTCGTGGCGTCGTGCGCGGTCGCCGCCACGGCCTGGCTCGCGGTGCAGACGACCTCCGGAGCGATCCGTCAGGAGCAGGGCCAGGACCTCGTCTCCGACGCGAAGATCTACGACACCCTGCTCGGGTACGCGGCCACCCACTCCAGTTGGGAAGGCGTCGAGGACACCGTGCGCGAGCTGGCCCGGACATCCGATCGCCGGATCGTGCTGACCACCGAGAACCGGCGGCCCCTCTTCGACTCGGCCGACGACTCCGCCGACGACGCCGCCGACCACTCCGCCGGTACTCCGTCCCCCGAGCCGCTGCCGGCTCAGGCGTCGGCCGTTGTCGATCCGCTGTCCGTCGACACCGTGCTGGTGCCCGACGCCATGCCGGCCGGTGCTGACCGGGTCGATCCACGGGCCGTGGGCCCCTTCCGGCTGCCCGCGAAGGAACGTACCGAGCTGCGGCAGGTCATCGCCAGAGACGTCCAGTGCCTGAACAGCGTGGGCATCGCCGCGGATGTCGTCGAGAGCCCGACCGGGCGGCCGGGTGTCGACTTCGTGAGCAACAACACCGACCGCGACCTGGAACTCAAGTGCCTGACAACCGAGTCGGGCCCCACCCCGACGGAGAAGAAGGCCCTCGACGAACTCGACGATCTGGCCGACGCCTGTCTCAAACGCCAGGGCCGGGCGGGCGTGACACTGAATCTGGACCTGTCCTGGGACCGGGGGTACGACCGGGTCAAGCGTCCTGCGACCGACGCCGGCACCAGCAAGACGGCGGCCGAGTTGACGGACACCGAGAGGAAAACCGCCGCGGCTGCCGCCGCCGCGCCCCGGGCCCGAGTGGTGGGACCCCACGACAGCGCGTACGACCGGGCCATCGCGTCCTGCGTCGGCAGCGCCCGCCGCGAGCAGCTCACCGACCATGTCGCCGCACCCGCACTGCTGTTCATCGACGGCACCCGCGCCGTCGGCGTGCCCGGCCTCGATCTCTCACCGGCGAACACCGCACGTATCGTCGGGGTCACGGCCCTCGTCCTGGCTCTCACCGTGGGCGTCTCGGTGATCGCCGGAGCCCGGCTCGTACGGCCCCTGCACGCGCTCACCGGCGCCGCACAGCGGATGCGCGAGGGCCTGGACACGGCGCCGGTTCCGGTCGGCCCGGACAACGAGATCGGACGGCTCGCCGCGGCCTTCAACGACATGGCCGTACACCGTGCCCGGCTTGAGGACCAGCGCAAGGTGATGGTCAGCGATGTCGCCCACGAACTGCGTACGCCGCTGAGCAACATCCGGGGGTGGCTGGAGGCGGCACAGGACGGCCTGGCCGATCCCGACCCGGCGTTCGTCTCCTCGCTCCTTGAGGAAGCGGTCCAGCTCCAGCACATCATCGACGACCTGCGGGACCTGGGGGCGGCCGACGCGGGCGCACTGCGTCTGCGGCCGGAGCCGGTGCACGCCGACGATCTGCTCGGCCAGGTCGCCGCGGCGTACCAGGGGCCGGCCGAGACCGCCGGCGTCACACTCACGGTCCGCGCGGAGAAGCCCGGCGGACCTGGACCGTCGCTGCACGCGGATCCGGTCCGGCTGCGTCAGGCGGTCAGCAATCTCGTCTCCAACGCGGTACGTCACACCCCCTCCGGGGGCCGGGTGACCTTGCGTTCGTACCTGACCGGCGACGGTGACGCGGTGGCTCTGGAGGTCGCCGACACCGGCGCGGGTATACCGGCGGACGACCTTCCGCATGTGTTCGACCGCTTCTGGCGGGCGGAGAAGTCCCGCAACCGGAGCACCGGTGGCAGCGGCCTCGGCCTGGCGATCGTGCTCAAGCTCGCCGAGGCGCAGGGCGGGACGGCGAGCGTGGCGAGCACCGAGGGGCAGGGGGCGGTCTTCACGTTGCGGTTGCCGGCCGCACCGTCCGGCCCTGATGCGATCGACATGACGCTCTGACAGCTTCTTCACAAGTGGCCGCGAGCCTGGAGGCCTGCCCGGAACCTGATGCGATTCGGCATCCAGGTATTTCCGAAGTCGGGCTGGAACTGGAGCCGTACATGACCCACCTTCACAGCCACCGCCTGCGCCTCGTCGTCCTGCCTGCCGTCGCGGCGGGAGCGATACTCCTCCCGGTCTCCGCGGCCGTCGCCTCCGTCGGGACGCCGAAGCCGTCCCCGTCGGTGGCCGAGAAGAAGGCTGTCGACAAGGCCACGGAGAAGAAGAGGGCCGAGTCGGCGAAGGACGCCGCGGCCGACGCGAGGACGAAGGAGGACGCCGCGAAGAAGGCCGCAGCCGTCAAGAACGCCCCGCGGGGCGGCGTCGCCGCCGGCGAGGCCCCGGCCCCGGCCGAGGGCTCCGGAACGACCGCCCTCGTCGGGTCGGCCGCCGGAGCGCTGCTGCTCGCGGGCGCCGGCACGGTCGTGCTGCGTCGCCGCTCCGCGGCGCGCGGCGACATCTGACCCGGCGTGAGCGTGGCGCCGCCCCTCGCCGGGCGGCGCCACAGCCGTCACCCGCCCGTCCCGCCCGGTCGAACCACAGGCCCCTCGGCCCTGTTCAGGAGCCCCGCTGTGCCCCCTGCTCGCCTCACTCTCGTCGTACCGGCCGTGCTCATCGCGCTCACCGGCTGCTCGTCCGCGCCGGACATGACCGCCCCGGCCTCCGCCACCGGGGCGAGTACCCCTGCACCCCGTCATTCGAAGGCAGTTGGACAGCCCGCGGCTCCCGCCGAGGTCTCCATCCCCTCGATCGGCGTGAAGAGTCCCCTGATGGAACTCGGCCTCAACGCGGACGGCACCGTCGAGGTGCCACCGGCCGAGAGAGGCATGACCGCGGGCTGGTACACCGGCGGCGCCGTCCCCGGTGAGACGGGCGCCGCCGTCATCATCGGCCACAACGACACCCGGTTCGGCAAGGCGGTCTTCCACGACCTCAAGAAGCTCACCAAGGGCGCGGACATCACGGTCGGCAACAGCCGGGGTGAGTCGGCACGCTTCACCGTCACAGGCACCGAGAGCGTCAGCAAGAACTCCTTTCCCACCGCCAGGGTCTACGGCGACACGGACGACCCCACCCTGCGGTTGATCACCTGTGACGGCGAATTCGACGCCCAGGGGCACCCGGTGAACAACCTCATCGTCTACGCGGCGCCGGCCTGACGCGTTGGTCAGGGACCGCCGGGCCCCTGCCCGTGGTCGGGCCGGTAGTCCTTCAGCCACCAACCCTCGTCCAGCAGTGCCGCGATCTCCGGCCACGCCGCACGCAGTCCGCGCAACTCGGGATGTCCACGGCCCGAGGACCGCGGCCTCCCTCCAACTCGACGCGGTACACCTGCCCGGCGTCCACCGGATCACCGCACAGCCAGCATTCGCGCATCCTTCAGCGTCGCAGAAGCCGTCGGTACGGGCCAGGGGCCAGCAGTCGGCCGGCTCGGGCCGGAGCGGCCACGTGCAACCGTTCGGCATCGACAGGTGTCTTATTGGGCGAAACGTTGTTCTCCCGGAGGACACCGTCCGTTTGCCACCGCCATGCAGAGGTTCTTTCGATGCCTAACCCCCCGCGTAACCGCCGTAACTCCCGTACCGCAGCCGCAGCCGCAGCCGCATCCGCCGTCGCCGCGCTGAGCGCCGCCGGCCTGGTCGCGTTGTGCGCGGCTCCCACCGCCTTCGCCGATGACACCGAACCCCTTCTGGTTCTGGGGGACATCGCCCCGATCGACGGCGTGAAGCCGGGCAGCAGCCTCGATCAGTCGGTCACCGTGATGAACAAGGGCACCAAGGCCGTCGACACGGTCTGGGTCGTCTACTCCGTCACCCGTGGGCTCGGCTACGGGGACATCCCCTCCAACTGCCAGACCCACCAGGTCCCCTCCTACGACGAGATGACCGCCAAGTCCAATGTGGTGTGCGAGTTCGACCAGGCGGTGGAGCCCGGCGTCACGTACGCGCCCGAGAAGCGGCTGGCGATCAAGGCGCTGCCCAGCGCGCTCAACGACGACCTGCGCATCACTCTCTGGGAGACCGACCCGGAGCTGGACGAATCCGCGACGCAGCCGGTGGCCGGGACCGCACCGGCGGTGAAGCTGGTCGAGGGTACGGCCGGGGGCGACACGAAGGACATCGTCGAGGTGCCGGTCACCTCGGTCAACACGGCCGACTACCAGGTGACGGGAGCCGCCCTGAAGGGCGAGGTCGGCGACACGGTGACGCTGAAGGCCACGTTCGCCAACGCGGGCCCGGCCTGGGTGCTGCCCAGGGAGGGTGACCCGCTCGTCGAGGTCCTGATCACACCTCCCGCCGGAACGTCGGTCGTCAAGCCCGACGGGTTCTGCGAGGCCAAGGGCAAGGCGTTGGCCTGCGGCACAAGTCAGCGCTGGGTCGACGAGGACGGCGGCGAGACCTACACGATCAAGCTGAAGATCGACAAGCACGTACCGGACGCCAAGGGCTCCGTGAAGCTGAGCACCGACGCGCGCCCGTTCGACCCGGACAAGTCCAACGACAAGGCCGACATCACGCTGGACGTGACCGGCGGTGGGTCGACCGGCTCGTCGGGCGAGTCGACGACAGGCTCGACCGGCGGCTCCTCGTCGACCGGTGGCAACGAGCCGACGACCAACGGCGACCTGGCGGCCACCGGCTCCTCCTCCACGCTGCCGATCGCGATCGGTGCCGCCGCCGCGGTGGCTGTGGGCACGGGTGCGGTCCTCGTCGCCCGTCGCCGCCGGGACCAGAGCGGGGGCTGACGCACAGCCGTGTCGCGGGAAAACCGGGTGACCTGGCGCCCGGCGGTTTCTACGCTCACTCCTCATGGACGAGGGCGAGTACCTGCTGAACGTGGTCGACGTCGAAGCGACATGCTGGGAGGGACAGCCGCCGCCCGGCCAGGTGAGCGAGATCATCGAGATCGGACTCACCGTGGTCGACCTGCGCGCCGGGCAACGCCTCGCCAAACACCGGCTGTTGGTACGCCCCGACCGGTCGAAGGTGAGCCCGTTCTGTACGGAGCTGACCGGGCTGACGCAGGGCGAGGTGGACGGGGGTCTGCCGTTCGCCGAGGCGTGCCGCACACTGGCCGCCCAGCACCGAACGGGCCCGCTGCCGTGGGCCAGTTGGGGCGACTACGACCGTAACCAGTTCACCCGCCAGTGCCGGGAGACGGGCACGGAGTACCCCTTCGGCCACCGTCACACCAACGCGAAGGTCTCCTTCACCACCTCCTACGGCCTGCGGCGGCGCCCCGGAATGGCCGGGGCCCTGAAGGTGGCCGGCCTCCCGCTGGAGGGCCGGCACCACCGGGGCGACGACGATGCGTGGAACATCGCCGCTCTGGTGCTGGATCTGGCGGGGCGCGGAGACTGGCCCGTCGGGTAGTGCAGGCGCGCCAGGCGGGATTTGTCAGACACGGCTTAGAAGCGGGCGATCGCCGCGGCGGCGTGGCTGACGGGGACGGTGTGGGTGACCCACGTGGCGTCGGCGAGAGCGTGGAGCAGGAAGGACGTGGGCTCCGGGAGATAGTTGGGAACGCCTTCGACCAGGGCCAGGCCGCTCTGGAGATAGGTGCTGGGAGCGGCGGTGAGCGTGCTGTTCGCGAAAGGGGCGGTGACAGGGCGGTGCACGTGGCCCGCCAGGACGCGGGCGACGTTGGCGTGACGGGCGATCACCTCGGCCAGCGCCTCGCCGTCCGACAGCCGCATCCCGTCCAGGAAGGGGATGCCGATCGGTATCGGTGGATGGTGCAGGCAGACCAGCGCCGGGACGTCGGGCCTGCGTGCGAGGACTTCGTCGAGCCAGTTCAGTTGGTCCGCCCCGAGGTGGCCGCCGGGGGCGCCGGGCACCTGCGAGTCCAGGACAACGATGGTGAATTCCGGGTGGTCGACCGCATAGTGCGACTGGCGCGCACCGCCGAGGAGGCCGGTGCCGCCGAACACGTCCAACAGCGGGGCGGGATCGTCGTGATTGCCCACCACCAGGTGCAGCGGCAGTGGGAAGCCTTCGATCAGCTCCCGCAGAGCGGTGTATCCGTCCGGCCGCCCCTGGTCGACCAGGTCTCCGGTGATCACCACGCAGTCCGGCCGCCGATCGAGCGCGAGAACGCGGCCGAGTGCCCGGCTCAGCCCCGCTGCCGGCCCACCCGCCAGCATGCCGGTCGTGATGTGCGGATCGCTGAGGTGCGCGATGGAAAGGGTCATGGCGTCACATTCCCCGCCACGACTGCCGGCGACAACCGTTCACGCTGACGGCGAACGACCGGCCGTTGCTCCCGTCTCAGTCGCGGAGGACGGGTTGCCCCGTGAGCGCGACGCCTGCCTGCCGCATCTCGGTGAGTGCCTGGGTGGTGGTGTCGGGGGCGACGCCCGCGGTGTAGTCGAGCAGCACGTGTGCGGCGAAGCCCGCCGCGACGGCGTCCAGGGCGGTGGCCTTCACACAGTGGTCGGTCGCGATACCGACGACGTCGACATCGGTGATGTTCCTGGTGCGGAGCCAGTCGGCCAGCGGCGTACCGTCCTCGGTCGCGCCTTCGAAACCGCTCTTCGAGGCGGAGTGGGCGCCTTTGAAGAAGACCTCGTCCACCGCCTCCGAGGCCGCGGTGGACGCGAAGTCGGGGTGGAACTCGCTTCCCTCGCTGCCGGCCACGCAGTGCACGGGGAAGGAGTTCTGGTAGTCCGGACGGTCCGAGAAGTGATCGCCGGGATCGTAGTGGTGATCCCGCGTCGCGACGATCCGCGTGTACGTGCCGCCCGCCGAGGCCCGTACGAGATCGGCGATGGCGGCGGCCCGGTCCGCACCACCCTTCACCGGGACGCTGCCACCCTCGCAGAAGTCCTTCTGCACATCGACAACGATCAGCGCACGACTCACCGCACACCTCTTCCTTTCGCTCCGCCACGCGTTCGAGCGGTTCGGGCCATTGCTGGCGACTCCATGATCCTGGCCAAAACCGGCCATGACAGCCGTGATCACATCCTGTCACGCTCCATGAGCGTAGAGCGTTTTTCTCGATCGCGCTGCCGGCGGATGCCGACGTATGTGATCCCGCGCTGTATCCCGGAGTGCCCGCTCTCGCCGGGGCGTTCCTCGAATCCGACGTCGGCGCCGCGCGCCGGTACGCGGGGCGGACGGTTCCCGGTCTTCGGCGGCGAAGACCTTACCGCGGACCCGCGCGACCCCCGCTCGGTCACGTTCATGGAAGCCACCATGAACCCCTGAGGCGACATCCACTGTCAGTGGTGGCTGGGATGCTGCCCTGATGGACGAACTGATGCGGCGGCGGGTGTACGGCGCCGACCACGACGACCCGGATCCGGGGCCCCGGCAGGGGCGCGCGTACCGGGAGCTGTGCGCGGGGCCGTTGGACGGGCTGCTGCTGGACGTGACCGGCTGGACGGATGAGGAGCTGGGCACCGGCGCGATGCTCGTCACGGAGATCGGGGCGTACGGGCCGGGCGGGCGCGCCGGGTACGGGCCGCGTGCCGGTGACGCGCGGCGGTGGGACTGGCAGGGCGACAGTCCGTGACGGCCCGGCGAACAGATCTGAGCCGCACTCCTTCCGTGCTATACCCCATGGGGGTACTTTGGGCGTCCATTCGGCCACCGATGGCCGTGATGCCCCGCCCACCCCCAGGAGACTCGCCGATGGACATCCGGACGCGCGCCGTACACGTTGTGAACGACCCCATGGAAACGGGCAGTTGGCCACTGAGCGTGCCCATAGTGCAGTCCTCGGCCTTCGCCTTCGAGTCCGCCGACGCGCTCGCCGACGCCATGGCCGGGCCTGACGGGCGCTACGTCTACACCAGGCGCGGCAACCCCACCGTTCGCGCCCTGGAGCACACCCTCGCCGGGCTGGAGGGCGCCGCTTCCGCGATCGCCTTCGCCTCCGGGATGGGGGCCATCAGCGGGGTGCTGCTCGCCCTGCTGAAGCCCGGCGACCATGTGCTGGCCCAACGCTGCCTGTACGGCGGGACGTTCGCCGTACTCGCCGACCTGGCTGAGCGGTTCGGCATCGAGGTCGACTATCTGCAAGGCGACGACGTGCGGGAGTTCGAGACTCTTGTGCGGCCGACGACCCGTCTCCTGCATCTGGAGACCATCGCCAACCCCACCGGGCAGGTGCCCGACCTCCCGGCCCTCCTCGTGGCGGCGCGGCAGCGCGATGTGCTGAGCGTCGTGGACAACTCGCTGGCCTCGCCCGTGCTCTGCCGGCCCGTCGAGCACGGCGCGGACGTCGTCGTGCACTCCACCACCAAGTATCTGGCCGGGCATTCGGACGTGCTCGGGGGCGCCGCCGTCTTCGCGGACTCCGGTCTGCGGGACCGGGTCTGGCCGCGCACCGTCGAACTCGGCGCCAGCGCCGACCCGTTCGCCGCGTGGCTGACGCTGCGCGGACTGCCGACCCTGCCGTTACGCATGCGGCAGCACTGTGCCAACGCCGAAGTTCTCGCGAACCGGCTCGCCGGTCATCCCGCCGTCGCCGCCGTGCGCTGGCCGTGGCTCACCTCGCATCCCGCTCACGATGTGGCCCGGAAGCTGCTGACCGGCGGTGGCGGGCTGCTCTCCTTCGAGCTCGACGGCGGCCGGGCGGCGGGGCGGGCCTTCATCGAGAAGGTGCGGCTGGCCCGGCTGGCACTCTCCCTGGGCGGCGTGGAGACCCTGGTCGCCCACCCGGCCTCCACCTCGCACCGTGAGTTGGGCGAGAGCGCCCTGGCCGCGGCCGGGATCGGCGCGGGCACGGTGCGGATGTCCGTCGGCATCGAGCACGCCGACGACCTGTGGGAGGACATCGAGCAGGCGCTGCGAGCAATCTGACTCCGCGCTAGATTTGGATTGACAAAATAAACGAGCCATTCGTAGATTGGGGAGTGATAGGAAAGCTGACTCTTCGGCTCAAGGGGGGCGTGGCATGCGCTACTTCGAGGACTTCCGCACGGGTGACATCCATGAACTGGGCTCAGTCACCGTCACCGAGGAGGAGGTGCTGGAGTTCGCCAGGCGCTACGACCCGCAGCCGTTCCACATCGACCCGGCGCTGGCCGAGCGCTCCGCCTTCGGCGGTCTGATCGCCAGCGGCTTCCACACCGCCTCGCTCTTCATGCGGCGCTACGTCGACGGACTGCTCACCTACAGCGCCTGCGCCGGCTCGCCCGGTATCGACGAAATCCGCTACCACCGACCCGTTCGCCCCGGTGACGTACTCACCGCCCGGATCGAGATCCTCGGCTCGCGCCCCTCGCTCATGAGCCCCGCCACCGGCATCGTCCAGCCGCGCTGCGAGCTGGTGGCACCCGACGGGACGGTCGTGTTCAGCATGATCCTGCACAGCATCTTCCGGCGGCGCCCCGCCGATCCCTCCGCCCGAACCCCCGTGTCGGCGTCCGCGTCGATATCCGCGGCTGAGGACCCGGTCGCTTGCGGCAGGAAGAGCTGAACACGGCCGTCCGCTCCATCCCGACCAAGTGAAGGGGGCCTTCCGTGGAGGCCGTATCCCGCACCGCCCAGTGGACCGCCGCAGCGCGAGCCCTGGAGACCGAGCGCGACGACGGGCTGTTCGCCGATCCGTACGCGCGCACCGTCGCCGACACCGTCGGCTTCGACCTGCTCGAACGCTACGCGGGCGCCGGCACCGTGCCTTTCCTCGCGATCCGCACCACCTACCTGGACCGCGCCGTCGCACGCGCGGTCGGCGACGGCGGAATCCGGCAGGTCGTCTTCCTCGCGGCCGGCATGGACACCCGCTTCTACCGGCTGCCCTGGCCGGACGGCGTCACGGTGTACGAACTCGACCGCCCCGCACTGCTGGAGGCCAAGGCGGCCATGCTCGCCGACGAGCCGGCGCCGGAGGGACGCGAACGGCGCACCGTCGCCGTCGACCTGACGCGGGAGTGGACCGGGCGGCTCAAGGCGGCCGGCTGGCGCGCCGAGGAACCCACCCTGTGGGTCGTCGAAGGGCTGCTGTTCTTCCTCCCCGAAGGGGCCGTACGTGCCCTGCTGGCCACCCTGTCCGCGCACAGCGCCGCCGGCTCCGTCCTGCTCGGTGATGTCATCAGCCGGGCGGCCCTGCGCAATCCGCTGTCCCGCCCGTTCATGAAAGCACTCGCGGAGGACGGCAACCCCTGGCTCTTCGGCACCGAGACGCCTGAACGGCTCCTCACCGAGTGCGGCTGGGCCGTGGACGAGGTCAGGCAACCGGGCGAGGACGGTGCGGACTTCGGCCGCTGGCCGTATCCCGTACCGGCCCGCGAGGTGCCCGGCGTACCCCGCTCCTTCCTCTTCACCTGCCACCTGCCGACCGGCGAGGAGAACGCCGCATGAGCGTGCCCGGCACCACCGCCACCACCGCCGACTTCCACCAGCGCGTCATCGGTGACGCCGCCGCGGCCGTCCGGGGCCTGACCGTGGCCCTCGGTGAGCGCCTCGGCCTCTACCGGGCCCTCGCCGAGCACGGCCCGCTCACCCCTGCCCGGCTCGCCGAACTGACCGGGATCACCGAGCGGTACGCCGAGGAGTGGCTGCACGCCCAGCTCAGCGTGGAGTACGTCGAGCGGCATCCGTCCGCCGGGACGTACACCCTGCCCCCGGAGCACGCGCCGGTGCTCGCCGACCCCCACGCGGTCACGTACGCCGCCGGATTCTTCACCGCCCTCAAGGCCCTGTACGCCACCGAGGACCTGCTCGTCGACGCCTACCGAACAGGCGACGGCGTCGGCTGGGCCGAGCACGACGCCGCGCTCGACACCGGCATGGGCAGTTTCTTCGAACCCACCTATCAGCACCGGCTGTTGCCGGACTGGCTGCCGGCGCTGCACGGCGTAACGGAGAAGCTCGCCACCGGCGGGCGGGTCGCGGACGTCGGCTGCGGAGTCGGCCACACCACACTTCTGCTCGCCCAGGCGTACCCCCGCACCACGGTGTACGGCTTCGACTACTCCGAAGAGGCCATCGCCATCGCCCGCCAACTCGCCGACGACGCCGGGCTGTCCGACCGCGTCGTCTTCGAGACGGCGCCCGCCGACGGCTACCCCGGCGCCGGCTACGACCTGGTCACCTTCTTCAACTGCCTGCACGACATGGGCGACCCGGTGGCCGCAGCGGAGCACGTGCACAAGTCCCTCGATCCGGACGGCACCTGGATGCTCGTCGAGTCGAATGTGTCACCCGCCGACATCGACACCGGCACCCCCGCCGCGCGGATGTTCATGGCGCTCTCCGCCGTCATGTGCCTGCCGGTCGCCGTCGCCCAGCGCGGACCGCACGCCCTCGGCAACCACTCCGGCGAGTCCGCCTTCCGCGCCATCGCGCGTGAGGCCGGGTTCACCCGCTGGCGCAGGGCCACCGAGACGGCGGTCAACGCCGTGTACGAGGTACGGCCCTGACGATGCGTCACCACCGACAGGGGCCGCCGGAACCCGCCGCCCGCTCGGACGCATACGACCGACGAATCAGGAGCGACAGACCATGGCCGCCACAGCCCTGCCCGTCACCGACCGCTTCATGGAAGTCCTTGAGCGGCTGAGTGAGAAGTCCATCGAGGACTACTACAACCCCTACCAGCAGTTCCGGTGGCCGGACCGGCTCGACCAGGACCGCCTCTGGATGACCCCCGAACTGCTCACCCCGTACGGCACCCCCCTCTTCGATCAGCTCGACGAACCCACACTGCACAAGCTCTCCAAGTGGGAGTCGATCAACTTCTACAGCCTCAATGTGCACGGCATCCGCGAGCTGCTGATCGAGGTGGTGGGCCGCATCCACACACCGGGCTTCGAGATCCCTTCGGACTTCTTCCACCACTTCATCGGCGAGGAGAACGAACACATGTGGTTCTTCGCCGAGTTCTGCCGCCGCTACGGCGGCAAGATCTACGGATCCGCCGCCCCCCGGTCCGCCGACTCCGTCTGGGAGCCCGAGGTCGAGAACTTCCTGGTCTTCGCCCGGGTGCTGTTCTTCGAGGAACTGGTCGACCACTACAACAGCCGCATGGCGCGGGACGCCACACTCTGCGACACCATCCGCGGCGTCAACCGCATCCACCACCAGGACGAGTCCCGGCACATCGCCTTCGGCCGCGAACTCGTCACGCTGCTGCACACCCGCATGCGCGAAGTCGTCAGCCCCGAGCGGCTCGCCGAGGTGGAGGCGTACCTCAAGCGCTACGTCGTCTTCAGCGTCAACTCCCTCTACAACCCGCACGTCTACCGCGACGCAGGCATCACCGACCCGCTCGCCTTCCGGTCCGCCCTCATCGCCGACGAACGTCGGCGCGCCCACGAGCGCAAGGCCATCCGCAAGCCGCTCGCCTTCTTCCTGAAGACCGGGATCTTCGCCGACGACACCCTGCCGGTCGTCTGAACCGAGAGGTGACACCACCATGACCCGTACCTCCCTGACCGCGGAGCGCGGCTCAAGCGGCTCGATCAGCTCGCCGAATTCATCCGGATCGCCCGGCGAACCGCACGGCCTGCCCTCACTCGGCCCCGAGGGAACGGCCCTGCTGCGCCTCCTCGACGACACCTTCGAGGGATGGGGCCTCGCCGCCGGCGCCCACGCGAAGACCATGCCGCCGTTGCTTCCCGCCGCCGACCTCGCCCGCCTCGACTACTACGACAACTTCCCCCACCAGGCGGTACTCGCTGCCCCGCTCGATCTCGGACGCCGCGACCAGGAGTCCTTCTGCGCCGAGTCCGGCTGCTTCCCCTGCGGCGCGCTCCAGCCCGCCGCCCTCGGCCTGCCGTCCGCCTCCTGTTACGGGGTGTACCTCGACCACGAGGGCCGGCAACTCACCGATGACACCCTGGTGACCGTGGTGGGCTGGTGTTTCCGCAAGGAGGAGCGGTACGAGAGTCTGCGACGCCAACTCGCCTTCCGTATGCGGGAGATCGTCGCCATCGGCAGCCAGCGACACGCCGATGACCACCTCTGTACGTTCACCGACCGCATCACCGCCTTCGCCGAGGCCGTCGACCTGCCGCTGCGCAAGGAGGCCGCCACCGACCCCTTCTTCGACAAGGACGGATCGAAGGCACTGCTGCAGCGCCTGTCACCGGTCAAATACGAGTTCCTCTACGAGGACTTGGCGATCGCCTCCGTCAACACCCATCGGAACTTCTTCGGCGACCGTTGCTCCATCAGCCTCGCGGAGACCGGCGGACCCGCCTTCACCAGCTGTGTGGCGTTCGGTCTTGAGCGCTGGCTCTCCGCCCTCACCCTGCGGCACGGCGACTGGGCGACAGCCACCGAAGCCGTACGCTCCGCCGCGGCACGACTCGCGCGGGTCGGGCCGGTGACCTGACGTGCCGGCCCGCCCCACCGCCGCCACGGGCGGCCTGGGCTGGGCGAATCTCGGCATGGACATCGTGTCCGTCATCCGGGTACGGCGGCTGCTGGACGCCCACGGTGAGCGATTCTTCGCCCGGATGCTGACCCCCGGCGAACTGGCCGACTGCACCACGTCCACCGGACTCGACGTCCTGAGCCTCTGCGGACGCATCGCGGCCAAGGAGGCGGCCTTCAAGACCCTCCGGGTCCGCAACCGCGTCCTGCCCTGGCTGGACATCGTCATGCGGCGTGCGGACGGCGGCTGGCCCGTCGTTCAACTCAACCGCGCTGCGGCCGACATGGCCGCCGAGTCCGGCATCACCCAGATCACCGTGAGCATCAGTCACGACGTCGACTACGCCGTCGCCGTCGCCGCCCCGATCCTGGGCGACCCCTTCGGCCCCGAGCCCGAACCGGATTCACCGCCCGATTCACGGCCCCAGTCACTCACCGCACTCACCGCACGTACGACAAGGAGAACCGCCATGAACGAAGGACTTCAGCAGGTCAAGGACTGGATCCTCAAGCGCCACCCGGACCGCGAGGACATCGCCCCCACCCTCGACCTGATCGAGAACCGCCTCATCGACTCCCTCTCGTTCGTCGAGTTCGTCTTCCTCCTGGAGGAGCAGAGCGGACGCTCGATCGAGATGGAGACGCTGGAGGTCGACGCCGTCCGGACCCTCGCCGCCATAGAGAGCAACTTCTTCTGTACGACGGAGGTGAGTTGA
Organism: Streptomyces sp. NPDC050433; assembly: GCF_044458565.1. Classification (NCBI taxonomy): domain Bacteria; kingdom Bacillati; phylum Actinomycetota; class Actinomycetes; order Kitasatosporales; family Streptomycetaceae; genus Streptomyces; species Streptomyces sp. NPDC050433. The sequence continues at coordinate 3,102 of NZ_JBITIB010000017.1, read as the reverse complement.
GATGGGCGGCCGACGGCTTTTCACCTCCGAATCCGTCACCGAGGGACACCCCGACAAGATCGCGGACCGGATCAGCGACACGATCCTCGACGCCCTGCTCGACCAGGACCCCACGGCCAGGGTGGCGGTCGAGACGCTGATCACCACCGGACAGGTGCATATAGCGGGGGAGGTGACGACGGAAGCCTACGTACCCATCGCCGCGCTCGTACGTGAGGCGGTACTCGACATCGGCTACGACTCCTCGGCCAAGGGCTTCGACGGCGCGTCCTGCGGTGTGTCCCTCTCCATCGGCGCCCAGTCGCCCGACATCGCCCAGGGGGTCGACACCTCCGGCAAGGAGGGCGACGAACTCGACCGGCAGGGCGCGGGCGACCAGGGCTTGATGTTCGGCTACGCCTGCGACGACACGCCCGAGCTGATGCCGCTGCCCATCCACCTGGCCCACCTGCTCGCGCGCCGGCTGACCGACGTACGCAAGGACGGCACCCTGCCGTACCTCCGTCCGGACGGCAAGACACAGGTCACCATCGAGTACGACGGGGACCGGCCGGTGCGGCTCGACACCGTCGTGGTCTCCACCCAGCACGCCGCCGACATCAGCCTGGACGGACTGCTGGCCCCCGACATCCGTGCTGACGTCGTCGAGCCGGTGCTCAAGGCGCTGGCCGAACAGGGCGTCTCTCTGGAGAGCGACGGCTACCGGCTGCTCGTCAACCCCACCGGCCGGTTCGAGATCGGCGGCCCGATGGGCGACGCCGGCCTGACCGGCCGCAAGATCATCATCGACACGTACGGCGGAATGGCCCGGCACGGTGGCGGCGCCTTCTCCGGCAAGGACCCCTCGAAGGTGGACCGCTCGGCCGCGTACGCCATGCGCTGGGTCGCCAAGAACGTCCTCGCGGCCGGGCTCGCCCGGCGCTGCGAGGTGCAGGTCGCCTACGCGATCGGCAAGGCCGAGCCGGTGGGCCTCTTCGTGGAGACGTACGGCACCGAGACCGTACCGGTCGACCGGATCCAGACCGCGATCGGCGAGGTCTTCGACCTGCGGCCCGCCGCGCTCATCCACGATCTCGACCTGCTGCGCCCGGTCTACGCCCAGACCTCCGCGTACGGCCACTTCGGCCGCGAACTCCCGGACTTCACCTGGGAGTGCACCGACCGCGCCGACGCGCTGCGCCAGGCCGTGTTGCGCCAGGCCGTGGAGGACTGAGATGCGGATCGCCGTCACGGGCTCCATCGCCACCGACCATCTGATGACCTTCCCCGGAAGGTTCACCGACCAACTGCTGGCCGACCGGCTGGACCGGGTTTCCCTGTCGTTCCTCGCGGACCGGCTGGAGATCCGCCGCGGGGGAGTGGCGGCGAACATCTCATTCGGGCTCGGGCTGCTCGGACTGCGGCCGGTCCTCGTCGGCGCGGCGGGCGGCGACTTCGAGCCGTACCGCGTGTGGCTGAAGCAGCACGGAGTCGACACCGACTCCGTACGGATCAGCGACGAGCTGCACACGGCGAGATTCGTCTGCACCACCGACCGGGCACAGAACCAGATCGCCACCTTCTACGCCGGTGCCATGGCCGAGGCACGCGAGATCGACCTCGGCGCGGTGATCAAACGGGTCGGGCGGCTGGGGCTGGTCCTCATCTCCCCGGACGATCCCGAGGCGATGATCCGGCACACCCGGATCTGCGCGCGGCTCCGCATCCCGTTCGCCGCCGACCCCTCGCAACAGCTGGCACGGCTGGGGAAGGGGGAAGTCCTTGAGCTGGTGAACGGCGCCCGATGGCTGTTCACCAACGAGTACGAGGCGGCCCTGCTCCGTGAGCGGTCCGGGCTCACGGAGGCCGAGGTGCTGGGGCGCGTCGGCTGCTGGGTCACCACACACGGCGCCGACGGGACCCGGATCATGCGCCACGGACGGGAGCCGGTGCACGTGCCGGCGGTCGGGGTTCCCGGCGTCGTGGATCCCACCGGCGTGGGTGACGGATTCCGTGCCGGCTTTCTGGCGGGCACCGCCTGGGGCCTGCCGGAGGAACGCGCGGCGCAGCTCGGCTGCGCGATAGCGGCGACGGTGCTCGACTACGTGGGCACCCAGGAGTACCGGCTGTACCGGGAGCCGCTGATCGACCGGATCCGGACGGCGTACGGCATCGAGTGCGTCGCCCAACTGCTGCCGCATATAAGGGAGCTGACGGCATGAGAGGGCTGCGTGAGGCGCTGGCCACCCGTGTGGTGGTGGCGGACGGGGCGATGGGCACGATGCTCCAGGCGCAGGATCCGACGATGGCGGACTTCCAGGACCTGGAGGGCTGCAACGAGATCCTGAATGTGACGCGTCCGGACATTGTGCGTTCGGTGCATGAGGAGTACTTCGCGGTCGGGGTCGACTGCGTGGAGACCAACACCTTCGGTGCGAATCACGCCGCGCTCGGGGAGTACGACATCTCCGAGCGTGCCTACGAGCTGTCGGAGGCGGGAGCGCGTATCGCCCGTGAGGTCGCCGACAGATTCACCGCCTCCACCGGGCAGGAGCGCTGGGTGCTGGGCTCGATGGGACCGGGCACGAAACTGCCGACCCTCGGCCACGCCCCGTATGTCCAGCTGCGCGACGGCTTCCAGCGCAATGCCGAGGGGCTGATCGCCGGCGGTGCGGACGCGCTGATGGTGGAGACGACGCAGGACCTGCTCCAGACCAAGGCCGCGATCCTCGGGGCGCGACGCGCGATGGATGCTCTGGGGGCAGACCTTCCCCTGGTGTGCTCGCTGGCGTTCGAGACGACGGGGACGATGCTGCTGGGGTCGGAGATCGGTGCGGCGCTGACGGCGCTGGAGCCGCTGGGCATCGACATGATCGGTCTGAACTGCTCGACCGGCCCGGCGGAGATGAGCGAGCATCTGCGCTATCTGGCCCAGCACTCCCGTATTCCGCTGCTGTGCATGCCGAACGCCGGGTTGCCGGTGCTCACCAGGGACGGGGCGCACTTCCCGCTCGATGCCGAGGGACTGGCGGACGCGCAGGAGCAGTTTGTCCGTGAGTACGGGTTGTCGTTGGTGGGGGGGTGTTGCGGTACGACTCCGGAGCATCTGCGTCGGGTGGTGGA